>NZ_CP123620.1:2750212-3055791 GCF_029873215.1 Nocardioides sp. BP30 | reverse complement strand
CCAGGTCAACCAGGGGCTCACGGGTGCGGGTCTGGACGAGCCCGAAGACGAGGAGCAGGACGACGGCGAGCACCAGCAGACCGATCGTCTTCGGCGAGCCCCAGCCCCACGTGGAGGTCTGGGCGAGCGGCAGCAGCAGTGCCACGAGCGCCGCGCTCAGCAGGACCGCGCCGACGACGTCGACCCGGCCTCGGGAGCGGCTGGGAGCCTCGGGGACGACCAGGAGGATGCCGCCCAAGGAGAGGCCGCCGACGATCGCGGTGATCCAGAACAGCCAGTGGAAGTCGGCGTGCTCGCCGACGAAGCCGCCGATCGGCAGCGCGAGCGCGCCGCCGACGCCCAGCATCGCGCTGATCAGCGCGATCGCGCGCCCGACCTTCTCGCGCGGCAGGAGCGAGGCCAGCAGGCTGATGCCGAGCGGGATCGCCGCCATCGACGCCCCCTGGATCGCGCGACCGAGGATGAGGAGGGGCATCGCGGAGGTGACGCCGCACAGCACCGAGCCGACGACGAGTGCCAGCACGGCGACCATCAGCATCAGCCGCTTGCCGAACATGTCGCCGAGCCGGCCGAAGAGCGGCACCGCCACGGCGCCGACGAGCAGCGTGGAGGTCAGCAGCCACTCGACAGCGGCGCTGGAGGGGTGTGAGGGGATCTGCTGGGGGAGGATGCCGAGGATGGGGATCAGGAGCGACTGACACAGCGACACCGCGAGCGCCGCCGTACCGATGATGAGCAGCTCGAGGCGGGCGCGTCCGGGCGAGGTGTGGGAGGCGATCTCGGCTTCCCGGCTCATCGTCGTCATGGGCATCACGGTAATGGACGAAGCCTCCGCTTAGGCACTCGTCGCCGGGCGATGGGAGGCAGATCACGCCGGCCCGACGACGGAGATGCGAGACGCCGCTGACCCGGCGACGACCTTGACGAGATGGGGGGGTCCTCGCCGCAGGCCGCGCGGCAGGTCAGCGGCGCAGGGACATCTTCACACGGAGTGCAAGCGGTTCCAAATCATTCGGTAAATGAATTTTCGGTGCTGTGTACGCCCTGTGTGACGAGCGCCGCTCGTATATCCGGATCATCCCTCCGCATGCGCGGTGACTTGACGTTCGTCAAAAAATTCCGGGGCCTCCCGACAGATTCTCCACTCGGGCCGATTCGGGTTCCTCAACCCGTCCCACCGGTTAGAGTGACGAGGTTGCTGCCAGCGAAAGGGGTGCACGATGAGCGCTGAGCTCGTGGAGGAATCGGTAGCCACCGCCACCGTCGTCCCGCGCCGCCGGCGAACGAAGGTCGACAAGCACCAGCAGCGTCGCGACCAGCTCGCCGAGTCCGCGCTGGTGACGCTGGGGGAGCTTGGCTACGCGCGCACCAGCCTGCGAGAGATAGCGGCCAACTCGCCGTTCAGTCACGGCGTCGTGCACTACTACTTCCGCGACAAGTTCGAGCTGATCGTCTACTGCGTGCGATTCCACAAGTCGACATGCGTGTTGCGTTACGACGACGTGATCGAGGCGGCGGATTCCGCGCAGGGGCTGATCGACGGGTTCGTCGCCAAGCTGCGTGAGACCCTCGTCGAGGACGCCCCGATGCACCGGCTCTGGTACGACCTGCGCACCGCCAGCATGTTCGAGGAGCCGCTGCGCGAGACGGTCGCGCTCATCGACGGCTGGCTCCAGGACATGGTGTGGCGCGTGGTCACCCGCTACGCGAGCCTGGCCGACAGGGGCATCGCGGTGCCGCCCGCGACGGCGTACGCGATCGTCGACGGCCTGTTCCAGCAGGCGCTGCTCGGCATGCACGACCACGCGTCCGAGGCGGTGGACCGGATCGAGGCCTCCATCCGCGACCTGCTCCCCACCCTGCTCCTGCCCGCCTGAGTGGAGTACCCTGAGCGGGTGCAGACGAGCGCCCTTCTTCTTGCCATGCCGCGTTGATCCCTGCGATCGCGCGGCAACCCCTCCCTGCGAGGGGTTTTTTCATGTCAGGGGCACTCGAGGTCGAGCGGTAGAGGAACGGGAACGATGACGCAGGAGCAGCAGGAGACCGCGGCGTACGACGCAGCGGCGCTGCAGGAGAAGTGGCGACCGGTCTGGGAGCGGCTGGAGCCGTTCAGGGCCGGGCTGCGCGAGAGCAGTCCCGGCGTTCCTGCTCCCAAGCGGTACGCCCTGACGATGTTCCCCTACCCCTCCGGCGACCTGCACATGGGTCACGCCGAGGTGATGGCGCTGCACGACGTGATCGCGCGCTACTGGTGGCACCAGGGCTACGACGTCCTCAACCCGATCGGCTGGGACTCCTTCGGCCTGCCGGCGGAGAACGCCGCGATCAAGCGCAACGAGCACCCGGCGCAGTTCACCTACGCGAACATCGAGACCCAGGCCGAGTCGTTCAAGCGCTACGGCGTCAGCTTCGACTGGTCCACCCGGCTGCACACCTCCGACCCGGAGTACTACCGCTGGACGCAGTGGCTGTTCCTGAAGTTCCGCGAGTGGGGATTGGCCTACCGCAAGAACTCCCCGGTCAACTGGTGCCCCAACGACCAGACGGTGCTCGCCAACGAGCAGGTCCTGGCCGACGGCACCTGCGAGCGTTGCGGGGCGGTGGTGACCAAGAAGGAGCTGACCCAGTGGTACTTCAAGATCACCGACTACGCCCAGCGGCTGCTCGACGGGATCGACCAGCTGGAGGGCAGCTGGCCCGAGCGGGTCGTCCACTCCCAGCGCAACTGGATCGGTCGCTCGGAGGGGGCGCACGTCGACTTCGTGCTGCAGCTGGCCGACGGCTCGCAGCGCACGGTCACGGTCTTCACGACGCGACCCGACACGCTCTCGGGCGCGACGTTCATGGTGATCGCGGCGGACGCCGCGCTGGCCTCCGAGGTGGTCGCGCCGAGCCGCGCCGGTGACCTGGAGAGCTACCTGGAGGAGGTCCGCAAGGCCTCCGACATCGACCGCCTGGCCACCGACCGGCCCAAGACCGGCGTGGACCTCGGCATCACCGCCACGAACCCGCTGACCGGGGAGCAGATCCCGGTCTGGGCCGCCGACTACGTGCTGGCCGACTACGGCACCGGCGCGATCATGGCCGTCCCGGCCCACGACGAGCGCGACCGCGAGTTCGCCGAGGTCTTCGGCCTGCCGATCGTGCCCGTCTACGACCCCGAGCAGCCGTACGACAAGGCCGGTCAGGTCGCCGCCGCGATCGAGAAGCTGGAGTCTGCCGGCACCGGCGAGCGGACGGTCAACTTCCGGCTGCGCGACTGGCTGCTCTCCCGCCAGCGGTTCTGGGGCGCTCCGATCCCCATCATCCACTGCGAGGCGTGCGGCGAGGTCGCGGTACCGGAGGACCAGCTGCCGGTGCGGCTGCCCGACGACGTGCGCGGCGAGGAGCTCAAGCCCAAGGGCAGCTCGCCGCTGGCGGCGATCGAGGACTGGGTCAACGTCGCGTGCCCGCAGTGCGGCGGCCCGGCCAAGCGCGACTCCGACACGATGGACACCTTCGTGGACTCCTCGTGGTACTACCTGCGCTACGTCTCGCCACACCTGGACACCGCTCCCTTCGACGTCGAGGCGATGCGCGCGTGGGGTCCGATCGACCAGTACGTCGGCGGCGTCGAGCACGCCGTGCTCCACCTGCTCTACAGCCGGTTCTTCACCAAGGTGCTGCACGACCACGGCTACCTGGACTTCGAGGAGCCGTTCAGCCGGCTGATGAGCCAGGGCGTGGTGATCAACCAGGGCAAGAAGATGTCGAAGTCGCTGGGCAACGGCGTCAACCTGGGCGAGCAGCTGGACGCGTACGGCGTCGACGCCGTACGGCTGACCCTGGTCTTCGCCAGCCCGCCGGAGGACAACATCGACTGGGCCGACGTCTCGCCGGCCGGCTCGCTGCGCTTCCTGCAGCGTGCCTGGCGGCTGGCGGGCGAGGTCACCTCGGAGCCGGGCGTCTCCTTCGCCGGGGGTGACGTGGCGCTGCGCCGCGTGACGCACAAGACGCTGCACGAGGTCGAGCACCTCATGGAGACCTACCGCTTCAACGTGGTCGTCGCGCGGACGATGGAGCTGGTCAACGCGACCCGCAAGGCGATCGACAACGAGCAGGTCGGCCCGGCCGACCCGGCCGTGCGGGAGGCAACCGAGGCCGTCGCGATCCTGCTCTCGCTGGTCGCGCCCTACACGGCCGAGGAGATGTGGGAGCGGCTGGGCCGCAATCCCGACCAGACCGGCACCGTGGCCCGCGCCGGCTGGCCCGTCGTGGACGAGGCCCTGCTGGTGGAGGACACCGTCACCGCGGTCGTCCAGGTCGCCGGGAAGGTGCGCGCCCGGCTCGAGGTGTCGCCGGCCGTCAGCGAGGCCGACCTGGAGGCGGCGGCGCTGGCCGACCCGACGATCGCCGCCCTGCTGGACGGTGCGACGCCGCGCAAGGTGATCCTGCGCGCGCCGAAGCTGGTCAACATCGTCCCCTGAACCGTCGAGACGTCACCTTTCGCGGGTCGAGAGGTCAGTTCTCGGGCCACGAGTGGTCGTGGTCGGTGCCTCCGGCACCGCCCGAACCGGTCAGAGACTGAGCCAGCAGATAGCGGTCAGCAGCGCCACCAGGACAAGCACCAGGATGATCCCGTGCAGCTCGGCGGGGTCGCTGTTCGGCTCGCGTTCGTTGATCTCGATCGTCATGGTGAGCTCAAGTACCCCGTTCCACGGGAGTCTGTCGCTCCTCCACCCAACGGATAGGGTTTCGCCATGCCCTCGGCGCCGAAGGTCGCGGTCGTCACCGACTCGACCGCCCTCTATCCCTCGGGTGAGGCGCCGGACGGCGTGAGCGTCGTTCCCCTCGAGGTGATCATCGACGGGGAGAGCTTCCCCGAGGGCGACGAGCGGGCCTCCCCGGACGCGGTCGTCGCCGCCTTCGCCGCGAAGAGGAACGTGACCACCTCGCGGCCCGCGCCCGCCACGATGCGCGAGACCTACGCCCGGCTCGCCGCCGAGGGGTACGCCGAGATCCTCTCGATCCATCTCTCGGCCGACATGAGCGGCACCTTCGAATCGGCCCAGCTGGCCGCCCGTGAGTCAGCGATCCCGGTCGTCGCCCTCGACACCCGCGCCGTCGGCCCGGGAGTCGGCTTCGCCGCGTCGGCAGCCGTCGCCGCCGTACGGCGGGGTGCGTCGGCGACGGAGGCGGCGCTGGTCGCCAAGGCTCGTGCCGAGGCGACCCGGTCGCTCATCTACGTCGACTCGCTGGAGCCCATGCGCCGCGGCGGCCGGATCGGGACGGCGGCGGCCCTGCTCGGCTCGGCCCTGGCCGTCAAGCCGTTGCTGACCCTCGACGACGGGCGGATCAAGGTCTTGGAGAAGGTCCGCACCGCCCAGCGCGCGCTCGCTCGGATGGAGGAGCTCGCGCTGGAGGCCGCGGGGGACGGGCCGGTCGAGGTGGCCGTCGCGCACCTGGCGGCTGCCGAGCGCGCCGAGCGCCTCGCCGACTCCTTGTCGACCCGTCTCGGTGACCGGCTGCGGTCGCCGGTGCGGTGCGGCCAGGTAGGGGCAGGGCTCGGAGCGCACGTGGGGCCGGGGATGGTGGCCGTCGTGGTGACACCGGCGCTCTGAGCATCGTCCTACCGGCCGCACGAGGTCCTGCAACAGGCGCCGTCCTGGATGCTTTCCGTCCACAGGCGGTCGCTTTCGCGGCGTTGTCCCCAGTCGGGTCGGCAGGCCGCGCGGGGAGGCGGGAGAGTTCCTAGCGTCGAGCCATGCGCACACGACCCGACGCCCACCAGGAGGCGCTGGCCCGTCGGCTCGCCCTGCTGCGTGCCGATCCCAGCCCCGATCCCAGCCCCGATCCCAGCCCCGATCCCAGCCCCGATCCCAGCCCTGAGCCGGCCCCTGACGCTGCCGACGACGTGACGCAGGAGTGGTGGGGTGCCCACACCAGCGTCGCGATCCGGGCCGGCGAGAGCGGCGAGGCCGAGTGGGAACCGCCGCCGGTGCCGGCGCCCGGCCCGGTGACGGTGCCGTTCCCGGGCCGGCACGCGTCACGGCGATCCACCGCGATCGCTCCGCGACTGCCGGAGGTGCTCCAGGGCCGGGCACGACTCGGGACGGCGCAGCTCGCCGTCGTCGTCCTTGCTCTGGTCGTCGCCCTGGTGGCGACCTGCTGGTGGCTCGCCCGCGGTCGGGCGACCACGGTGGTGGCGACGCCGGCCGCCGCTTCGCCCCTGGTGACGCCACTGGGTTCGGCGTCGGCTGCCTCGGTGCCGACCGCCCCAACGGCGACCGCCCCCTTCGCCACCACGTCGGCGGCCACCACCTCGGCGGCCACCGCCCCGACGTCGCCGGCGGCGATGGTCACCGTGGACGTCGAGGGCAAGGTCGCGCACGCCGGCATCGTCGTCGTGCCCGCCGGCTCCCGGGTGACCGATGCCTTGCGGGCGGCCGGGGGAGTGCCACGCCACCGCGTCCTCGACGGGCTCAACCTCGCGGCCGTTCTCACCGACGGCCAGCAGATCGTCGTCGGTGCGGGTGGCGGAGTCTCCGGGGGCGCCGCGGTGGCCGGGGCCGGCGCCCAGGCGCCCGCGGGGGCGCCTGTCGGGACACCGACAACGCCCGCGTCGGTCGATCTCAACACCGCGACCGCCGAGCAGCTCGACACGCTCCCGGGCGTCGGACCGGTCACCGCTCAATCGATCCTGGAGTGGCGCGAGCAGAACGGCGGGTTCACCTCGGTGCAGGAGCTGCTCGAGGTCGACGGCATCGGTCCTGCCACGCTGGCCAAGCTGACGCCGTTCGTGACGGTGTGACGGGCGTGCGCGACCTCCGGCTGCCGTTGCTCGGTGCCTGTGCCTGGGTCGGCGGCCTGGCGGTCGAGGCCCACCTTCCGATCCCGCCCTGGGTGCTGATACTGCCGGTCGCCGTCGGTGCCACGATCACGGCAGCGTGCCGCCCGCGACTGCGGGCCACTGTCGTCGCGGCGCTGGCGGTGCTCCTGACCGTCGTGGCGGTGGCCGGCCTGCGGACGGCTCAGATGCGGCACGATCCCGTCGCGCAGCTGGCCCGGCGGGGTGCGGTGGCCGACGTGGTCGGCGTGGTCACCAGCGATGCGCGCACCGTGGTGGAGGCGCATGGCACCCAGCAGCTCCTCCGTGTCCAGATCCGGCGGGTCACGGGCCGCGGCCAGGCCTACGCGGTCAGGGCGCCGGTCATCCTGCTCGGTGACGATGCGTGGGCGGGTGTTCGCCTCGGTACGTCGATCACCACCTCCGGGCGGCTCGTCGCGGCGGACGATTCCGATGTGGCGGCGCTGCTGCTGGCCCAGACCGAGCCGCAGGTGGTCGCTCCACCCAGCGCGTGGTGGAGCGCGTCCTCGCGCCTCAGAGCACAGATCCGAGCCTCGGTCGCCGGAAGGCCCGCAGCGGAGCGGGCGATCGTGCCCGCCCTCGTGGACGGGGACGAGAGCGACGTCGACGACGCGTTGGCGGACTCCTTCCGGGCGACCGGGCTGACCCACCTGCTCGCCGTCTCCGGGACCAACCTGACCCTGGTCGTCGGCTTCCTGCTGCTGGTCGCGCGGTGGGCCGGGGTCAGAGGGCGTTGGCTCACCGTCGTGGCGGCATCCGGGATCGGCGGCTTCGTGCTGCTCGCGCGATCGGAGCCGAGCGTGCTGCGCGCCGCGGCGATGGGCGCCGTCGGGCTGCTGGCCATGGGACACAACGGCCGTTCCCGAGCGCTGCGCGGTCTCGGTGCCGCCGTGGTCGGTCTGATGCTGCTCGATCCCGTGCTGGCGGTCTCGCCCGGCTTCGCGCTCTCGGTGCTGGCGACGGCCGGGATCCTGCTGCTCGCGCCGGCATGGCGCGACGCGCTGGGTCGGTGGCTCCCGCGGTGGTTGGCCGAGGCCATCGCCGTACCCGCCGCGGCACAGCTGGCGTGCACACCGCTGATCGCCGTCATCTCCGGTCAGGTCAGTGTCGTCGCGGTGCCGGCCAACCTCCTCGCCGAGCCGGCGGTCGGCCCGGCGACGGTGCTCGGCCTGCTCGGTGGGCTGGTCGGGCTGGTCTGGCCCGGGCTCGGGCGCTGCTTCGGTTGGCTCGCCTCGTGGTGCGTGGCCTGGATCGTCGCGGTGGCCCGGCACGCCGCCGCGTTGCCCACCGCGGCGCTCGACTGGGGCACCGGTGTCATCGCGCTGACGGTGCTCACGGTGCTCACCGTGGCGGCGGGTCTGTGCGCGCCCCGGTTGCTGCGACATCGTGGGGTGGGTGCGGCGTGCTGTCTGAGCGTGGTGGTGGCGTCGGTGGTGCGCTGGCCGACCCCTGGCTGGCCCCCGGCCGACTGGGTATACGTCGTGTGCGACGTGGGTCAGGGCGACGGCACCGTCCTCCGGGTCGGCCCGCACACGGCCGTCGTGGTCGACGCCGGACCCGACCCGGGCCCGATGGATGCCTGCCTCGACCGACTCCAGGTGCGCCGGGTGGCGCTGTTCGTGCTCACCCACTTCCATGCCGACCATGTGGACGGGGTCGGCGCCGTCTTCGACGGTCGGCAGGTGGACAGGGTGTGGACGACCCGGTTGCAGGACCCGCCCGACGGCGTGGCGCTGCTGCAGCACACGGCGCGGTCAGCCGGGGTGGCGCCGGTGCCCGCGCCGTACGGCGCCAGTGTGCGGATCGGTGAGGTGACGCTCCAGGTGCTGTGGCCGCTGCCCGATTCGCCGACCGAG
Organism: Nocardioides sp. BP30; assembly: GCF_029873215.1. Classification (NCBI taxonomy): domain Bacteria; kingdom Bacillati; phylum Actinomycetota; class Actinomycetes; order Propionibacteriales; family Nocardioidaceae; genus Nocardioides; species Nocardioides lacus. The sequence goes on along the minus strand of NZ_CP123620.1, from coordinate 3,047,088 downwards.
GGGCCCGGCGACGGGTCTACGGCCAACGGGGCGAGTGTGGTGCTGCTGGCGCTGACCCACGGCATCCGGATCCTGCTCACCGGCGACGTCGAACCCGACGGCCAGGAGGAGATCGCCCGGACGGTTCCCGGCCTGGCTGTCGACGTGCTGAAGATTCCGCACCATGGCTCGCGCTACCAGGACGAGGGCTGGCTGCTCGGGCTTCGGCCGAGGCTGGCGATCGCGTCGGTCGGGGCCGACAACGACTACGGCCATCCGGCGGCCTCCACGCTCGGTCCGCTGACTGCTGCCGGTATCCCGGTGCTGCGCACCGACCGCGACGGCACGGTGGCCGTCACGGTCGGTGCGAACGGGTTGGGCTATGCGACCCGCTGAGCTGTCACAGCGGCAGCTGGGCGACCTGCATGAAGTGGTCCGAGGCGACGTGGGCTGCGCTGTTGTAGAAGAGGTTGCGGTACCAGAAGGAGCCCTTCGGGGCGCCGTAGCTGAGGATCACGTCGCGACGGTGCGGGCTGGGCTTGACCGGGAAGTCGAAGTCGTTCGTGGTCGGGTAGGCCTGGTTGGTGATCGATGTCGTCGCGAAGGCGTCGTAGAAGCCGGCTCCGATGAACGTGCGGTGCACCAGGCCCTTGGGCTTGCTGTAGATGGTCGAGTTGCTGTCGCCCGCGAGGTAGACCGGCGAGCCGTCGCTGGCGTGGAGCGCCCCGACACGGGCGATGATCTGCCTCGCCTCCTGCACCCGGGTGTTCTCTCCCGCTGCGGAGGTGTTGCTGAACAGGTGCATCGACACGTCCCAGAACGTCCGACCGCTGCTGCGCTCGGTGAACTTCGCCCACTCGATGAAGCGACTGCCCGTGAGCTGGGCGTGGCCCTCGCTGGAGACCGTGTAGAGGTTGCTGTTGTAGAGGATCCGGGTGCCCTGGCTGCCGCTGCCCGCGAAGAAGGAGCGATAGTTGGGGTTGGCCGGCGTCATCCCGGTGCCCTGCGCGATGTCCTGGAGCTGGGACAGGTAGGAGTAACCCTGCGCATCCTTCTTCATCCCGCTGGCCTCCTGCAGGTTGACGATCCCCGCGCCGGAGCTCTTGATCGTGTTGATCACGTTCTGCTTGCGGTTGGCCCAGGTGTGCGGACCGGACTTGTCGAGGTCCGCGTCGCGGACGTTGAACGTCCCGATCGTCACCCGGGCGCTGCCGGTCGGGTGCGCCGTCACGGGCGCCTGGATCCAGTGCGTCGCGCTGCCGTGCTTCTTGCCGTGCTTGGGCACGGTGTAGACCTTGACGAAGGTGTAGTCACCCGAGGCCGGGGTCACCGACGGCGCGGGCGACACGACGATCGAGCGCTTCTTGCGCTTGGCGGTGTAGGTCGTCACGTCGGTCTGGGTGGTGCGTGAGGTGGAGGTGACGATCTTCCACTTCTTGAGGCGCTTGCTGCGCGACTTCTTCCACTTCCACTTCACCAGGATGTGTCCATCGGCGGTGTTGCTCAGACTGACCTTGTAGAGACCGTGGCCGTTGAGCGTGTCCGGATCCTGTCCGGGCGCGTCGACCGCGCGGTGAGCGACAGTCACCGCGCTGGGCGCAGCGGTCGGGGAGGTGCCGGCGGAACGGGCGTCGGCGGCGCCGGCGGCGAGCATCGGTCCCGCGAGCAGAGCCGCCGTGGCGGCGGCAAGGCAGCGATATGTCACGTGCATGGAGTTCTCCGTAGATGGTGGGGGGACACCGTCAGGGGCCTGTATCCGGCCTAGACCTTAACGATTCGGGTCGATCGAGGTGACGTGAACGGCGGGGATGGGTCCGCACGGACCGTGCCCAGGCGCCTGATCGGTCGGTGCCGTGTGGCAGGCTGGCCGCACCATGGCACCTCCTTCCGCACCCGCCTCGCCCCGGGCCGCCGACGTGCTCGGCCGGGTCACCCTGGTGACGGGCAAGGAGGAGTTCCTCAGCGAGCGCACCGTCCAGGCGGTGCGCGCCGCTGTGCGCGCGCACGACGACCAGGCCGAGTTCTCCGAGGCGGTCGCCGCCGACCTGACGCTGGCGACCCTCGGCGAGCTCAGCGCCCCGAGCCTGTTCTCCAGCGTGCGGTGCGTGGTGGTGCGGGCCTTCGAGCAACTCCCGGACGAGTCCGTCGCCGGGTTGGTCGACTACGCCTCCCGGCCCGCCGAGGAGGTCGCCCTGGTGCTGGTGCACGGCGGCGGCCCGCGGGGGAGCGGCACCCTCGCCAAGCTGCGCAAGCTGGCCACGGTGACCGAGGTGAAGTCCGAGGCGGTCAAGTCGTGGGACCTGCCCGCGTTCGTGGTCGGTGAGGGTCGGGCGCGAGGTGCGCGCGTCGACACCGAGGCCGCCGCCGCGCTGGTGCAGGCGGTCGGTGAGGACCTGCGGATGCTGGCCTCGGCGGTCCAACAGCTGGTCAGCGACTTCCCGGGTGCCCGGATCGGGACGGCGGAGGTCGCTCAATACTTCGGCGGCCGCGCGGAGGTGAAGAACTTCGAGATAGCCGACGCACTGCTCGCGGGTCAGCGGCTGCAGGCGATGGAGGGCGTCCGCTGGGCCATCGAGTCCGGCACCAGCCCTGTCTACCTGCTCAGCAGCGTCGCCGGACAGCTGCGCACGCTGGCCAACTACGTCGGCGGGAATCGCAAGGACATCAATCCCTACCAGCTGAAGAAGCTGCCGGCCGTCGCTCGCGGGTGGGACGACGCCTCGCTCGCCGCTGCGATCCGGGCCGTCGCACGCGCGGACGCCGACCTCAAGGGTGCCGCCAGCGACCCGGAGTACACCCTGGAGCGGCTCGTCCTGACCATCACCGGCCTGCGCCGCTGACGGCGTCACCGACGCTCGTCGCCCGGAAAGCCAGCAGGCCCCGCGCTGGTGCGCGGGGCCTGCTGGGCGGTGCTTGTGGTGCGACCTCAGAGCGAGGCGGCCTGCTTGGAGACGGCCGACTTGCGGTTGGCGGCCTGGTTCTTGTGGATGACGCCCTTCGAGGCGGCCTTGTCCAGGAGACGGTTCGCGTCCTGGCCGAGCTTGGCCGCGGTCTCCTTGTCCCCGGCCCGAGCGGCCTCGCGGAACTTGCGGATAGCGGTCTTCAGCTCGCTCTTGACGGCCTTGTTGCGGGCCTGGGCCTTCAGGGCCTGCTTGTTGCGCTTGATCTGCGACTTGATGTTCGCCATGTGCTTCTTTCAGTCCTTGGGTTCGGTCAGTCAGGTCTTCGGTGCGATCCGCCCGGCCCCTCGGGGAAATCAGAGGGGAGAGGCCCAACTGCGAACACGCGACCACCGAGGTTACCAGCGGCGCTGCTGACGCCTCAAATTCACCAGCCCCGCCGCTCGGCGAGCCAGCGGAAGAGCACGTCTCGCTGCCAACCGGCGATCGTCCGCAGGTACGGCGAGTTGCTCACCCGGGGGAGGTCCGCCGAGGCGGTGAAGTAGCCGAGCAGATGCGCGAGCGCCACGTCCACGTCCTCGGAGGCCACTGTCGAGAGCAGCGGGTGCTCGGCGAGGTGACCTTTCACGTCGAGCCCGTCGCCGCGCGGTCCGATGAGCAGGATCAGCGAGTCGAGCCACGCTGCGCCTCGCACCGGCCAGTTCCAGTCGCACAGCCACACCTCGCCCCCGTCGCCGAGCAGCAGGTTGTCGTCGCGCACGTCGCAGTGCACCAGCGTCTCGCCGGCGCTCACCTCGCCGATCCGCGCCGCCAGCGCCGCGCACTCGTGGGCGTGGGGCAGGCCGGCCAACCGGGTCGTCCACAGCTCGGCCCAGGAGCCGAGTTCCTCGGCATAGGTCGGTACGCCGAGGCCCGGCGCCGGGGTGAGCGCGCCGGCGGCGTCGACCAGCATCCGGGAGCACGCAGCCAGGTCATCGGGCGTCCAGGGCCGCAGCGGGGCCCTGCCCTCGACGTACTCGATGCCGAGCACGACCCAGTCATCGGCCTCGTGCACCCAGCGCAGCCGCGGCGCCGGCACCGTCGGCGGCAGCGTCCGCAACCGGCGGGCCTCGATCCGATAGGCGTCGGCGGCCACCTTCTGCGCCTTGGTGGAGGCCGCCTTGAGGAAGTGCCGCGAGCCGTCCGCGCAGGTCACCACCGAGGCCAGCCCGGGGGTGAAGCCCGCGTCGCAGGAGACCGCCTCGACGACGGGTGAGCCGAGCCGTCGCTCCACAGCGGAGCGGATCGCCGGTGGCAGGTGCACCCAGCCGAGGCGACGGGCGGTACGGCCGACGGGGAAGTCGACAGGGATCGCGCTCACCCGCACATCCTGACAGGATCGCCGGGTGCGTGGACGGCTCGGGATGCTGATGGCCCTCGTCGCGGTCGGGCTCGCCCTCGCGCTGTCCGCGTGCGGGGGTACGGCGGCGCCCGCGGCCGACCCCGCCGTCACGACGGCGGCCGCGCCGCCGGCATCGGCGGCCGTCGTGCCGAGCCCCGCTCCGTCCTTGAGCCCGGTGCCGCCCGCGGTCCTGGCCACCTCGGCGGCGCCGTCGATCTCCGTCCCGTCGCTCTCGATCCCCCCGCTGCCGACCTTCACCGCCCGCGGGCCCGTGGTCGGTGGTGACGCGAGCTGGCCGCAGTGCCCGAAGGGGATGGGCATCGCGCAGAAGCGCTCGCAGGGGGCGCCGATGCCCCTGGCCTCGGCCCGGTTCGTGATCCTGGGGCTGACCAACGGCCCGGGCTTCGTCGCCAACCCCTGCCTCGGCTCGCAGCTGGCCTGGGCGAGGGAGCGGCACCTGCTGGTCTCGGCGTACTCGGTGATCAGCGGCCCCTACGGCGACGCGCTCCAGCGCTACGGGAGCACCGGTCCCTACGACGAGCGGACGGCGGCCGGGCGGCTGGCCAACCTCGGGTACCAGGAGGCGCTGTTCAACATCGCGACGCTGCGCGGCGCCGGACTCCAGACCCCGTTCGTGTGGCTCGACGTCGAGCCGGTCACGGGCTTCGAGTGGTCGCAGGACACCGCCGCCAACGCCGCCGTGGTCAAGGGTGCGGCGCGCGGCTACACCGACCAGGGGTACGGCGTGGGCGTCTACTCGATCGGCTCGCTGTGGCAGCGCGTGGTCGGCGACCTGCGGCTCGGGCTCCCCGAGTGGCGACCCGCCGGCAGCCGGGGCCGCGCCGAGGCGCTGCGCCGCTGCCAGGGCGACTGGATGTTCCAGGGTGGCGCAGCGGCGCTGGCGCAGTGGGTGGAGCAAGGTCGCGACCGTGACATCACCTGTCCCGGGCAGTCGGCGTACCTGTCCCTTTGGTTCCATCAGTACTGACAGGGGACAATGGCCACACCATGACCGCACCTGTGCCCGGATCCACTGATCCAGCGATCATCCGCAACTTCTGCATCATCGCCCACATCGACCACGGCAAGTCCACCCTGGCCGACCGGATGCTGCAGCTGACGGGCGTCGTCGGCGAGCGCGAGGCGAAGGCGCAGTACCTCGACCGGATGGACATCGAGCGTGAGCGTGGGATCACGATCAAGTCCCAGGCCGTGCGGATGCCGTGGACGGTCACCCCGGAAGCGGCGGCCGAGCTGGACATCGAGGCCGGCACCTACGTGCTCAACATGATCGACACGCCGGGGCACGTCGACTTCACCTACGAGGTCTCGCGCTCGTTGCAGGCCTGTGAGGCAGCCATCCTGCTGGTCGACGCCGCGCAGGGCATCGAGGCGCAGACGCTGGCCAACCTCTACCTGGCCATGGGTGCCGACCTGCACATCATCCCGGTGCTGAACAAGATCGACCTGCCCAGCGCGAACGTGGAGAAGTACGCCGAGGAGCTGGCCAACCTGGTCGGCTGCGATCCCGCGGACGTGCTGCTGACCAGTGCCAAGACCGGCCTGGGCGTCGAGGCGCTGCTCAACGAGATCGTCAAGCAGGTCCCGGCTCCGGTCGGCGACCCCGACGCGCCGGCGCGGGCGCTGATCTTCGACTCGGTCTACGACACCTACCGCGGCGTGGTCACCTACGTCCGGGTCTTCGACGGCAAGCTGACCCACCGCGACCGGATCAAGATGATGTCGAGCGGTGCCACCCACGAGATGCTCGAGCTCGGCGTGATCAGTCCGGAGCCGCTCAAGGCAGCCGACCTCGGCGTCGGCGAGACCGGCTATCTGATCACCGGCGTGAAGGACGTGCGCCAGTCCCGGGTGGGTGACACCGTCACCAGCCAGCACAACAGTGCGACCGAGGCGCTCGGCGGCTACGAGCACCCCAACCCGATGGTCTTCGCCGGTCTCTACCCGATCGACGGCGACGACTACCCGACGCTGCGCGACGCGCTGGAGAAGCTCCAGCTCAACGACGCGGCGTTGACCTTCGAGCCGGAGACCTCGGGAGCACTCGGCTTCGGCTTCCGGATCGGCTTCCTCGGCCTGCTGCACATGGAGATCACCCGGGAGCGGCTCGAGCGCGAGTTCAACCTCGACCTCATCTCCACGGCGCCCAACGTCGTCTACCACGTGACGATGGAGGACGGCACCGAGATCGAGGTCACCAATCCCTCGGAGTATCCCGACGGCAAGGTCCAGGAGGTGCGTGAGCCGGTCGTCAAGGCGACCATCCTGAGCCCGAGCGACTACATCGGCACGATCATGGAGCTGTGCCAGAACAAGCGCGGCACCCTGCTCGGGATGGACTACCTGTCCGAGGACCGCGTCGAGATGCGCTACACCCTGCCGATGGGTGAGATCGCCTTCGACTTCTTCGACCAGCTGAAGTCGAAGACGAAGGGCTACGCCTCGCTCAACTACGAGTTCGCCGGCGACCAGGCCGCCGACCTGGTCAAGGTCGACATCCTGCTGCAGGGCGAGCCGGTGGATGCGTTCAGCGCGATCGTGCACCGCGACGCGGCGTACGGCTACGGCGTCATGCTCGCCGGCAAGCTGCGCGAGCTGATCCCGCGCCAGCAGTTCGAGGTGCCGATCCAGGCCGCCATCGGAGCCCGGGTCATCGCCCGCGAGACCATCCGCGCCATCCGCAAGGACGTCCTGGCGAAGTGCTACGGCGGCGACATCAGCCGCAAGCGCAAGCTGCTGGAGAAGCAGAAGGAGGGCAAGAAGCGGATGAAGATGGTCGGCCGCGTCGAGGTTCCGCAGGAGGCCTTCGTCGCCGCCCTCTCGACCACACAGCCCGCCGAGAAGTCCAAGAAGTAGGGTCGTCACCATGTCACGCAGTGCTGATATCTCCACCGTCACCCGGCGCTCGGCGATCCTCGGCGCCTGCGCCGTCGCGACGCTGGTCCTGCTGATCTCCGGTCACATCGGCTGGGGCATCCTCAGCGCTGTCGCCACCGTCGGCGGCGGCGTCGTCTCCGCAGGCTCGCTGGGCGAGCTGCGCTCCGGCCGTGCCCGGGCGGCGGTGGCGGTCCCGGCGGTCGTCGCACTGATCGCGCTGGTCGCCGCGTTCTGAGCGCGGCGCCGCACACTGTCACGGTGACAGTCCGGTGTCGATGATCCCGCCCGCACTGCGGGAGTACGCCGCCCGCGGGCCGGACTGGGCCGCCTGGCTCGACCGGCTCCCACGGCTGCTGACCGAGCTGCTCGAGGAGTGGTCGCTGCAGCCGGACGGCGAGGCGACGCACGGCAATGCCGCGCTGGTGCTGCCGGTCCGCACCGATGCCGGCCGGCGGGCGGTGCTGAAGGTCGGGTGGCCGCACCCCGAGGCCGAGCACGAGGCCCTGGCGCTGCAGCACTGGCACGGGCGCGGCGCCGTACTGCTGCTGCGCGCCGACCCGCACCGCTGGGCGCTGCTGCTGGAGCGGCTCCGCTCCGAGGACCTCGGCGAGCACTGGGACCTGCAGGCCTGCGAGATCGTCGGCGGGCTCTACGCCAGGCTGCACGTGCCCGCGCCGGCCCAGCTGCGGCGGCTCTCCGAACATGCGTCGCGCTGGGTGGAGGAGCTTGCCGCGATCGACCGCGCCGCGCCGATCCCGCGCCGGATGATCGAGCACGCCCGGGCGCTCGCGCGCGACTTCGCCGCGGACGAGGCGACCGACGGCCGGCTGATCCACACCGACCTGCACTACGCGAACGTCCTGGCTCCCCGGGAGGAGCGCGGCGAGAAGTGGTTGGCGATCGACCCCAAGCCGCTCTCGGGGGACCCGCACTACGAGGTCGCACCGATGCTGTGGAACCGCTGGGAGGAGCTCGAGGGCCGCGTCCGTGACGGCGTCCGGGACAGGTTCTTCGCGCTGGTCGACGCGGCCGGGCTGGACGAGGATCGCGCTCGGGACTGGGTGATCGTGCGGATGCTGGTGAACCTGAAGGACGAGGTGGCCGTCCCCGTGCCGGACCGGTCGGCGATCACTCGATGGATCACGCTGGCGAAGGCTGTGCAGTAGCCCGATCGCGCAGAGAGTGAATCCGTAACATCGGGATGGGAGGATGCCGGCCATGGCATCGGTGCTCTCCGTCAACGTCGGCCGGCCGCAGGACGCGGCCTGGGCCGGACTGGGCTACACCTCGATGGACAAGCGCGGGGTCGACGGCCCTGTCCGGGTGCATCGCAACGGCCTGGTCGGTGACGTGGTCTCGGACACCAAGCACCACGGCGGTCCCGACCAGGCGGTCTACGTCTTCGCCCGCGAGGACCTCGACCTCTGGGGTGAGCGGCTCGGTGCGAGGTTGCGCAACGGTCACTTCTCCGAGAACCTCACCACCGAGGGCATCGATGTCAACGGCGCGGAGGTGGGCGAGCGCTGGCGGATCGGTACGGCGGAGGTCGAGGTGTGTCACGTGCGCACGCCGTGCAACGACTTCAAGAACTGGATGGGCGTCACCGGGCACGACAACAAGGCCTGGGTGAAGCGCTTCGCTCTCGAAGCGCGGCCCGGACCCTACCTGCGCGTGCTCCAGGAGGGGGTGGTGCGGGCCGGGGACGAGATCGAGGTGGTGCACCGGCCCGGTCACGGGCTGACCGTCTCCACGCTCTTCAGGGCGCTCAACCTCGACCACTCGCTGCGACCCCTGTTCGACGTCCCGGAGATCCTGGCGGCGCTCGGCGCGGAGGGTCGTGCGAAGATCGAGGAGTACGTCGCCGCGACGGTTTGAGGCGCGAGCCGCTGGCGCTGCGATTGCTGGGGATCCCCACTTGATCCGTTCGAACAAATGTTCGAACATAGAGGAGTGACAGCCGCACTCCTCACCCCCGATCCGCAGGCCGACCCTACGGCCGCGATCGCCCGGCTGCGCGAGCGCATGCGCGGGATGGAGGACGGGCTCGCCCGGCCCGAGCTCGATGCGCTTCCGGGGCTCTCCCAGGTGATCCGGCTGCGGGTGGGCGGCAGCTACCAGGTCGACAGCGCCAGTCTCGCGCTGGCGCTGATGGCCGGCCCCTCGCGTGGCGGCGCCTGGTGTGCGGCGGTGGGGCTGAGCGACTTCGGTGCCGAGGCCGCCGCGGAGCTGGGGGTGGTGCTCGAGCGCACCATCCTGGTCCCCGACCCGGGAGAGGCGTGGTTGGAGGCGACGGCGGCGCTGGTCGACGTGACCTCGCTGGTGCTGGTCAGGCCGACCGGGCGGGTGTCGGAGGCCGCCGCGGCCAAGCTCTCCGCCCGGTTGCGCAAGCGTGGTGCCGCCCTGGTCTCGCTCGGGGCCTGGCCGCGGGCCGAGGCATCGGTGAGCCTCGTCGAGCCCCAGTGGGTGGGCACCGGCCGGGGTGAGGGCCATCTGCGCTCGCGCCGGGTCGTGCTGGAGGTCCGCAGGGGTTCCGCTCCGCCACGTCGCACGGCACTGCTGTTCCCTGGGCCCGAGGGTGTCGTCGCTCCCGGGCCTGCCCGCTGGGCCGGCCGCGAGGTCGCGAGCCGTGCGGTCGAGAGCCGTGAGGTCGGCTGATGACCCAACGCACGCTCGTGGTGTGGTGCGCCGACTGGCCTGTCGTCGCCGCGTTGGCCGACCGCGACCTGCCCGGGCACCTGCCCGCAGCGGTCTTCGCCGCCAACATCGTGCAGGCCTGCAACGGCGCCGCCCGCGACTTCGGCGTGCGGCGAGGCATGCGGCGCCGTGATGCGCAGGCCCGCTGTCCCGAGCTGGTGGTGCTCGACGAGGTCCCGGAGCGCGACGTTCGGCGCTTCGAGCAGGTGCTGGCGGCGCTGGAGGAGCTGCGTCCAGGGGTCGCCCCGCTGCGCCCGGGCCTGGCGGCGTTGAGGTCACCGGGCCGGTTCTACGGGGGCGAGCCCGAGGCGGGGGCGGTGATCGCGGAGTGCCTGGTCCGGCTCGGAGTGCGCGACGTGCGCATCGGTATCGCCGACGAGCTCTTCACCGCCGAGCAGGCGGCCCGCTGCGCCGGCGTACAGGAGAGCTTCGTGGTGCCACCGGGGGAGTCGGGGGTGTTCCTGCGCACCCTGCCGGTCGACGTGCTCGACGAGCCCGAGGCGGTGAGCCTGCTCAAGCGGCTCGGGTTGCCGGGGCTGGGCGATCTGGCGGGGCTGTCCGCCGCCGACGTCGAGGCGCGCTTCGGCACCCGGGTGGCATGGGTGCACCGGGTTCTGCACGGCGGCGGCGCACGACCGCTGACGACCCGCACGCCGCCGCCGGAGCTGGTCTGCGAGGTCGACTTCGAGCCCGCCCTGGACTCCGCCGAGGCGGTCTGCTTCTCCGCCCGTCGGACGGCGGAGCGGTTCGTCGCCCAGCTCGCCACCCGTCAACTGGTCTGCACCGAGGTCCTGCTCGCCGTCGAGGCCGACGGTGCCCTCGCCTCGGAGCGGCGCTGGCTGCACCCGCGCTGGTTCGCCGCCACCGACCTGATCGATCGGTTGCACTGGCAGCTGGTCGGCTCGCTGCGGGTGGGCGACATCCGCTCGGCCATCACCCGGGTGCGGCTGGTCCCCGAGACGATGGTCCCCGAGGCCGACCATGCCGACGGCCTGTGGGGCGGGACCGATGCCAGGGTCGAGCGTGGCATCGCCCGGGTGCAGGGCATGCTCGGTCAGGAGGCGGTGGTGGCACCGGTGCTCCAGGGCGGCCGCGGTCCCGCCGACCGACAGGCGCTGGTGCCCTGGGGCGAGCGGGCCAGGGCGCTGCGGCCGCGTGGGCTGCCGTGGCCAGGATCGATTCCGCCGCCGGCACCGGCCCGGGTCTTCCTCGCGCCGTGGAGCGCCGACGTGCTCGATGCGACCGGGCGTCCGCTCGCGGTGCTGCCGCGTGGCCGGATGACCGGTGACCCGGCCCGGATCAAGCCCGGTGACGCCGAGGCCTGGCAGCCGGTCGCGTCCTGGGCGGGCCCCTGGCCGGTCGACGAGCAGTGGTGGGAGGGCGGCCGGACCCTGGTGCGGTTTCAGATGGTCGGCGTCGACGGCCGGGCCTGGCTGGTCGCCTTCGACGGCAGCGGCTGGATGACGGAGGCGGCTTATGACTGAGCAGGTCGGTTCGTCGAGGTATGCAGGCCGGCCGAGGCCTCCCGTGGCGGACTCCGCGAGGGAAGCGGCGGTTCGGCTGCCTGCCTCGACGAACCAGCAGGTCCGCTGATGGGCTGGAACAACCCCGCGATGCCCTGGAGGGAGCTGGAGCGCCGGCTCTCCGGCAAGCCGCCGCTGGATCCGCACGGCGATGCCCCGATCTCCCGTCGTCGCCGGCGCCCCGGTCGCATCGAGGTGCCCGAGCCGCAGGGCGAGGTGACGCCGTACGCCGAGCTGCACTGCCACTCCAACTTCAGCTTCCTCGACGGAGCCAGCGGCCCCGACGCCCTGGTCGTGGAGGCGCTGCGGCTGGGCCTGCACGGGCTCGCCCTGACCGACCACGACGGCTTCTACGGCGCGCCGCTGTTCGCTGAGACGGCCAGGGCGGCCGACAGCAGGATCAAGACGGTGTACGGCGCGGAGCTCTCCCTCAACCTGACCGGGCCGCAGAACGGCGTGCCCGACCCCGAGGGTGACCACCTGCTGCTCCTGGCCCGTGACGTGGACGGCTACCGTCGCCTCGCCGGAGCGATGACCGAGGCACACCTGCGCGGTGACGAGAAGGGCCGGCCGGTCTACGACCTCGACGAGCTGGTCGACCGTGGCCGGGGCAGCTGGGTGGCGCTGACCGGCTGCCGCAAGGGCTTCCGCAGCCGCGAGCGGATCGAGCGGCTGGTGGACTGGTTCGGTGCGGACGGTGTCGTCGTGGAGCTGACCGACCGGGGTCATCCGGGCGCCTCCGCCGAGAACGACCTCCTGGCCGGGCTGGCCGCCGAGCTCGGCCTGCCCGTGGTGGCGACCGGCAACGTCCACTACGCCGTCCCGCTGCGACACCGCCTCGCCGATGCCATGGCAGCGGTCCGGGCCCGGCGCAGCCTGACCGAGATGGACGGCTGGCTGCCGGGCCCCTCGGCGTACCTGCGCAGCGGGGCGGAGATGGCCCAGCGCTTCCGCCGCTACCCGGGTGCGGTGGCACGCAGCGTGGAGATCGCCGACGCCTGCGCCTTCGACCTGCGCAAGGCCAAGCCCGCGCTGCCCAAGCGTGGCATCCCCGAGGGGCACACCGCTGCCACCTGGCTGCGGGAGCTGACCGAGCGCGGCTTCGCCGAGCGCTACGCAGAGCCCTTCGCCCATGACCCAGCGTTCGTCGCGAGGGCGCGCGAGCGGGTGGAGAGCGAGCTGGACACCATCGAGCGCAAGGACTTCCCGGGCTACTTCGTCATCGTGCACGACATCGTCGCCTTCGCCCACAGCCGGCGGATCCTGTGCCAGGGGCGGGGGAGCGCGGCGGCCAGCGCTGTGTGCTACGCCCTGGGCATCACCGCGATCGACCCGGTCTTCTACGGCCTGCCGTTCGCCCGGTTCATCTCCGAGCATCGCGAGGAGGAGCCGGACATCGACGTCGACTTCGACTCCGACCGGCGCGAGGAGGTGATCCAGTGGGTCTACGACACCTACGGCCGGCGCAACGCCGCGCAGGTCGCCAACGTCGTCGGCTACCGGCCCAAGATGGCGGTCCGCGACGCCGCCAAGGCACTGGGCTACTCGCCCGGGCAGCAGGATGCCTGGTCCAAGGAGGTGCAGTCCTGGACCGAGGTCGACGGCGAGAGCCTGCCCGGCCCGGTCAAGGCCCTGGCCGAGGAGTTCCTGGGAGCGCCGCGCCACCTGGGCATCCACTCCGGCGGGATGGTGCTGACCGAGGAGCCGGTCGGTGAGGTGGTGCCGATCGAGCGGGCCCGGATGGACAGGCGCACCGTGCTGCAGTGGGACAAGGAGGGCTGCGAGTACATGGGGCTGGTGAAGTTCGACCTGCTCGGCTTGGGCATGCTGGCCGCGCTGGACCACATGATGCGGATGGCGGCCGAGCACTGCGAGGAGCACTGGACCCTGGCGAGCATCCCCAAGGAGGAGCCGGCGGTCTACGACATGCTCTGCCGGGCCGACTCGATCGGCGTCTTCCAGGTGGAGTCGCGTGCCCAGATCGGCACCCTGCCGCGGCTGCAGCCGCGCCGCTTCTACGACCTGGCGATCGAGATCGCCCTGATCCGGCCCGGCCCGATCCAGGGCGGTGCGGTGCATCCCTACGTACGCCGAGCGACCGGCAAGGACCCGGTCACCTTCGCCCACCCGCTGCTGGAGCCGCACGAGGTGCTCGGCCGCACCCGCGGGGTCCCCCTCTTCCAGGAGCAGCTGATGGAGATGGGTCGGATCCTGGGCGACTTCAGCGTGGACGACGCCGATCTGCTGCGCCGGGCGATGGGCTCCAAGCGAGGAGTGGAGCGGATCGAATCGCTCAAGGAGCGGCTCTACCGAGGGATGCGGGCCAAGGGCCTGGTCGGCGAGGTCGCCGATGCCATCTACGTCCAGATCCTCTCCTTCGCCAGCTTCGGCTTCGCCGAGTCCCACGCGCTCTCCTTCGCCAAGCTCGTCTACGCCTCCTCGTGGTTCAAGCTGCACTATCCGGCCGCGTTCCTGGCCGGTCTGTTGCGCGCCCAGCCGATGGGCTTCTACTCCGCACAGTCGCTGACCCAGGACGCCCGCCGGCACGGCGTGGAGGTGCTGCGGCCGTCACTGCTGCACTCGGCAGCGGTCGCCGATCTGGAGAGGCTCGCGGCGCCGGCTCGGCACACGTCGCCGAAGGACTCCTGCCTCCACGACTGCTCCGCGGAGCCCACCTCGTGGCTCCCCGGCACCCCTGACCCGACCCCTGAGCACCGCCGCGACGGCGACTACGCCGTCAGGCTCGGTCTCGACACGATCCGCGGCATCGGCAAGGAGGTGGCGGAGCGGATCGTGGCGGCTCGGGCCGAGCGGCCGTTCCGCGACCAGCTGGATCTCTCCCGCCGTGCCGGGCTGGAGCGTCCGCAGCTGGAGGCGCTGGCGACCGCGGGCGTCTTCGAGGAGGCGTTCGGGGGCCAGGACAGGCGGCAGGCGCTGTGGGCCGCCGGCTGGACCGAGCGAGCCGACCAGCTCGAGGGCATGGACCTCGCCGTACCCGCGCCGGAGCTGCCCGCGATGGTCCCGGTGGAGCTCACCCTGGCCGACCTGTGGGCGACCGGGATCTCCCCGGACGCGCATCCCTTCGAGCACGTTCGGGAGCGGTTGCGCGAGTACGGCATCCCCTCGATCGCCGACCTGGCGCGGCATCGGCCAGGTCGCACGCTCACCGTGGCGGGCCTGATCACCCACCGGCAGCGGCCGGGCACCGCCGGTGGGGTGACCTTCCTCAACCTCGAGGACGAGACCGGGATGCTCAACGTGGTCTGCACCCCCGACGTGTGGAAGCGCCACCGCAAGGTGGCGACCTCGGTCTCCACGATGCTGATCGAGGGGCGGTTGGAGCGGATGGACGGCGTCACCAACCTGGTCGCCACCCGACTCGGATCGCTCGCCCAGGTCTACCCCGAGGCGGCTCGGGCGCTCGCCCAGCGGCATCGCTCCCGCGACTTCCGCTGACGCCTGCGACGCAGTCTCGCCGCTGGCCGAGGTCCGGTCTCGAGCCCGGGAAAGCCCGGACTCGGCATGCACCGGGCGAGAATGGACCCATGCCCTCCACCCTGCCGCCCGGCGACCCGGCCCCCGCCGACGGCAACCTTCCGGACTCGGCCCTCGCCACCCTCGGGGAGAAGGGGTTCGGCTTCTACGTGCACGTGCCGTTCTGCACCGTGCGATGTGGCTACTGCGACTTCAACACCTACACCGCCACCGAGCTGGGGCCCGGTGTCTCCCGGCAGACCTACGCCGACCAGGCGATCGCGGAGATCCGCCAGGCCCGGGCGGTGCTGGGCGACGTCGACCGTAGCGTCGACACCATCTTCTTCGGCGGCGGCACGCCGACGCTGCTCCCGGCGCGCGACCTGACCCGGATCGTGGCGGCGATCCGGGAGGAGTTCACGCTGGCTGCCTATGTCGAGGTCACCACCGAGGCCAACCCCGACAGCGTGACGCTCCAGGACCTCGACGAGCTGCGAGCCGGCGGTTTCACCCGGCTCAGCTTCGGGATGCAGAGCTCGGTGCCGCACGTGCTCGCCGTACTCGACCGCACGCACGACCCGCTGCGCGTCCCCGACGTGGTGGCGTGGGCGCGAGCGGCCGGCTTCACCGCGGCCGAGAGCGGGGGCGTCAGCCTCGATCTGATCTACGGCACACCCGGCGAGACGATGGCCGACTGGGAGCGCTCGCTCGAGGATGCCCTCGCCTGCGCACCCGATCACGTCTCGGCGTACAGCCTCATCGTCGAGGACGGCACCGCCCTGGCCCGCCGGGTCCGCCGGGGCGAGCTGCCGATGCCGGACGAGGACGACTTCGCCGACAAGTACGTCGTGGCCGACGAGCGGCTGCGGGCGCACGGACTGGGCTGGTACGAGGTCTCCAACTGGGCGACCTCGCCGGAGCACCGCTGCCGGCACAACCTGCTCTACTGGCGCGGCGGCGACTGGTGGGGCGTCGGTCCGGGCGCGCACAGCCACGTCGGTGGGGTGCGGTGGTGGAACGTCAAGCACCCCGCCGCGTACGCCGACCGCATCCGCGCCGGTCTCAGCCCGGCCCACGGCCGTGAGGTCCTCGGCGCGGAGGACCGCCGGGTCGAGCGGCTGATGCTCGAGCTGCGGCTGCGCGAGGGGGTGCCGCTCGACGTCCTCGACGACGCGGGCCGAGCAGCGGTGCCCGACCAGGTCGCGCGCGGGCTGGTCACGCTCGAGCAGGGTCCGGGTGGCGGGCGGCTGACGCTCACCGATCCGGGCAGGTTGCTGGCCGACGGCGTGGTGCGCGAGTTGCTGCTGTGACTGTTGGGACAATCCCGACATGGTTGACCGCTACTCCACCGACGTACTCTCCACCGACTGGCGCGCGCCGAAGAACGGCCGCGCCGTTCCCGCTCCGGCGCAGCTGGGCGCAGTGGTCGAGGACGTGCAGAGCGACTTCGTCGGCGAGATCGTCGCCGTGGACCGCCAGCTGAACACCGTCACGCTGGAGGACCGCCGCAACAAGCGCCGGGTCTTCGAGCTCGGCCCCGGCTTCCTGCTCGAGGGCCGGCCGGTCATCCTCACCGCACCGATCGCCGCCGCCCAGAGCAGCGGACCCAAGCGCACCGCATCGGGATCCATCGCCGTGGAGGGCGCGAAGGCGCGGGTGGCTCGGCAGAGTCGGATCTTCGTCGAGGGCCGGCACGATGCCGAGCTCGTGGAGAAGGTCTGGGGCGACGACCTGCGCATCGAGGGCGTGGTGGTGGAGTACCTGGGCGGCGTGGACGACCTCGCCGACCACCTCAAGGACTTCCGTCCCGGCCCCGAGCGGCGCGTCGGGGTCCTGGTCGACCACCTCGTGCGCGGTTCCAAGGAGTCCCGGATCGCCGAGGCGATCATGCGCGGGCCCCATGGTGCCAGCGTGAAGATCGTCGGCCACCCGTTCATCGACATCTGGCAGGCGGTCAAGCCGGATCGTCTCGGTCTGCGGGCATGGCCGCAGATCCCGCGCTCGATCGAGTGGAAGAAGGGGACCTGCCAGCACCTCGGCTGGCCGCACCGCGACCAGGCCGACATCGCGCGCGCCTGGAAGCACATCCTGGGCAAGGTCACGACCTACGACGACCTGGAGCCCGCGCTGCTCGGTCGGGTGGAGGAGCTGATCGACTTCGTCACGGTGGGGTGACGTGGCCGCGACCACTCGACCTGCGGAAGGTGACGTCTCGGCCTAGCACAGCCGCGGGTGCAGCTGCTGCCGGAGCAGCGCGCCCAGCTCGGCGCTGGAGCGCGCGGGCTGGGGGAATGCCAGTGTCATCCGGTGGCCGCCGTCGGCCTCGACCCAGTCGAGCTCGGCGTCAGCGGCGCTGAGCGAGGCGAGCGAGACCGCGACGATCTCGGCCAGGTGCCTGCCCCGGCGGCCGGCGACGGCCTGGCGCAGCTCCTCCTGGTGCGCGCCGGTGGCGTGCTCGCACCAGCGCTGCAGGAGGCCGCGGTTGAGCTCCAGGTCGGGGGCCGCGAAGGCCGCCGTCGGCACCGTGACCCGCTCGCCGTCGAAGGTGAGCCTCACCGCGTCGACGTCCACCACGACCACGTCGCGCACCTCGCCGCAGCAGTTGCATCGCTCCGCGCCCGTACGCCGTAGCCGTCCTGCCAGGGCCAGGCTCGCGGCACGCTCCCGCGATCGTTCGGGCCCGAGACCGCTCGCCAGGGTGAGCACGCATCCTCGGCCCTGGACCGCGGCCCGCGAGAGCGTCGCACCGACGCGGCACGAGAGCGTCGGCACGCCGTCCGCGTCGCTCAGTGCGAGCCGCGGGTCGTCGGCGGTGGGATCGTCCACCCGCTCCACGACCAGGTCGATGCCGGCCGGGCACGACAGGATGCTGCGGGCGGTCTCGGCGACGCTGACCGAGCGGGTGGCTGCCATGGCTCCTCCTCATTTAGGTAAGGCTCACCTAACCACAAGCGACGAGGGCGACACAAGGGTCCGCGGCAGTGGTCCTGCTTCCGCCACGCGCTAGCATTGGCACTCACCGAAGTCGAGTGCCAGCGCGAAGGGGAGACGATGCAGAACGAGCGACGCCTCGACGTGCTCCGCGCGATCGTCGAGGACTACGTCGCCACCGAGGAGCCGGTCGGGTCCAAGGCCCTGGTCGAGCGGCACGGGCTGGGCGTCAGCCCGGCCACGGTCCGCAACGACATGGCGGCGCTGGAGGAGGAGGGCTACATCGCCCAGCCCCACACCAGCGCCGGCCGGGTGCCGACGGACAAGGGCTACCGGCTCTTCGTCGACAGGCTCACGACGGTCAAGCCGATGAGCGCCGCGGAGAAGCGCGCCATCTCCAGCTTCATGGAGGGGGCCGTCGACCTGGACGACGTCGTGCAGCGCTCGGTGCGGCTGCTCAGCCAGCTGACCCGCCAGGTCGCCGTCGTGCAGTACCCGACGCTGAGCCGCAGCACGGTGCGTCACGTCGAGCTCGTCGCGCTGGCGCCCACCCGGCTGCTGGTCGTGCTGATCCTCTCGACCGGACGGGTCGAGCAGCGCGTGGTGGAGCTGAGCGTCGCCATCGACGACGAGATGCTGGCTCGGCTGCGCGGCTCGATCAACGCAGCCGCCGGTGGCGAGGTCATCGCGGAGGCGGCGACCCGGTTGCGCGAGATCGCCGAGTGCGACGACCAGCCCGACGGCGACGGTGCCGGCACCGGCGACGGCGCCACCTCGGCTGTGGTCAACACCCTGCTGGAGGCGATGAGCGACCACCGCTCGGATCAGCGGGTGGCGGTCGGGGGAACGCGCAACCTGGCCCGCTTCGGCGACAGCTTCGACACCGCCGTACGCCCGCTGCTGGAGGCGCTGGAGGAGCACGTCGTGCTGCTCAAGCTGATGGGCGAGGCCACCGCCGGCGGCCTCGTGACCGTCCGCATCGGCGCCGAGGGACCCTACGAGGAGCTCTCCCGCACCAGCGTCGTGACGACCGGTTACGGGCCCCGGGACGACGCGCTCGCCTCGCTGGGCATCGTCGGCCCCACTCGCATGGACTACCCCGGGACGATGGCCGCCGTGCGCGCCGTCGCCCGCTACCTCAGCCGCATCCTCGACGAGGCCTGAGCCCCGTCGGCACCTGAAATCGGGAAGAGAACACGTGGATCCCTACGAGCTCCTCGGCGTCGACCGCGATGCGGACGACGCGACCATCAAGAAGGCCTACCGCAAGCTCGCGCGGCAGTACCACCCGGACGTCAACCCCGATCCGGCGGCGCAGGAGCGGTTCAAGGAGGTCTCGCACGCCTACGAGATCCTCTCCGACCCGCAGAAGCGGGCCGCGTTCGACCGTGGCGGCGACCCGTTCGGCGGCGGCTTCGGCGCCGCCGGCCAGGGCTTCTCCTTCACCGACATCATGGATGCCTTCTTCGGCGGAGCCGGGCAGGGCGGGGCGGCCAGCGGTCGTGGTCCCCGACCCCGCGTACGCCGCGGCCAGGACGCGCTGATCCGTCTCGACGTCGAGCTGGCCGAGGCGGCGTTCGGCGTCACCCGCGAGCTCAAGGTCGACACGGCCGTGGTCTGCGACACCTGCCACGGCGCCGGCTCGGCGGCCGGGACCCAGCCGAAGGTCTGCGAGACGTGTCGCGGTGCGGGCGAGGTCGCGCATGTGCAGCGCTCGTTCCTCGGTGAGATCCGCACCCTGCGCCCCTGCGCCGCATGCCGTGGCTTCGGAACGATCATCGTCGACCCGTGCCGCGACTGCGGCGGCGACGGCCGGGTGCGCTCCCGCCGTACGCTCACCGTCAAGATCCCTGCCGGCGTCGACACCGGCACCCGCGTCCAGCTCGCCGAGCAGGGCGAGGTCGGCCCCGGCGGCGGCCCGGCCGGCGATCTCTACGTCGAGATCAACGTCGCCCGGCACGAGACCTTCACCAGGCACGGCAACGACCTGCACTGCACCGTCACCATTCCGATGACGGCCGCAGCGCTCGGCACCACCATGTCGCTGCCGACCCTCGAGGCAGACCTGCCCGACGCCTCGCCCGAGGACTCCACCTTCGACCTGGAGATCAAGGCCGGCACCCAGTCGGGCACCGAGCAGGTGCTGCGCGAGCGTGGGGTCCCCGGTCTGCGCGGCGGCCGCGGCAGTCTGGTCGTGACCATCCACGTCGAGACCCCCACCCGACTCGACGGTGCTCAGGAGGAGCTGCTGCGGCAGCTCGCCGTGGCGCGCGGCGAGGAGCAGCCGGAGGGCCAGCTGCGTGCCTCCGGCAAGGGTGTCTTCGGTCGCTTCCGCGACGCGTTCAACGGTCGCTGAGTCCCGATGAGCCTGCCCGTCCACCTCGTGCCGGACCTGGCCGGCGTCGCCGTCGGCGACGAGGTCGGCGTGGACGGTGACGAGGCGCACCACGCCGTCGCCGTACGCCGCCTGCGGGTCGGCGAGCGGGTGGTCCTCACCGACGGCCGCGGGGTCTCGGCGACCGGTGCGGTGATCTCGACCGGCAAGCGTGTCTTCGCCGTCGGGGTCGAGGACGTGGCGCGCACCCAGCCGCCGTCGCCGACGGTGACGGTGGTGCAGGCGCTGCCGAAGGGGGAGCGCGGCGAGCTGGCCGTCGAGGTCCTCACCGAGATCGGCGCCGCCCGGATCGTGCCGTGGGCGGCCGCTCGCTCGGTCGCGGTCTGGAAGGGTGAGCGAGCGGAGAGGTCGCTGGCGAAGTGGCGGTCCACCGCCCGCGAGGCGGCCAAGCAGGCGCGTCGCTCCTGGTTCCCCGAGATCGCGCCGCTGGCCAGTACCGCCGAGGTGGTGGCGTCGGTCGGCGCCGCCACCACCGCCGTCGTGCTGCACGAGGACGGAGCCGGTCGGCTGGCCGAGGTGGAGCTGCCCGAGACCGGTGAGCTGCTGATCGTGGTCGGCCCCGAGGGCGGCCTCGACGCGGCCGAGCTCGCGGCGTTCGAGGCCGCCGGCGCGACGACCGTGCGGCTGGGTGCCGAGGTGCTGCGCACCTCGACAGCGGGCCTGGCGGCGGTCAGTGCCCTGCTGGCGCGGACGCCGCGCTGGGCCTGACGGCTCGCCGAGGTGGGCAGCCGGACCCGCGGTTCCCGCGGTGCCTGCCGCACGGGAACCGTCGGCTCGACTGCATCCCGTGCCGAACCGGCGGCCGCGACCGCCGGCCGCGGAACCTCACTTCTTGGTGAACGTGATCGTCGCCTCGGGCGGCTTCGTGCCCTCCTTGTCGGAGTCGTCGTCGACACGGGCGGTGAAGGTGTAGGTGCCCGGCTGCAGCGCCGAGACGTTCACCTCGGTCTTCCACGGGTAGGCCTTGTCGAGCCAGCCGTCAGCTGTCGCGCTCCCGGAGACGACCACCCCGTCGATGGGCGAGTCGACCTCCCACGGCACGTTCGCCTCGGGGGAGTTGGCGGTGCCCTGGACGCTCAACGTGTCGCCCACGGTCGTGCCGTTGGAGGGCGAGCTGATGCTGACCGAGGACGGCGCCGCGCCGTCGCTCGCCTGCGACGCGGTCGCGGCGGACGAGGGGTCGGCGGTGTCGGAGGCCATCTCGGTGGCGGAGCCGGTCGCGGTGCCCGAGGCGGCCGACGGAGCGGGATCGTCGGCGGTCGCGTTCGAGTCGGAGCCGCAGGCGACCACGCCGGTGAGCAGGAGGCCGCCCACGGCGAGCGCGACGGCGGTACGGCGACGGAACGGCAGCACTGTCATGGGACGAGACTACGCATGCGCGGCCGCTGGGAGGAGGAAGATCGCGGCCCGGCGCCGGATCGGGGAACATTGCAGGTGTGTCGCGCGGTTGAACTGCGTAGCATGAGCAGCGCCGATCGTGCGCCAACCGCGAAGGAGAGGGCCCGAGCAAGGGCATCCATGACTGACCAGCAACACGTCCAGGCCGAGCGCCGGCCCACCACCAAGCACACCGTCGTGGTGCCCAACAGCGTCGACATGGTCAGCGTGCTCGGCCCTGCCGACGAGCACCTCGGGATCATCGAGAGCCACTTCGACGCCGACGTCCACGTCCGCGGCAACCGGATCACCCTGCACGGTGAGCCCCACGAGATCGCGCTGATCGAGCGCGTCCTGGAGGAGCTGGTGCAGATCATCCGCACCGGCCAGGGCGTCAGCGGCGAGACGGTCGAGCGGGTCATCAGCATGCTGCGGATGGAGACCACCGAGAAGCCTGCCGACGTACTCTCGCTCAACATCCTCAGCAACCGCGGGCGGTCGATCCGCCCCAAGACGCTGAACCAGAAGCGCTACGTCGACGCCATCGACAAGCACACCGTCACGTTCGGCATCGGTCCGGCCGGCACGGGCAAGACCTACCTCGCGATGGCCAAGGCGGTGCAGGCGCTGCAGGCCAAGCAGGTCAACCGCATCATCCTGACCCGGCCGGCGGTCGAGTCCGGTGAGCGCCTGGGCTTCCTGCCCGGCACGCTGACCGAGAAGATCGATCCCTACATGCGCCCGCTCTACGACGCCTTGCACGACATGCTGGACCCGGAGCTGGTGCCCAAGCTGATGGCTGCCGGGACGATCGAGATCGCGCCGCTGGCCTACATGCGGGGCCGCACGCTCAACGACGCGTTCATCATCCTCGACGAGGCGCAGAACACCACCCCCGAGCAGATGAAGATGTTCCTGACCCGCCTCGGGTTCGGCTCCAAGATCGTCGTGACGGGCGACGTGTCCCAGGTCGACCTGCCCACGGGGCAGCGATCGGGACTGCGGGTGGTCGAGGAGATCCTGGCCGAGGTCGAGGATCTCAGCTTCAACCGGCTCACCAGCCACGACGTCGTCCGGCACCGCCTGGTCGGCAAGATCGTCGCCGCCTACGACGACTACGATGCCCGCGGCGAGCAGCAGGCCGCCGACAGCGCTCGTACGGCGAGGGCCGCGCACACCAAGAGGGGCGAGAAGTGAGCATCGAGGTCCTCGACGAGTCCGGCTACGACCTGGACGTCGACCACCTCGCCAGGCTGGCCCGCTTCGTGATGGACAGCATGCGCGTGCACCCGCAGGCCGAGCTGTGCATCAAGGCCGTCGACGAGGCGACCATCACCGAGCTCAACGAGCAGTGGATGGAGAAGGAGGGCCCGACCGACGTCCTGGCGTTCCCGATGGACGAGCTGCGGCCCGGGCTGATCGACGAGGAGCCCGAGGAGGGTGTCCTGGGCGACCTGATGATCGCCCCCAGCGTCGCCGAGCGGCAGGGCGAGTCCTCGGGGCACGGCCTGGTGGCCGAGCTGGAGCTGCTCACCACGCACGGCATCCTGCACCTGCTGGGTTACGACCACGCGGAGCCCGACGAGCACCGCGAGATGTTCACCCTCCAGGCCGAGCTGCTGCGGGAGTTCGGCTCGCAGGCGCAGCCGCCGTCGGCGGACTTCGCCGTCGGCAACCCCGGCCACTGACGCGCTCCGGCATCCATGGGTGAGGTCTGGCTGGTCGTCGCGGCCATCGTCCTGGTCGTGCTGGCCGGGCTGTTCTCGGCCGCCGATGCGGCGCTCGCCTCCTTCTCGCACGCCCGTGCCGAGGAACTGCTGGAGGAGCGTCGCGCCGGCGCCAAGCGGCTGGAGGCGCTGGTCGCCGACCCGCCGCGCTACCTCAACACGGTGCTGCTGCTGCGGCTGCTGTGCGAGATCTCGGCGACGGTGATCGTCGCGCTGCTGGTGCGGCACTGGTACGGCGACACCGGCCCGGCGACGTACGTCACCGCCATCGCGGCGATGCTGGTGATCTCCTTCGTGGCGATCGGCGTCGCGCCGCGCACCGTCGGCCGCCAGCACAACGAGCGTGTCGCGCTGCTCGCCGCCGCGCCCCTCGTGGCGTTGACCAGCGTGCTGGGGCCGATCCCGCAGCTGTTGATCCTCGTCGGCAACGCGCTGACGCCGGGGCGCGGCTTCCGGGAGGGTCCGTTCTCGACCGAGACCGAGCTGCGCGAGCTCGTCGACCTGGCCGAGGCGTCCAACGTGATCGAGGGCGACGAGCGCACCATGATCCACTCGGTGCTCGAGCTCGGGGACACGGTGGCGCGCGAGGTGATGGTGCCGCGCGGCGACGTGGTCTTCGTGGAGCGGCACAAGAACATCCGCCAGACCCTCTCGCTCTTCCTGCGCAGCGGCTTCTCCCGGATGCCGGTCATCGACGAGAGCCTGGACAACATCGTGGGCATGGCCTACCTCAAGGACGTCGTCCGGCGCGACTTCGAGGAGCCCGAGGTGGAGTTCACCCAGCGGGTCGACGAGCTGATGCGGCCGGTGATGTGGGTGCCCGAGTCCAAGCCGGTCGATGACCTGTTGGCCGAGATGCAGCAGCGTCGCCAGCACGTGGCAGTCGTCGTCGACGAGTACGGCGGCACCGCCGGCGTGATCACCATCGAGGACATCCTGGAGGAGATCGTCGGCGAGATCACCGACGAGTACGACGTGGACGTCCACGAGCCGGTCCAGCTGGAGGACGGCTCGTGGAGGGTGCCGGCGCGGTTCCTCGTCGACGACCTGGAGGAGCTGATCGGCTTCGACGTCGAGGAGGAGGACGTCGACTCCGTCGGCGGACTGCTCGCCAAGCACCTGGGCGTGGTGCCCATCCCCGGATCGCAGGTGGAGGCCCACGGCCTGCGATTCACCGCCGAACAGACCGCCGGTCGCCGCAACAAGCTCGGCACCGTGCGGATCACCCCCGTGGAGGAGGAGTCCGATGACCGAGCCGACGCCTGAGAGCGCCGCCACGCCGACCGAGCTCAGCGCCGAGGACCGCAAGCTGGTGACCCTGGCGCGCGCCACCCGGGCCCGCACCGGTGCCGCCGAAGGCGCCGCGGTGCGCGACACCGACGGCCGCACGTACGCCGCCGCGACCGTGGCGCTGCCCTCGTTGCAGGTCTCCGCTGTCGGCGTCTGCGTGGCGATGGCTGTCGCCTCGGGCTCGAGGGGCCTGGAGGCCGTCGTGCTGCTCACCGACGCCGGTTCGGTCAGCGACGGTGACCTGGCGGCGGTGCGCGAGTTCGCCGGTGCCGACGTGCCGGTGCTGGTGGGGGATCCGCGGGGCGCCGTAGGCGGGTCAACCGCCTCGTGACGGTTTTGACCCCCAGGGGTCGAAACCGCAGGTTGTCGGGCGAAGCTTTGGCCAACAACGTTCGGTTCTGACCCCCAGGGGTCAAAACCGACGCCGGGCAGGTTCTGACCCCCAGGGGTCAAAACCGACGCCCGACACCTACTCCAGCGGCAGCGTGCCCAGCTCGATCGTCAGGTGGATGCCGTCGTCGTCGCGGTAGGCGGTCAGACCGGTCATGGTGGCCATGTCGACCTTCTTCTCCCGCATGTGCTCCAGCAGCTGGGCGAGCCCCAGGGCGAGGCGGGCCTGGGTCACGGGCTTGCTGCGCCACTTGACCTGGTTGGCCTCGAAGTACGGGGCTGCCTTCTCGGCGAGATTGGCGATGGCGTCGCGCTCGGCGGCAGTGGACATGGGGGTCCTTCGATGAATGGGGGTGGGTGGGGCTCGGCCGAAGTTTATCCGGGACAGCCGCTCGATCCGACCCCGATCGGCAGCGACCGGACGCAGGAGTAGGTTTACGCTCGTGACCATTCCCTGGGCGCAGCACGAAGCGGCTGTCGATCGGCTCAAGGCGTCGTACGCCGCCATCCCGGCGGGCGCGCCGGTGCGGTTGGCCAAGCGCACCACGAACCTGTTCCGCGCGCGCTCGGCCAGCAACGCCCCGGGTCTGGACGTCAGCGGCCTGACCGGCGTCATCGCCGTCGACCCCCAGGCGCAGACGGCCGATGTCCAAGGCATGTGCACCTACGAGGACCTGGTCGACGCGACCCTGCCGCACGGCCTGATCCCCTACGTCGTGCCGCAGCTGCGCACCATCACCCTCGGCGGCGCCGTGACCGGCCTGGGCATCGAGTCGACCAGCTTCCGCAACGGGCTGCCGCACGAGTCGGTGCTGGAGATGGACGTCTTCACCGGCGCGGGCGAGGTCGTCACGACGCGGCCGGGCGAGGAGCTGTTCGACACCTTCCCGAACTCCTACGGCTCGCTCGGGTACGCCACCAGGCTCCGGATCAAGCTGGAGAAGGTGCCGGGCTACGTCGCCCTGCGCCACCTGCGCTTCGACGATGCCGAGGTGATGGCCAAGACCATCGGCGCCATCGCCGAGTCCCGCGAGTACGACGGCCAGCAGGTCGACGGCCTCGACGGCGTCGCCTTCGCGCCGGGGGAGTACTACCTGACCCTGGCCCGCTTCACCGACCAGGCCGGGCCGACCAGCGACTACCACTCCGGTCAGGCGGTCTTCTACAAGTCGATCCAGCACCGGGCCGCGTCGGGCTCGGGGACCGACATGCTGACGATGTACGACTACCTCTGGCGCTGGGACACCGACTGGTTCTGGTGCTCCGGCGCCTTCGGGGCGCAGAACCCTCGCATCCGCCGGTTCTGGCCGGAGCGCTTCCGCCGCAGCGACGTCTACATGAAGCTGCTCGGCCTCGACCGGCGCTTCGACATCGCCGACCGGTTGGACCGCCGCGCGGGCCGGCCACTGCGCGAGCGGGTCGTGCAGGACATCGAGGTGCCGCTGGAGAACATCGGCGCCTTCCTGTCGTGGTTCGACGCCGAGATCGGGATGCGGCCGGTGTGGCTGTGTCCGCTGGTCGCGAGCAGGGCGTGGCCGTCGTACCCGTTGGCGCCGGGCCGTGTCTACGTCAATGCCGGGTTCTGGGGCACCGTCCACGTCGGCCCCGAGGCGGTCGACGCGCCGAAGAACCGCGCCATCGAGGCGAAGGTGCACGAGCTCGACGGTCACAAGAGCCTCTACTCGGAGGCCTTCTACGACGAGGCGACGTTCAACGCCCTGTACGACGGCGAGAACCTCGCCCGGGTGAAGGCGATCTTCGACCCGGGCAACCGAATGACCAATCTCTACGACAAGGTGGTGAGGCGACGATGAGCAAGCGGGGTATCGCGGAGATCATCGACGGATTCTTCGACGGCGGTCTTCCGATCAAGCTCTCGGCGTACGACGGCTCGGTGGCCGGCGACACGACGTCGAGCTACGGCATGCGGATCCTCAACAAGCGCGGGCTCGCCTACATCCTGACCGCCTCCGGGGACCTGGGCCTGGCGCGCGCCTACGTCAGCGGCGACCTCGAGATCGAGGGGACGCACCCGGGTGACCCCTACCCGCTCCTGAAGCTGATCGTCGGCAGTACCGACTTCGCCCGGCCGAGCGTGACCGAGCTCGCCTCGATCGTCCAGACGCTCGGCATCGGCAGCTTCGTGCCGCCCAAGCCGCCCGCTCACGAGCACCTGCCGGCCTGGCGCACCGCGGTGGAGGGCATCCGTTCGGCCGGTCTCAAGGCGCTCAAGCGGCACACGCATGAGCGCGACGCGGAGGCCATCCACCACCACTACGACGTGTCCAACACGTTCTACGAGTACGTGCTGGGGCCCTCGATGGCCTACACCTGCGCCGTCTTCCCCTCCGACGAGGCCACCCTCGAGGAGGCGCAGGCGGAGAAGTTCGACCTGATCTGCCGCAAGCTGGGGCTCAAGGCCGGCGACCGGCTGCTCGACGTCGGCTGCGGTTGGGGCTCGATGGTCCGCCACGCCGCGAAGCACTACGGCGTCAAGGCCCTCGGCGTCACGCTCTCCCGCGAGCAGGCCGACTGGGCGGGTGAGGCGATCAAGCGCGACGGTCTCGACGACATCGCCGAGGTCCGCTTCTCCGACTACCGCGACGTGGTGGAGAAGGACTTCGATGCGATCAGCTCGATCGGCATGACCGAGCACATCGGCGTGGCGAACTACCCGTCGTACTTCGGCTTCCTGCGCGGGCTGCTCAAGGACGACGGCCGCCTGCTCAACCACACGATCACGCGCAACGACAACACCAACAACGGTCCTGCCGGTGCCTTCATCGACCGCTACGTCTTCCCCGACGGCGAGCTGGCCGGCTCGGGCACGATCGTCGCCGCGGCCGAGGACGCCGGGTTCGAGCTGCAGCACCACGAGAACTTCCGCCGTCACTACGCGCGGACGCTGACGGGCTGGAACAAGAACCTGGTGGACAACTGGGACGCGTGCGTCGCCGAGACAGACCTCGGCACCGCCAAGGTCTGGGGCCTGTACATGGCCGGCTCGCGGGTGGGCTTCGAGCACAACGAGATCCAGCTGCACCACACCCTATTCACCAAGACGGTGGACGGCCGCACGAGCTACCCGATGCGGCACGACTTCCGCCCGGTCGAGCTCTGAGCCATCCGGCGCGTCGGCCGGGTCCGTCGAGGCGACTCGACGGGCCCGGTGGACGGCCCGAGCTTCGGCGACCGCGGCGCGGGGGCACCCAGGCCCTAGGCTTGCCCCGATGAGCACGCGGGCCCGAACCTACGAGGCGCAGGTGCTGCGCCGTGAGCAGCTGAGCGACCACTTCGTCCGGGTGGTCCTGGGCGGGGAGGGGCTCGGCGGCTTCGTCTCCACCGGCATCCCCGACGAGTGGGTGGGTCTGGTGGTCCCCGGACAGTTCCAGAGTCGCTACTACACGGTGCGTGGCTGGGACGGCGCCGAGCTGACGCTCGACATCGTCGTGCACGAGGTCGGGCTGGTGACCGAGTGGGCGCGTCTGGAGGGCGAGAGCATCGTCGGCCAGACGGTGACGGTGACCGAGCCCAAGGGCTCCTTCGCGCTGCCGGCGGAAGCTGGGTGGCTGTTGCTGGTCGGCGACCTCACGGCGCTGCCGGCGATCGCCCGGATCGCCGAGTCGACGACGCTGCCGACCCGGTTGTGGGTGGAGGCGCCCGACCGCGTCGAGGAGTACCTGCCCGCGGGCACCGACGTACGGTGGTCGAGGCCGCCGGGCGACGGCGCCTCCTCGCTGGCAGCGGTGGTGGAGGGCATCGACTGGCCCGCCGGCGACGGCTACTTCTGGATGGCCGGCGAGTCCTCCCAGATGCGCGCGATCCGCAAGCACCTGATGCGCGAGGTGAAGCTGCCCTCGACGGCGTACGACGTGATGGGCTACTGGCGCGGTGGTGCGCTCAGGCAGCCGCGTGCGGTGGACCCGGGCCCGATCTACCGGGCCGGCAAGGCGGCGGGCAAGTCGGACGAGGAGATCTGGGCGGACTACGACCAGGCAGCAGGCCACCAGGCTGAGGAGCAGCAGTGAGCACGTATCGCAGTGGATTCGCCTCCTTCGTGGGGCGCCCCAACGCCGGCAAGTCGACGCTGACCAACGCGCTGGTCGGCCGCAAGGTGGCGATCACCTCGGACAAGCCGCAGACCACCCGGACGGTGGTGCGCGGCATCGTGCATCGCGAGGACGGCCAGCTCATCCTGGTCGACACACCCGGGCTGCACCGGCCACGCACCCTGCTGGGCGAGCGGCTCAACGACCTGGTCGAGGCGACCTGGACCGAGGTCGACGTGGTCGCGATGTGCTTCCCCGCGAACGAGAAGGTGGGCCCCGGTGACAAGCACATCGCCGCCAACCTGGCGAAGCTGAAGAAGAGCATCGTCAAGGTGGCGGTGGTGACCAAGACCGACCTGGCCGGGCCGGACCGGATCGCCGAGCACCTCCTCGACATCGCGGCGCTGGGCGTGGAGATCGGCATCGAGTGGGCCGAGATCGTGCCGGTCTCCAGCGTCAACGGTGACCAGGTCGCCCTGCTCGCCGACCTGCTGCTGGCTCGGTTGCCGGAGGGGCCGCCGCTCTATCCCGAGGGTGAGCTCACCGACAGCCCGGACGAGATCCTGGTCGCCGAGCTGATCCGCGAGGCGGCGCTCGACGGCGTCCGGGACGAGTTGCCGCACTCGATCGCGGTGGTGGTCGAGGAGATGGGCATGCGCGAGGGCCGGCCCGATGACAAGCCGCTGCTCGACGTCCACGCCAACCTCTACGTCGAGCGCGACTCCCAGAAGGGCATCGTGATCGGGCACAAGGGCAGCCGGCTCAAGGACGTCGGCAAGCGCGCGCGGCTGCAGATCGCCGAGCTCCTCGGCGTACCGGTCTACCTCGACCTCCACGTGAAGATCGCCAAGGACTGGCAGCGCGATCCCCGGCAGCTGCGCAAGCTCGGCTTCTAGCGCCGAGACGTCAGGTATCGCGGGTCGAGTGTCCAGCCTCCTGGACACTCGACCTCCCAAATGTGACGTCTCGACCTAGGCGGAGGGTGCCCAGCAGATGCCGTAGGTCTGACCGGCCTTCCACTGCTCCGCGGTCGGCCACTCGTAGCCCCAGCGGTAGTTGAGGGCGTCGGAGGCGACCGCCTGCCCGGCCTGCTGGCAGGGCTTCTGGCCGGCCTCCTTGACCGCCGCCTCGCCCGGGTAGTCCCCGGCCGGGAGGTCGATCGTCTTGAGCGCCTTCCAGGAGTGCTTGGCGCGGCAGGGGACCCGATGGAAGCCGGCGGTGCCCGGCTGCGCGGTGCCGCACATCGCCCAGTCGCCGGCACGGGCGGAGCCGAGCACGCCCTTGAGCGAGCCCCTCATCGACGCCAGCTGCTGGTCGCCGTCGAGGGCTATCACGTCGCAGCGGTACCAGTCCGCGCCGGTCGAGGCCTGGGCGACGGTCGGGGTGAACCAGACGCCACGCAGCATGCTCAGCCGCAGCCTCTCCCGATCCCCACCAAGGTACGCCGGAAGCGCCGCGGGGCACCTCTTCGCAACCTGCGCCTGCACGCGGGCGGAGTCGACGGCGGTGAGGTGGCCGTCGATGGCGGTCGACAGCGTGCCGACGGCGTAGGTCTGGGCGGTGTGCGTACCGCTGCACGGCACGGCTGTCTCACCCGCCGGCAGGGTCGGTGCGACGGCCTGCTGGTAGGTCAGGGTGCTGCAGCCCGAGGCTGCCGGGCGCGGCACGGCGGAGGCCACCGGCGGTGGCGCCGAGGAAGCCGGCGCCTTCGGTCGGGCGCTGCTGCTGCCGCCGCAGCCGCTGAGCACGACCGCCAGCATCACGGTGAGGACGGCCGCGAGGGCGGCAGCGCCCGGCGCCGCACCGACGCGGGTAGGCATCCGGGTCATGTCGTGGTCCTCGCCCAGCACACCGACCGCCGGTTGCCGGCCTGCCACTCCTGGGCGCCGAACCAGGTGTAGCCGAAGTCGTAGCTCGCCGGGTAGCCGAGCCAGGCGTCGATCGACTCGGCGCAGTAGGACTTGGTCTTGGCCTTCGCGGCGGCGTCGCCCGGATAGGACGCGTCGGCCTCGCCGAGCTTGATCGTGGTCGCGGCGCGCCAGTCGTGCGACATCGAGCACGGCACCTTCGTCCCGGTGTCCACCGACCTGCCCCGGGCGCAGGCCATCCAGTGGTCGTCGCCGCGGCCACCGAGCAGGCCCTTGGTGCTGGTCGGCAGGTCGACGTACTCGTGCTGGGTGGCGGATCCGCCGAGCACGTCGCAGCGGTACCACCGGGCGCCGGCCGACCAGGCGTCCTGGCTCGGCCTGAACCACACCCAGGTGAGCAGCGACCGCATCGCCGTGCTCTCGTCGGTGCCGAGATGGATCGGGAACGCCGTCGCGCAGGTGGCATAGGCCCAGGTGTCGAGGGCGGGGTCGTCCCAGGCCGCCTTCGCGAACCGGGTCGGCAACGCACCCACGGCGAACGTCTCGGCGTCGTGGGTCTCGCTGCACGCGACCGGGGCGGTGCTGTTGCTCTTGTCGGCGACCTGCGCGCTGGTCAGCATCCGGCACACGCCTGTCGCAGGCGGGGTGGTGGACGCCGAGGCACCGTGCGCTCCGCTCGCGCTGTCGCACGCGGTGGCCGTCAGCACGACGGCGGCGACGAGGGCGAGCAGGCGGATCACGGGGCCCAAGGCTAGTGGTCGGGCGAAGCGCCTCGAAACGGGCGCCGGACCGGGCGCGCCCGTCGGCTCAGGCGGCCTCGGTGCCCAGGGCGCTGCGCAGGTCGCGCAGGATGCGGGTCAGCAGCCGGGAGACCTGCATCTGGGTCACGCCGAGCTCGGCGCCGATCTCCTCCTGGGTCTGGTCCTCGAAGAACCGCAGGTAGATGATCCGCCGGTCGCGCTCGGGCAGCTCCTTGATCACCGGCGCCAGCGCGGTGCGCGCCTCGGCGGCGTCCAGGGCGCGTACGTCGCCGGCATCGTCGGGGAGCAGCTCGCCCACGGTCGCCGCGCCGTCGTGGGAGACCGGCTGGTCGAGCGAGGTGGGGGTGAAGCAGCCGAAGGCGACGATGGCCTCGTCGTACTCGGCGGGGGTGATGTGCATCGTGTCCTGGATCTGCCCGTCGGTAGGCTCGTGGCCGAGCTCCTGGGTGAGGTCCTCGATGCAGCGGTTGACCCGCCACTGCAGCTCTTGGACGCGGCGCGGCGGCCGTACGGTCCAGCTGTGATCGCGGAAGTGGCGCTGCAACTCGCCGCGGATGGTCGGGACCGCGTAGGTCAGCAGGTCCTTGCCGAGCGTCGGGTCGAATCGGTAGACGGCCTTCACCAGCCCCTCGTAGGCGGCCTGGTGCAGATCCTCCATCGGGACACCGCGGCGGCGGTAGCGCGAGGCGACGGCCTCGGCCACGCCCCGGTTCACCAGCACGACACCGTCGAGCAGGGCGCGTCGCTCGTCCTCGTCATCGGTCGCATGCGCGTCGCGCAGCAGGGCCTCGGTGGTGCTGGCCCGGGCGGCGCGGCTGACACCGCGGTCGCCGTCGAGCCGGGGCCCGGTGCGCTCAGCCGATCGGCGGGAACGCGTGGTCGATGCTGCCATGTCCAGCCTCCATCCCGAGTAGGCGGTGGTCGTGCAGTTCCCTTCGAACCTAGCCCATACCCGGCCCGGCGCAACCCCTGCGGGAGCCGCGGGAGTGTCGCGCCGGGCGGGTCGGACGGGTCGGACGGGCAGGGATCAGACCGCTGCCTCGAGGGCGGCGTACTCCTCGTCGGTGAGCTGCAGCGCCGCCGCGGCGAGGTTGTCCTCCAGGTGGGCGACGCTCGAGGTGCCGGGGATCGGCAGCATCACCGGCGAGCGGCGCAGCAGCCAGGCCAGCGCGAGCTGCGAGGGCGAGGCGCCCTTGTCCGCGGCGATCGAGGCGAGCGGGCTGCCCTCCTTGGACAGCTCGCCGGTGGCCAGCGGGAACCACGGGATGAATCCGATGCCGTGGGCCTCGGCGTGGTCGAGCAGCTTCTCGGCGGAGCGGTTCGCCAGGTTGTAGAGGTTCTGCACGGTCGCGATCGTGGCTACCTTGGAGGCCGCCTCGACGTCCTCCACCGAGACCTCGGAGAGGCCGATGTGGCGGATCTTGCCCTCCTGCTGCAGC
This sequence comes from Nocardioides sp. BP30, assembly GCF_029873215.1. Taxonomy (NCBI): domain Bacteria; kingdom Bacillati; phylum Actinomycetota; class Actinomycetes; order Propionibacteriales; family Nocardioidaceae; genus Nocardioides; species Nocardioides lacus. The sequence continues at coordinate 3,014,012 of NZ_CP123620.1, read as the reverse complement.
TTGGCCAGCTCGCCGACCTGGTCCTCGAGCGGCACCTCGGGGTCGATGCGGTGCAGCTGGAAGAGACCGATCTGCTCGACGCCCAGGTTGCGCAGCGAGAGCTCCGCCTGCTGACGCAGGTAGGCCGGACGACCGACGGGCGTCCAGACGTTCGGACCCTGGCGGGTCAGGCCCGCCTTGGTCGCGATCACGATGTCGTCGGCGTACGGCGCCAGCGCCTTCTTGATCAGCTGCTCGGCGACGACAGGGCCGTAGGAATCGGCGGTGTCGATGAAGTTCACGCCGAGCTCGACCGCTCGGCGCAGCACCCGCACCGCCTCGTCCGGGTCCTTGGGGTCGCCCCACACGCCCGGTCCGGTGAGCTGCATCGAGCCGAAGCCGAGGCGGTTGACGGTCAGATCGCCGATGGTGAAGGTGCCACTGGCGGCAACGGGAGTGGTGGTCATGACGCTGCTCCTTCGAAGAGATGGTCAGTCGGCGAGCAGGGCGGCAAGGGTGCCGCCGAGCTCGTGGGCGGCCTCGCGATGCTCGTCCTCGAGGTCACCGATGATCTCCAACACCGGCGCGGCCTGTTTCCATGCCAGCGCCGAGACGATGCTCTGCACCGATCGGACGGCCCCGGTGGTGTCGTAGCGCCCGTGTACCCACAATCCGTAGGGCTGACGACCACCCGCCGAGCGGGCACTGCCGTCGTCGCTCAATGCGCCGCCGATCTGCAGGAAGACGGTGTCGAAGAAGTGCTTGAGCGCGCCCGACATGTAGCCGAAGTTGGCCGACGTGCCGAGCAGGAAGCCGTCGGCGGCGAGCACGTCCTGCGCGCTCGCCTCCAGGGCGGGGCGGACCACCACCTCGACGCCGGCGACGGCGTCGTCCCGGGCCCCCGCCAGGACGCTCTCGGTCAGCGCCCGAGTGGTGGGCGTGGGGGAGTGGTGGACCACCAGCAGGCGTGCCACCGCCGCGGTCGCCTCAGTCCTCGGACAGGCTCTTGCCGGTGATGACGTCAGCCTTCACCTGCAACCACAGCGGGCGTACGCCGGCGGCCCAGGAGCGCAGCTCCTTCACCTCGGCCGGTACGTCCTCGTCGTGGTAGAACGCCTCGGCCCGGCCGCGCAGCACGACGCTCCAGCCCACGTGCGTCCCCGGGTCGAGGTCGTCGATCTCGACGGCGACAGGGCTCTCGTCGGTCTGCTCGGCGATCGAGGAGTGCGCTGTCGTGCGCATCCACAGCGCACCGTCGTGCGTGACGTAGTTGACCGGCAGGATCTCCGGCCCCGCGCTGGTGTTCCAGGCGATCCTGGCCAGGTCGCGCGTCTCGAGCCGCTCCCAGCACTCGGCTTCGGTGAGGTCCACGAGGTGTCGTCCCATGCCGCCAGTCTGGCAGAGCGGCGCACCCGATCCCAGGGCGTCGCGCCGGCGGTGCCGGCGCGCGCCGACCTTCAGTGCAGGCGTCGCCGCAGCTCGACCTGGACGCCGGCGATCCGGCTGCCGAGCCGGTCCAGGACGGCCACCACGTGCGTCGCGCTGGCCGGCACCGAGGACTGCGCCACCCGCACTCGCGGGCGGTCCATCTGGATCCAGCTGAGCAGGTCGCCGAGCATCAGGATGCCCAGCCGGTTGCCCCGGTGCTCCGGTTCCACCCGTACGTCGCCGTCCGCGGCGTGTTCCGGCGTCGCCTCGGCGACGGTGAGCTCGGCGCTGCCCGCGGCGGCGCCGTTGATGAGGTGGCGGGCACGGACCCGGTAGATCCGGGCCCCGTCGACGTCCTCGCTCTCCCGCAGCACCTGGTAGGAGGCGCCGTAGGAGGACGCGTCGTCGGTGATCCGGCGCCTGCGCTCGGCGGTCGCTGCCAGGTCGAGGCGGCGTACGGTTCCGGGCGTCCCGCGCTCGCCGAACCCTCGCCGCCAGAGGAACTCCTCGGCCTCCGAGGCCTCCCAGACCGTGGCGGCGACGACGGTGCAACCTTCGTCGGCGGCCCGGGCCAGCGCACGCGACAGCAGCTCCCGGCCCAGGCCGCTCGCCCGGTGCTCGGCCGCGACCGAGCCGTGCAGGACGGCGATCCGCTCCACCGCCCCGTCCGGATCGGTGGCAGCGTCCTCGGCGCGGCGGCTCACCACACTCCAGCCCACGGGGTGGACGAGCGCCCGGGCGCCCGGGCCCGCCACCCATATCCCGATGCCATGGCGACGCAGCGCGGCGAGCAGCGCGGGGCCCGAGATCGACGCCACGTCGCGCCCGGCCCCGATCAGCTCGGCGCGGTCGAGCCTGGCCAGCCGGTTCGCGAGGTCGAGGGTGACGGCGTCGGGATCGACGGCGACGATCTCGTACGGTTCCTCGGCAGGCTCCTCGGCAAGCTCCTCGTCGGGCTGCGGGACGAGCTCCTGGCCGGGCTCCTGGCTGGGCTCCTGGCCGGGCTCGCCGGTCGCGACAGGGGTGTCCGGCACGCCGTTCGCGACGGCAGGCTGAGAAGGGGTGACGGGGGCGTCGCTGCGGGCACGGAGCCGGCTCGACGCACGCGCGAAGAACTTCACGATGCGGGCATCGGCCGCAACCACCGCGACCTTTGGGGTAACGTAGCCTCGTCATGATGAGCGCGCTGCTTCTTCTTAGCTGCCGCGGCGAGGTCTGAGAGCCGGACCCCTCGCCGCGGAGGTTTCGCGCGTGCGCCGGCACCCGATCCCAGCTGAGCGAGAGACCATGACCAACCTGAGCAACAGCCGCAACTTCCAGAAGCCGTCGCCGATGCCGTTCGGCCGCTACACCGCGTTCGTGCCCGTCGACGTACCGGACCGGACCTGGCCGACGAAGAAGATCACGAAGGCCCCGCGCTGGCTCTCCACCGACCTGCGCGACGGCAACCAGGCGCTGATCGACCCGATGACACCGGCGCGCAAGCTCACGATGTTCGAGCTGCTGGTGCGGATGGGCTACAAGGAGATCGAGGTCGGCTTCCCGAGTGCGAGCCAGACCGACTTCGACTTCGTGCGCAAGCTCATCGAGGAGGACCGCATCCCCGATGACGTCCAGATCTCGGTGCTGACCCAGGCCCGCGAGGATCTGATCGAGCGCACCGCCGAGTCGCTGGCCGGGGCACCGCGCGCGAGCATCCACCTCTACAACGCCACCGCCGAGCTGTTCCGGCGGGTGGTCTTCGGCGTCACCGCCGCCGAGTGCATCGGCATCGCCACCCGCGGCACCGAGCTGGTGATGAAGTACGCCGAGAAGTACGTCGGCGACATCGTCGGCACCGGTGACTTCGGCTACCAGTACAGCCCCGAGATCTTCACCCAGACCGACACCGACTACGCCCTCGAGGTGTGCGAGCGGGTCTCGGACGTGTGGCAGCCGGAGCCGGGTCGCGAGATCATCCTCAACCTGCCGGCGACCGTCGAGATGTCGACGCCGAACACCTATGCCGACCAGATCGAGTACTTCGGCCGGGGGCTGACCCGCCGCGACGTCTCCGCCATCTCGCTGCACCCGCACAACGACCGCGGCACCGCCGTCGCCGCCACCGAGCTGGCCCTGATGGCCGGCGCCGACCGGGTCGAGGGCTGCCTGTTCGGTCACGGCGAGCGCACCGGCAACGTCGACCTGGTGACGCTGGGGATGAACCTGTTCAGCCAGGGCATCGACCCGCAGATCGACTTCTCCGACATCGACGAGATCCGTCGCTCCGTCGAGTACGCGACCAACCTGCCGGTGCACCCGCGTCACCCCTACGCGGGCGATCTGGTCTACACCGCCTTCTCCGGCTCCCACCAGGACGCCATCAAGAAGGGCCTGGAGGACCTCGACCGGATCGCCGCGGAGCAGGGCCGACCCGTGGGCGAGATCCCGTGGGAGGCGCCGTACCTGCCGATCGATCCCAAGGACGTCGGCCGCACCTACGAGGCGGTCATCCGGGTCAACAGCCAGTCCGGCAAGGGCGGCGTCGCCTACGTGCTGAAGGCCGAGCACAAGCTCGAGCTGCCGCGCCGCGCGCAGATCGAGTTCAGCCGCGTCATCCAGCAGCACACCGACGCCGAGGGCGGCGAGGTCAGCCCGGACAAGATCTGGGACATCTTCCGGGCCGAGTACCTGGACAAGGAAGCGCCGCTGAAGCTTAACTCGGTGCACACCTCCTCGGCGGCGGGCGAGAAGGACGCGCTCACCGTCAACGTGTACGTCGACGGCCAGCTGCAGACCCTCGAGGGCTCGGGCAACGGTCCGATCGCGGCGTTCGTGGACGCGCTCAACAACATCGCGGCCGAGCAGAGCCGGGACTGGGACATCCGGGTCCTGGACTACGCCGAGCACGCGCTGTCCTCGGGCGGCGACGCGCTCGCTGCCGCCTACGTCGAGTGCTCGATCGACGGCGCCATCTACTGGGGTGTCGGCATCGACGCGAACATCGTCACCGCCTCGCTCAAGGCGCTCATCAGCGCCGTCAACCGCGCCGGCTGATGCTGCGTCATGGTGTGCGGCGTCATGGTGTGCTGCTCAGAGGAGCAGCTTGGCGTGGTACTCCCGATGGTGGTCGGTGGCGGTCGTGTGAACGGCGCGGTAGCCGTGCGGCCGCAGGCCCGGGGTGGCGTACATCTGGTCGATCGGCAGGATGCGGTGGCAGCGCTGCCTGGTCGCGACCAGGCTGGACATCCCCGCACGGGTGAACGCGCACGCGGGTGTCCACTCGGCGTTGAAGTCGCCCGCCACGACGATCTGCCAGTCCGGGTGTCGGCGGCGCAGCTGCCGCAACCGGGTGACCTCCCGATCCAACGAGATCCGCCGCCAGGGCCCGGCAGAGATGCGCGGGTTGTGCACCGGCATCACGGCGACCTTCGCACCGGTGACCCGGTCGGCCAGCACCGGGATCGGCAACCTGATCCGCTGACCGTGGACGTAGCGGATGGTGAGGGACCCGCGCTCGAGGAGGGTGAACGCCGTGCGCCGGTAGAAGACCACGTTGTCGATGGCGTTGCCGCCGTCGACCAGCGCCCAGGTACTGCCGCCGAGACGGCGGAAGTCGCGCCGCTGGTCGGGCGCGGTCTCGGCGAGGACGCCGAAGTCGACATCGGCGCGGCGCAGGTGGGCGATGTCGGTGCGCATCCGCGAGCCTGCGGTGGCCCGGGCGTGCCGGTCGTGGTTGGAGCGCAGTGCGTTCATCCAGAAGAAGACCCGCGTCCGGCGCGGAGTCGTTGCTGGCTGGGCCGCCGCAGGCTGGGCCGGGACGACGACCGGTGGGGGCGCGGGAGCGGTGCCGTCGTCGGTGGGCGCCGGCTCGGCGGCAGCGGTGAGGGGGAGGACGGCGAGGAGTGCCGTGAGCACGGCGGAGCGCGTCGTCGTACGCCGGAGGTCCATGGTGCTCCCGATCGAACACCGGCCGGGTGACCTCGGGGTGGCGCCTCTCAGTCCTTCGAGCGAACCGCTTGCCGCAACTGGGTGGCCGAGTTGCGGATGATGTCGCCGATCAGCTCGGTGGTGCGCGGATCCTCCAGGGCGCCGTCGACGATGCGCAACACCGTGTCGGCGGTCATCTGGACGATCTCGTCGTGGAAGGGGACGTAGCGCAGCTTGCCGGTGGTGGGGTCGTTGCGGACCAGGTCGAGCACCATCGCCTCGAGCTCGGTGCGGTTCTCGTCGAGCGCGGCCTTCACGTTCGCGGCGTACGTGCCGGCCTGGATGACGTCGATGACCTCGTCGAGCACGGCGACCGTGATCGGCCGCTTGATCGTCTCGATGATCGGGTTGGAGAAGTGGTTGATCGTCTGGGCGGTGATCCGGTCCCCGAAGACGTTGTCGGTGCGGTCGGCGGCCCGGGCGAAGCGCGCGACCGCCACCAGGACGCCGAGCCACAGCGGGCCGTCGGGCACCAGCGGCAGCAGCGGTACCAACGCGATCACCTCCCACCAGTGTCGGCGCAGGTAGCGCCAGCCGATCCGGAAGCGCAGCCACCGCCAGCAGATCGCCAGGAGGAACAGCGCGCAGCCGATCGCGTCGGCGTACTGGAGCCAGGACGGGCTCGACAGGAGCAGCACGATGCCTGCGGCGAGGGAGACCCACGAGAGGATCACCAGCGCCCAGTCCAGCGGGCTCGCCGTCCGGCGGTAGCCGGCCCCCGCGACCGGTCGATGGGGGGAGACCGGGGTGGCGGTCGGCCGTGGGGCAGTCATGGCCGCACAATAGGAGACGTGCCCCTCTACCGCGACGATGCGATCGTGTTGCGCACCCACAAGCTGGGCGAGGCCGACCGCATCATCACCCTGCTGACGCGTCAGCACGGGCGGGTCCGCGCGGTCGCCAAGGGCGTGCGACGTACGACGTCGAAGTTCGGCTCGCGTCTGGAGCCCTTCACCCATGTCGACCTGCAGATCGCCGAGGGCCGCAACCTCGACACGATCACCCAGGCCGAGACGGTCGACCTCTTCCACGCCGGCATCGGTCTGGACTACGACCGCTACACCGCCGGCACGGTGATGCTGGAGACCGCCGAGCGGCTGGTGGTGGAGGAGCGGGAGCCGTCGGTGCAGCAGTACCTGCTGCTGGTCGGTGCCCTGCGCGCCCTGGCCGCCGGCGACGGCCGGCTGCCCGGTCAGGTGCTGGACTCCTATCTGCTGCGCTCGCTCGCTGTCGCGGGCTACGCGCCGAGCTTCGAGCACTGCGCCCGGTGCGGACTCGAGGGCCCGCACCGCTGGTTCAGCCCGTCGATGGGCGGCGCGGTCTGCACCACCTGCCGGGTGCCCGGCTCTGCGTCGCCCGCGTCGGAGACGCTCAGCCTGCTCGGCGCGCTGCTCTCGGGGGACTGGGAGGCGGTCGCCGCCAGCGACGAGCGCCACCGCCGCGAGGCCAGCGGTCTGGTCGCCGCCTACCTCGCGTGGCACCTGGATCGGGGCCTGCGGTCACTGGAGTACGTCGAGCGCTGAGCCGGCGCGCTCGCTGAGCCGTCCGCACTGCCCCCGCAGGTGGGAGCCTCCGGTACGCCGGCTCGTCCAGGGCGCGAGCGTTCGGGAGCGGCGCGCGGGGCCACCCGGACGGGTCGGGCCCGGTGGGCGATTAGGCTGCCCGACGTGCCGAAGCAGTTCCGCCAGCCGACCCCGCATCCCTCCGGCGCTACGCCGCCGCCGATCCCGCGGGACCTGGTCCCGCGTCACGTCGCCGTGATCATGGACGGCAACGGCCGCTGGGCCAAGGAGCGCGGACTGCCCCGCACCCGCGGTCACGAGGAGGGGGAGTCGAGCCTCTTCGACGTCGTCGAGGGCGCGATCGAGCTCGGCGTCAAGGCGATCAGCGCCTACGCCTTCTCCACGGAGAACTGGGCGCGCAGCCCCGACGAGGTCCGGTTCCTGATGGGCTTCAACCGTGACGTGATCCGGCGGCGTCGCGACGAGATGAACGAGCTCGGCGTCCGCGTGCGGTGGGCGGGCCGGGCGCCCCGGCTGTGGAGGTCGGTGATCAAGGAGCTCCAGGTCGCCGAGGAGCTGACCAAGGACAACGATGTCTGCACGCTGACGATGTGCGTGAACTACGGCGGTCGCTCGGAGCTGATCGACGCCACCCGTCGCATCGCCGCCGACGTCGCCGCCGGCCGGCTGCGAGCCGACAAGGTCGACGAGAAGGTCTTCGCCCGCTACCTCTACGTGCCTGAGCTGGCCGAGGCCGACCTGGTCTGGCGCACCAGCGGCGAGCAGCGGCTCTCCAACTTCATGCTCTGGCAGGCGGCGTACAGCGAGTTTGTCTTCACCGACGTGCTGTGGCCCGATGTCGACAGGCGGCATCTGTGGGCGGCCTGCGAGACCTACGCTCGCCGGGATCGACGCTACGGCGGGGCGCTGCCCAACGAACCCGTTTGACAGAAGTGAGAATCATTCTCATTATTGGAGGGTGAAGTCACCACGGCTCGTCGCCCTCGTCTCCGCCGTCCTGCTCCTGGCCCCGGCGCTGGCCGCGTGCGGCTCCTCGCCCCGGAGCAGCACCGACGTGGTCGAGGTCGTCGCGGGGGAGAACTTCTGGGGCGACGTGGTCCACCAGATCGGCGGCTCCCACGTGCAGGTCACCTCGATCATCACCGATCCCGACGAGGACCCGCACGAGTACGAGTCCTCGGATCGCAATGCGATCGCCGTCGCCACCGCGCGGCTCGTGGTGCGCAACGGCCTCGGGTACGACGACTTCCTCACCAAGCTGGTCTCCGCCTCCGGCGCGCACCCGAAGGTGCTCACGGTGGCCGACGTCGTGGGGATCAGCGGGACCGACGCCAACCCGCACCTGTGGTACGACGCACCCGATCTTCCCCGGGTCGCCGACGCGATCGCCTCCGAGCTCGCTGAGCTCGATCCGGCGAACAGGTCCGAGTTCGAGGCCAACGCCCGGACGTTCATCCGCAGCCTCGACCCGCTGCTGGCCGTGATCGGCCAGATCAAGAGCCAGTACGCCGGCACCCCCGTCGCCTACACCGAGCGCGTCCCCGGCTACCTCCTCCAGGCCGCCGGACTGCGGCTCGGCATCCCCGCCGGCTTCGCGCAGGCGGTGGAGGACGGCAGCGATCCGAGCCCACAGGACACCGTGGCGTTCAACGACGCCGTCAAGGACGGTACGGTCAAGGTGCTGCTGTACAACGCGCAGGTGACCGATGCGCAGACCACCGAGATCAAACGGTTGGCCACGGACTCCGGCGTACCCATCGTCGGAGTGACCGAGACGATGCCGCCGACCTACCCGCACCTGCAGGACTGGCAGCTCGCCCAGGCGAGGGACCTGCTCGCGGCACTTCAGAAGGCGAGCCGATGAGTCGAGGACCGGCGGTCCAGCTCGACGGAGCCGCTCTGCGCCGCGGTGACCGGCTGCTGTGGCGCGATCTGACGCTCGAGATCGCGGCGGGGGAGTTCGTCGCGATCCTCGGGCCGAACGGTGCCGGCAAGTCCACCCTGCTCAAGGTGCTCCTCGGGCTGCTCCCGCTCAGCGAGGGCACCGCCCGGGTCGCCGGCAGGCCGCCGCGGCGCGGCAGTGCGGAGGTCGGCTACGTGCCGCAGCAGAAGGGCTTCGACACCGATCTCGGCGCTCGCGGTCGCGATCTGGTGACGCTGGGGGTCGACGGCCACCGGTTCGGGCCGCTGCGGGCGCACGGCCGAGCGGCCCGGGTCGAGGCGGCCATCACCGCTGTCGGCGCCACCGCCTACGCCGACCGACCCATCGGCCGGCTCTCGGGTGGCGAGCAGCAGCGCCTGCGCATCGCCCAGGCGCTTGTCGGGGATCCGTCGGTGCTGCTGTGCGACGAGCCGCTGCTCTCCCTCGACCTCAACCACCAGCGCGGCGTGGTCGAGCTCCTCGACCGGCGCCGCCGTACGGCCGGGACGGCGGTGCTGATGGTCACCCACGAGATCAATCCGGTGCTGCCCTTCGTCGACCGGGTCGTCTACATCGTCGAGGGCCGGGTGGCCGTCGGTCGACCCGACGAGGTGCTCACCAGCGACCGGCTCTCCGATCTCTACGGCACCCGGATCGACGTCTTGCGGGTGCGCGACCGGATCGTCGTCCTGGGGGCCGAGACCGAGCCGCACCACGACCACGATCACTTCGTCGAAAGCCGCCGTCACGACGGCGACGCAGGGGAGTGGCACGCCCGGTGAACGACATCTGGACCTACCTGCACTACCCCTTCGCCCAGCATGCCCTGATCGCTGCCACCCTGGTGGCACTGGTCAGCGGCCTGATCGCGCCCTTCGTCGCGGCCCGGGACATGGCGTTCGCCGTGCACGGCAGCGCCGAGCTCGCCTTCCCGACGGCCGTCGCCGGCCTGCTGATCTTCGACGACGCGCTGACCGGTGCCCTGCTGGGCTCGGTGCTGGTGGCGGTGGCGATCGCCGTGCTCGGCAGCCGGCGCGGCGACGGCAACACGGCGATCGGCGTGATCCTGGCCTTCGGTCTGGGCCTCGGTGTCTTCCTGCTGAGCTTCTACCACGGCTACGCCAGCCAGGCGACGAACATCCTGTTCGGCTCGATCGTCGCCGTCACCGGCCGCGACCTGGCGGTGCTGGGGGCGGTGGCGGGGGTCGTCGGCCTGCTGGTGCTGGTGATCTACCGGCCGCTGTTCTTCTCCTCGGTCGATCCCGAGGTCGCCGAGGCGCGCGGGGTGCCGGTGCGTGCCCTGGGTCTGCTCTTCGTGCTGATGCTCACCGTCACCGTCACCGAGGTGGCCCAGGTCGTCGGGACGCTGCTGGTGCTGAGCCTGGCGATCACGCCCGCGGCCGCCGCCCGGCGCTGGACGGCGGCGCCGCTGCTGGTCTCGGCGCTCTCGGTGGTGTTCGCGCTGGTCGCCGCCGACGGCGGGTTCCTGCTCTCGCTGGCCTTCGTCGACTCCGGGGTGAAGGCGAGCGTGTTCATCACCTTCATCAGCTTCGGCCTGTACGTCGTGGCCCGGGCGGCGGCGCTGGTGCGGAAGGTCTGACTCAGGCCTTCGTCGCGGCCGCAGCAGCGGTCGCGGCGCACTCGGCGCAGGTCCCGAAGATCTCCACGGTGTGGTCCACGTCGACGAACCCGGCGTCGGTGGCCACCTGCGCTGCCCACGCCTCCACGGCCCTGCCCTCGACGTCCTCGGCCCTGCCACAGCTGCGGCAGACCAGGTGGTGATGGTGGTGGGCCGGCCCCTCGGCGGCCGACTCACCGCACAACCGGTAGGTGGTCTCGCCGCTCGCGGTGCGGATGACGTCGGCCTCGCCGGTCTCGACCAGGCCCTGCAGATGGCGGTAGACGGTGGCCAGGCCGACAGCGTCGCCGCCGGTGCGCAGGGTGGCGTAGACGTCCTGGGCGCTGTGGAAGCCGTCCAGGGAGCGCAGGGCGTCGCGGACGGCTCCGCCCTGCTTGGTCACGCGCTGAGATCGGGCCATGGTTCCAGCGTAACTGGTAATCGTTATCGCCACCCGATGGAGGCGCCGGCGTACGCGGTGAGCGGTCCCCAAGGAGCCTCGATAGGGTAGGAGCGCGTCACAGCCGGTGGCGCACGCTCCACTACCGATAGGACTCCCCGTGGCCAAGCCGCCCGCCTCCACCGTCGACCACGTCGTCTCGCTCGCCAAGCGTCGAGGCTTCGTCTACCCGTGCGGTGAGATCTACGGCGGTACCAAGAGTGCCTGGGACTACGGCCCGCTGGGCGTGGAGCTCAAGGAGAACATCAAGCGCCAGTGGTGGAAGTCCATGGTGCAGCTGCGCGACGACGTGGTCGGCCTCGACTCCAGCGTGATCCTGCCCCGCCAGACGTGGGAGGCCTCCGGCCACGTCGCGACGTTCACCGACCCCCTCACCGAGTGCCAGAGCTGCCACAAGCGCTTCCGCTTCGACCACCTGCAGGAGGCCTACGCCGAGAAGAAGGGGCTCGACGACCCGGATGCGGTCAGCCCCGCTGACATCGTCTGCCCGAACTGCGGCACCCGCGGCGCGTGGACCGAGCCGCGTCAGTTCTCCGGCCTGCTCAAGACCTACCTCGGCGTGATCGAGGACGAGTCGGGGCTGCACTACCTGCGTCCCGAGACCGCGCAGGGCATCTTCCTGAACTTCGCCAACGTGGTGACCTCGCAGCGGATGAAGCCGCCGTTCGGCATCGCGCAGATCGGCAAATCCTTCCGCAACGAGATCACGCCGGGCAACTTCATCTTCCGCACCCGCGAGTTCGAGCAGATGGAGATGGAGTTCTTCGTCAAGCCGGGTGAGGACGAGGAGTGGCACCAGTACTGGATCGACACCCGTACCGCCTGGTACCACGACCTCGGCATCCGCCCGGAGAACCTGCGGCACTACGAGCATGCCAAGGAGAAGCTGTCCCACTACTCCAAGCGCACGGTCGACATCGAGTACCGGTTCAACTTCGCGGGCTCGGAGTGGGGCGAGCTCGAGGGCATCGCCAACCGCACCGACTACGACCTCTCCACCCACGCCCAGCACTCCGGCGCCGACCTGTCCTACTTCGACCAGGCCAACAACGAGCGCTACGTGCCCTACGTGATCGAGCCGGCGGCGGGGCTCTCGCGCAGCCTGATGACGTTCCTGGTCGACGCCTACACCGAGGACGAGGCGCCGAACACCAAGGGCGGCGTGGACAAGCGCGTCGTGCTGCGTCTGGACAAGCGGCTCGCGCCGGTGAAGGTCGCGGTGCTGCCGCTGAGCCGCAATGCCGACCTCTCGCCGAAGGCGAAGGACCTGGCCGCGGAGCTGCGCCGCAACTGGATGGTCGACTTCGACGACTCCGGCGCCATCGGGCGCCGCTACCGCCGTCAGGACGAGATCGGCACGCCGTACTGCGTGACGGTCGACTTCGACACCCTCGAGGATCAGGCCGTCACCGTGCGTGAGCGCGACACGATGGCCCAGGAGCGCGTCTCGCTGGACCGGATCGGCGCGTACTTCGCCGAGAAGTTCCTGGCCTGAGACCCGGGGCGGGGGTGCATGATGAGCGCCATGGCTCGCCACGGATCCTCGTCGCGCCGCTCCTCGCGTCGGCTGCACGCGCTCGCGGCGGGAGCACTCCTGGTCGCCGGTACGGCGCTCAGCGGCTGCGGCGGCTCGTCCTCGGACGGCAACGGTGACGCGGCGAGCGGGTCGGCCGCCGTCTCCGCGAGCGGCACGGCCACGTCGGCCGGCGGCTATCCGACGGGAGTGCCTACCGGGATCACGCTGACCTCGCCGGGCACGGCGCTGCAGCTCGGACAGGCCGCGACGGTGGCCTGGCAGCCCACCCAGAAGCTCGTCGGTGTGCTGGACGTGACGGTGACGGCGGTGCACAGCACCACGCTGCGCAAGTCGTTCAAGGGCTGGGAGCTCGACGAGGCCACGAAGCAGACGGCGCCCTACTTCGTCACCGCGACGGTCCGCAACGCCGGTCGCAGCGACCTGGCGGGCGCCGCCGTCCCGCTCTACGGCTCGGCGGCCTCCGGTGCGCTGGTGGAGGCGTCCACCTTCGCGACCGACTTCAAGCCGTGCAGTCCCGGCATCCTGCCGACGCCGTTCCCGGCCGGTGCCAGCGCCCAGGTCTGCCTGGTCTACCTGGTTCCGGCCGCCGGCACCCTGAAGGGTGTGAGCTTCCGGCCGACCGAGGCGTTCGCGCCGATCGCCTGGACCGGCGCGGTCACCCCGCTGGGCAAGGGCGGCTCGTCCGGAGCGACCGGCTCGCCGAGCGTGGCGCCCAGCGGGGTGCCGAGCGGGCTGCCCAGCGGGTCGACGACGGCGTCGCCCGCCCCGGCCGGGAGCCCTGACGTGCACATGTCCGGCTCGCCCCTGCGCTGAGCATCTCGGCCGCCGCGGTTTGGGCGGGCAGCGGCCCGATGGCGAGAATGATCCCATGACGTCCTTGCGCCTCGGCAGCCTCGAGATCGCGACCCCCGTCGTGCTCGCGCCGATGGCCGGGGTCACCAACGCCGCGTTCCGACGGCTGTGCGCCGAGCAGGGAGCCGGGCTCTACGTCTGCGAGATGATCACCTCGCGCGGCCTGGTGGAGGGTGACCAGCACACCAAGGACATGCTCGTCTTCGACGAGCTGGAGACGGTGCGCAGCGTCCAGCTCTACGGGACCGACCCGGTCTACGTCGGCAAGGCCACCGAGATCCTGTGCGCCGAGTACGGCGTGGCGCACGTCGACCTCAACTTCGGTTGCCCGGTGCCCAAGGTCACCCGCAAGGGCGGCGGCGGGGTGTTGCCGTGGAAGCGCAACCTGCTGGGCGAGATCCTGCGTCATGCGGTCAAGGCCGCCGAGCCCTTCGGCGTACCGGTGACGATGAAGACCCGCAAGGGCATCGACGATGCGCACCTGACGTTCCTCGATGCGGGGCGGATCGCTGCCGAGAGCGGCGCCGCCGCGATCGCGCTGCACGGCCGGACCGTCTCGCAGGCCTACTCCGGGACCGCCGACTGGGACGCCATCGCCGAGCTCAAGGCGAGCGTGTCCGACATCCCGGTCCTCGGCAACGGGGACATCTGGGAGGCCTCAGACGCGCTGCGGATGATGGCGCACACGGGTGTGGACGGCGTGGTCATCGGACGTGGTTGCCTGGGACGGCCGTGGCTCTTCCGCGACCTTGCTGCCGCCTTCGGCGGTGAGCAGGTCGCGACCCTGCCGAACCTCGGCGAGGTGGCCGCGATGATGCGCCGCCACGCCGAGCTCCTGTGCGAGCACATGGGCGAGGAGCGCGGCTGCAAGGAGATCCGCAAGCACGTCGCCTGGTACCTCAAGGGCTTCGGCGCCGGCGGCGACCTGCGCCGCGACCTCGGCCTGGTCAAGACCCTCGCCGACCTCGACGCCCTGCTCGCGCAGCTCGACCCGAGCGAGCCGTTCCCGGTCTCCGAGCTCGGTGCGCCGCGCGGTCGCCAGGGTGCGCCGCGCGACAAGATCGTCATGCCCGAGGGCTGGCTCGACGACACCGACGGCGTCGGCTGCGCCATCCCCGAGGACACCGTCTCCGGGGGCTGAGCCACCGGCGTACGCGTCTCAGGACCCGGCTGGGGGATTTTCCGCCGCCGGAGTGCCTGTGTTGTACTCGTTGAAAGCCGAACCGACTCGGGACCGGTCGGCAGCCCCCCGTCAGCAACAGCAAAGGATCAGCGCTGTGGCCACTGGCCGCCACAAGCGGGACACCGATGCCCGCCCGTCGCGTCTGCGACGGACCCGTCTTCCCCTCCTCGCCGCACCCATCGCACTCGCGGTGACCGGCGGCGCCGTCGCCCTCGGGGTCGCCACCCAGGGAGCGACCAGCCTGGTCGCCAGTGACGCCTCCGACAGCCTGTCGCGGGTGGCGTCGAGCCCGTCCGCGAGCGCCTCGACGAGTGCCTCTGCCGTGCCGGTGGCGCCGTCGACGTCGGCGACCCCTGCGCCGACGCGGCGGCCGGTCGCCTCCCGATCGCTCTCGCGCACCCGGATGTACGCCGAGGTCGACCTCAACCTGTGGTCCGCCGCCGGCGACGCCGCCACGCTCGACGGCCAGCTGTCCGCCGGGGACCAGGCGGTCTACACCGGCATCCGGCGCAGCGGCCGCCAGCAGGTGGTCGTCGACGGCGAGACCCGGTGGGTCACCTCCGGTCATCTCTCGGGTGACAAGCCGGACCCGGCCGCCGGTGCGCTCTCGGACGCACCGTGCCCCGACGGCAGCGTGGAGCGGGGACTCAAGCCGCAGACCGTGCGGGTCTACCGGGCGGTGTGCCACGCGTTCCCCGAGGTCACCAGCTACCTCGGCTGGGGTGCGCGCTCCGAACACGACACCGGCAACGCCATCGACGTCATGGTCTACGGCGACAAGGCCCTCGGTGACCGGATCGCAGCCTGGGCGCAGGCCCACGCCGCCGAGCTCGATCTGTACGACATCTTGTGGTATCACCGCATCTGGACCCCCGTCCGGGCCTCCGAGGGCTGGCGGACGTTCGCCGATCGGGGCTCCGCGACGGCGAACCACATGGACCACGTCCACCTGGGAACGAACTGAGCCGGCGGGCCGCACCCGCCCGACCCGCTGTCGGTGCCTGGCCCTAGGGTCGGTGTCGATGGATGACCTCTACGACGCTCACGCTCGTGAGCGGCTCGTTCCCGAGCCGCCCAAGCGGGTCCTCGCGCCCGAGCGCACGCCGTTCGAGCGTGACCGGGCGCGGGTGGTGCACGCCGCCTCCTCACGTCGCTTGGCGGCGAAGACCCAGGTGGTCGGGCCGCAGTCGGATGACTTCGTCCGCAACCGGCTCACCCACAGCCTGGAGGTCGCGCAGGTGGCCCGCGACCTCTCGCGGGCGCTCAACGGCGGCCAGCCCGAGCTGGCCGACCTGGCCGAGACCGCCGCGCTCGCCCACGATCTCGGCCACCCGCCGTTCGGGCACAACGGCGAGGAGGTGCTCGCCGTCCTCGCGCAGGACGCGGGTGGGTTCGAGGGCAACGCCCAGACGCTGCGGATCCTGACCCGGCTCGAGGCGAAGACGTTCGATGCCGCCGGCGAGTCGGTCGGGCTCAACCTGACTCGCGCGACCCTCGACGCCTGCACGAAGTATCCGTGGGCCCGCAGCGAGCGGCCTGGGCCGAAGTTCGGCGTCTACGGCGACGACCTGCCGGTGTTCACCTGGCTGCGCGCCGGCGCTCACGCCCAGCAGCGGTGCGTGGAGGCCCAGATCATGGATCTCGCCGACGACGTCGCCTACTCGGTGCACGACGTCGAGGACGGCGTGGTCGCCGGTCGGATCGACCTGACAGCGCTGGACGTGGCGGCGGTCGGCGCCGCCGTACGGGCCACCTACCGCCCCGATCTGGACGACGCGCAGGTCGCTGCGACGCTCAAGGAGCTGACGGCGATCGGGTCGTGGCCGCTGCGCGGCTACGACGGCACCCGTCGCAGCCTGGCCGCCTTGAAGAACCTGACCAGCGACGTGATCGGGCGCTTCTGCGGGGCGGTCCAGCAGGCCACCTTCGAGGCGGCCGAGGGGCCGTTCACCCGCTACCGCGCCGACCTCGTCGTGCCGGAGGAGACGCTGCGCGAGATGGCGGTGCTCAAGGGCGTCGCGGCCCACTACGTCATGCAGACCGACGACCGGCGCGCGCTGATGGCTCGCCAGCGCGAGCTGCTGGCAGAGCTGGTCGCGGCGCTGCTCGACCGGGACGGCGCGGCGCTGGACCGGCAGTACGCCGAGGACTGGGCGCAGGCGCCCGACGACGCCGCGCGGTTGCGGGTGGTGGTCGACCAGGTGGCCTCCCTGACCGACGCCAGCGCCGTGGCCTGGCACGCACGACTGATCGGAGAGCGATGAACCCGCTGGTGTGGCTGCCGTTCGACCCCAGCGAGCTGGGCGAAGTGCCGTCCGGACTGCGCTACGAGGTGGTCGATCCCACCCGGGACGTGCCGGCCTCGGTGCGGGAGGTGGAGTTCTACGTCACGCCGTACAACATGGGGCCGGGCGTCGCCGACGTGCTCGCGCAGATGACCTCGCTCAGGGTGGTGCAGACGCTCTCGGCCGGCGTCGACAACATCCGGTCGCGCGTCCCCGACGGGGTCACGCTCTGCAACGGGCGTGGCATCCATGACACGTCCACCGCCGAGCTCGCCCTGACCCTGATCCTGGCCTCGCTGCGGGAGATCCCGACCTTCGTGCGCCAGCAGGATCAGGCGCGATGGCGGCGCGACGGCTTCACCGAGGCGCTGGCGGACAAGCGCGTCCTGATCGTCGGGTACGGCGCGATCGGCGAGGCGATCGAGTCCCGGCTGCTGCCGTTCGAGTGCGACGTGGTGCGGGTGGCGCGCTCGGCCCGGGAGGGGGTGCACGCGATCGCGGAGCTGCCGGAGCTGCTGCCGGACGCGGACGTGGTGGTGCTGATCGTGCCCTTGACCGACCAGACCCGCGGCCTGGTGGACGCGGCGTTCCTCGCCCGGATGCGGCCGGGGGCCCTGCTGGTCAACGTCGCCCGCGGCCCGGTCGTCGACACCGAGGCACTCGACGCTGCGCTCCGGGCCGGACGGATCCGGGCGGCGCTCGACGTCACCGACCCCGAGCCGCTGCCCGCCGATCACCCACTGTGGGCAGCGCCGGGTCTCTTGATCAGTCCGCACGTCGGTGGGGCGAGCAGCGCGATGTGGCCGCGCGCCCACCGTCTGGTCCGCCAGCAGCTCGAGCGCTTCGCCGCCGGCGAGCCGCTGGCCAACATCATGCGAGGCGACTACTGATGCTGCGCGTGGCGGCGGTGCAGGCCGAGGCACTGCCGGGTGAGGTGGACCGCAACCTGGCCTCGGCCGCCGACTGGGTCCGCCGGGCGGCCCGACGCGGTGCGGGGGTGGTCGTCTTCCCCGAGGCGTTCACCACCGGGTACGACGAGGCCGCCTTCGCCGACCTGCTCCACACCGGGCACCTGCCCGGCATCGACCTGGCCTGGGCGGCTCCCGTGCAGGCAGCGGTCGAGGACGGGGGAGTCACGGCGGTGCTCAACTCGCCGCTGGACCACGGCACGCACCGGACGCTGAGCAGCGTGGTGCTGCGTCCGGGCGAGCGGCCTGTCGCGGCGTACGCGAAGCAGCACCTCTACGCCTCCGAGCGGGCGTTCTTCACGCCCGGCGAGTGCGGGGCGAGCCTGATGACGGGGGAGCGCGAGCTGGCGCTCTCGGTCTGCTACGACGCGAACTTCCCCGAGCACGCCGCGGCGGCAGCGGGCGCCGACGTCTACCTCAACAGCGGCGCCTACTTCCCCGGCGGCGAGCACCGGCGCGACCTGCACTATGCGGCCCGAGCGCTCGACAACGGCGTCTACGTGGTCTTCGCCGGGCTGCTCGGGGCGCCGTACGGCTTCATCGGCGGGTCCGCCGTCTTCGATCCGGAGGGGCGCATCATCGACCGGGTGCCTCCCGGGACGGAGGGCCTGGCCGTGGCCGACATCGACCCCGAGCGGATCGCCGAGGTGCGCGGGACGCAGCGGATGTGGGCCGACCGGCGGCCGGGTCTAGGCGAGCGGCACCGGCTCGCTCCGGTGGGACCGTAGGATCTGCTCGTGCCAGGGAGGATCCGCGACAAGAGCATCCAGGAGGTGCGCGAGAAAGCGCGGATCGACGACGTCGTGAGCCAGTACGTCACGCTGCGCAACGCGGGCGGCGGCTCGATGAAGGGTCTGTGCCCCTTCCACGACGAGAAGTCGCCCAGCTTCCAGGTCACGCCCGCACGGCAGATGTTCTACTGCTTCGGCTGCCAGGCGGGTGGCGACGTGATCAGCTTCGTGATGAAGATCGACGGCCTCGGCTTCACCGAGACAGTGGAGCGGCTCGCGGAGAAGTACGGCGTGCCGCTCGAGCACGAGGAGGGCGACGGCCGCGAGGACCGCCCCCGGGGCCCGCAGCGTGGCAAGCTGATCGAGGCCCACCGGATCGCCGCCGAGTTCTTCGCCGAACAGCTGCTCACCCCGGCTGCGCTACCGGCCCGGCAGTTCCTCGCCGAGCGGAGCTTCGACCAGGCCGCCGCCGAGCGCTTCGGCATCGGCTTCGCGCCCACCGACGGCAAGGCGCTGCGCCAGCACCTGCGCGGTCGGGGCTTCTCCGAGGAGGAGCTGGTCGTCGGTGGCCTGACCCGCCACAACGGCTACGACGTCTTCCAGAGCCGGCTGATCTGGCCGATCCGCGAGTCGAGCGGCGACGTGATCGGGTTCGGCGCCCGCAAGCTCTTCGACGACGACCGGATCTCGGGCAAGTACATCAACACCTCCGAGACGCCGATCTACAAGAAGAACACCGTCCTCTACGGCATCGACCTGGCCCGCGAGGGCATGCGGAAGACCGGGCAGGCGGTGGTGGTGGAGGGCTACACCGACGTGATGGCCTGCCATCTGGCCGGGATCACGACGGCCGTGGCCACCTGCGGGACCGCCTTCACCTCCGAGCACGGCAAGGTCGTACGACGGTTCATGGCCGACTTCACCCAGTCCTCCGGGGAAGTCGTCTTCACCTTCGACGGCGACGCCGCCGGTCAGGCGGCGGCGATGAAGGTCTTCAGCGGCGATCAGGACTTCGTCTCGCAGACCTATGTCGCCGTCGCGCCCGAGGGGCTCGACCCCTGCGACCTGCGGGTCAAGCAGGGTGACGAGGCGGTCCGCGCACTCGTCGCCGGCCGACAGCCGCTGTACCGGTTCGTGCTGGGCAACGTCTTGGCCAAGCACGACCTCGACCGCGCCGACGGCCGGGTCGACGCGCTGCGCGAGGGTGCCCGGCTGGTCTCCAGCGTGCGCGACCGGTCCAAGGTGGACGCCTTCGCCCGCGAGCTGGCCTCGATGGTCGGCGTCGATCCGGAGCAGGCCAGCGCCGAGGTACGACGCGCCGGCGCCCGGGATGCCCGGTCCAGTGCGACGGCAGCAGGCGGCGTCCGCCGGGACGGCGTCGGTGCCGGGGGTGCCGCCGGTGTCGGGGGTGCCGCCGGTGCCGTTCCGCCCGGCACAGCGGAGGCGGCACCGGCGCGGCCGGCGACGCCGGACCTGCGCGACCCGCGCTTCGCCCTGGAGCGGGAGACGCTCAAGGTGCTGGTGCAGCACCCGATGGCCGTCGGCCGGCTCACCGGCGAGATCAGCGCCGCCGACTTCCAGCACCCCGCCTACCAGCAGGTCTGGGCGCTGATCGCCGCCGCCGGCGGACCCGGGGCCGGAGCCGGCGACGCGAGCTGGGCGGCGCGGCTCGCGGCGGCTGCCGGCACACCCCACCTGGCCGCGCTGGTGAGTGCCCTCGCCGTCGAAGCGCTGCCGTCGCGGCGGGAGGTCGACGCGGGCTACGTCACCGAGCACGTCGTCGCACTGCGGCAGGCATCGCTGCAGCGCCGCATCGCCGACGTGCACAGCCGCCTGCAGCGCACGAACCCGACCGACGACCCGGAGGCCTACCGGGCGCTCTTCGCCGATCTGCATGCGCTGGAGCAGCAGCGCCGTTCGTTGCGCGAGCGCGTCGGGATGCCCTGAGCAGCTGCTCCCCGAGCCGAGGACGGCCCCGATTTGCAGGTCTCACCCAAGGCGTTGCTAAGGTTTCGCCTGCTGCCGACGAGGTGGCTGATCCCCGATAGCTCAATTGGCAGAGCTTCCGACTGTTAATCGGACGGTTGTTGGTTCGAGTCCAACTCGGGGAGCAAGATGGAGGCGTGAAGACGCTGCTGACCTGCAGGAACGCAAGAACCCCAATCCGTGAAGGATCGGGGTTCTTTGCGTTGTTGACAAGTTATTGACGAAGAACCCTCGCTCAGACTGCCTCAAGCATGGTCAGGTTCGGCTTCGCGGTGGGCAGCACCGTCGCGGCAGCCGCTCCTGTCGGCACGGTCTTCCTCTTCACGTACCCGGCCTTATCGAGTACGACGGTGACTGGCTCAACCGGATGATCATGGATGACGACGACGTGCCGACCCATGACCCGCAGGCTCCTTGACTGCGGACAAGACGCTGGAGCGCGCTCTGTGCCGCGTGTCGAGGTCGTTCCGGAGGCGGTTGGACTCTTCGAGAAGGTTCGTCCCGCAGCGTGGGCAGGCGAGATCACGGTGACTGCGGCGCAAGGCATCAACCAGAAGGCGGTGTGTCGCGCAAGGCGGCAGACTGTGCGCATGGCGAAGCCCACGTCTCCAGCGTCGGAAAACGACGTCCTGTGGATATCTGACAATCCGAGGTACGGAGTCGTCCGACGGGTGCTCTTCTGTGGCGACTATGCGGCTCGGTTCGACGACCTGAACAGCGACTTCCGTGAGGTCGAGTTGGGCCTCTTCGAGCGCGGTGCCACAGGGTGGGAGAAGCTGAGCTCCCACGATGACGTCGACTATCCGTACGACGGCGGCTCGCCGTCCTACGGCGAGTCCGGCGGCTACCAGGTGTATGCCTACGGGCGGGCACAACCACGCGCGCGGGTCCGGATCGAGCTGTACGGCGGAGCCTGGACCGTCGAAGTGGATGCCGATGGATGGTGGCTGCTCGTGGCCGATGCGCCCCAGGAGGGCTTCGATGCGGCGATGGAGGCATACGACGCTCGCTCGCTGTCGATCAGGGCGGAGATCGAGGCGAGAGGTTCCTACTCGGAGTCGAGCGACGGCTCGGGGAGCGACGGCTTTATCGTCTACGAGCGCGCCGAGGACGTCCCGGTGGGACTCCGAGACGCCTTCCGCTCGCCGCTGCGGGTGACCGTCGAATGATCGGCCGAACGGATTGACGAAGAACTGACGAGTTAGTCGTCAATCTCGTGTGATTCGGCGTCCGGTCAGCACGCTGATTCGGGTAGTTGTTGAGCGGTGAAAGCGAGCGCTGTGGTCGTGCGTGATCGCGTGTAGATCTACTCGGACGGTTGTTGGTTCGAGTCCCACTCGGGGAGCGGAAAGAGGCTCTCTGACCTGCTGAGATGCAGACCAGGGGCCCTTTTGCTGTCGTGCTGCGCGCCGGGCGCGCACGGTCGCTGCGTGCTCCCGCTCGGTGGCCGACACGCACGACGCCGGCAACCGGGATGGGGACCTTGGTCCTTGATACTGTCCCGTGGCGGCACCGACGGGCCGCGGTCACGGGCACTGCGTGCACGACCGGCCGTAGCCCACCGCGGCGCACCGACGTTTCGACCCGGTGCCGGCGCGGCGGCGTCGCTCGCGCGGGCCACTCCACCCGGGCCAGCGCACCCGACCGCCCACCCAGCTCGGCTCGCCCCGAGCCCGCAACAGCTCGAGATACGTGACCAGCTTCCACTCGCTCGCCCGTCTACGCCGCCTCTGCACCGCAAGCCTCATCTGCCTCACCGTCCTGGTGACCACCTTCGTCATCCTCGCCGGCGCCGAAAGCCGACCTGCCGACGCTGGGACGAACCCGACGGTGGTCTCCGTCTCGGTCGACGGCGCCACCGCCGCAGCCGCGAACGGGAGCACGAGCACGATCAGCGTGTGCCCGCAGCCGACGAGCATCGACGTCCAGTTCCGCAACCGGGCCACCGGCGAAGCACTCAGCCACAGCCCCTACACGCTCGACTGGTACTCCCACGGCGTCAAGACCGGCCACATCGACGCAGCCACCGCGAACGACGGCCGCGTCGCCCGCACCCTGGCGCGCCCGGTCGGCGCGATCGAGGTCAGCGGCGAGGGCTACTCGCACTCGTTCGACCTCACCTACCGGGCCTGCAGGGTCTGGGTCTCAGGCGTGAGCGTCTCCGCGCCGTACGGCGTCCCGGGAGACCACCGAGCCCACGTCCGCGTCACGGGCACCCTGTACGCCGAGCATGACGACGGCACCCACGCGACGTTCCCGCAGGGACAGGTGACGGTGCGCGCGGGCGGCGCGGCCAGCCCGGCCGTGACCCTGCGCGCGAACGCCGCCGGCGTCTTCTCCGGTGTGGTCACCGTCCCGGCCACCTCGCCGTTGACCCTCACTCCAGCCGGCGCGCCGACCCCTCAGGTCCGTCCGGTCTCCTACGCCGGAGTGACCTGGGTCCTCGCCCCCACGACGACCGCACCGGTGCGAGTGCCCGCCTGGATGGCGCGGAAGCAGATCCGCTACAGCACGAGCCGTTCGTTCTCCCCGACCATCACCGACTACCGGGGCGGCTTCGCCGACCCGACGGTGATGCGGGTCGGCAAGACGTACTACGCCGCCTCGACGACCCAGTCGAACCTCAACCTGCCGGTGATGACCAGCGCGAACCTCGAGCGTTGGCAGCCCCGGGCCGCGCTGCCGAACTACTACGACTACTCGAGCTGGCGCAGCTACAACGAGGCCCTGACGAAGGCACCCGAGTGGGCCGCGAGCTTCGCCAGGCGTGAGAACGTGGAGCGGATCTCGCAGTGGGCGCCGTCGCTGGCTCGCGTGCACAAGCACCGGTACGTCGTCGCGTTCTCCGCGGCCACCCGGACCACCTCCGGTGATCGACGGCACTCCTGCATCGGTCTGGCCGTCTCCTCCGACCCGGCCGGCCCGTACCGGGCACGCAGCAGGCCGTTGTTGTGCGACCCGTCCACGCCGTTCGGCGTCATCGACCCCGACGTGTTCGTCGACCCGCACACCCACCACGCCTACCTGGTGTGGGCCGCCGAGGGGATCCCTCACCGACGGCGCGCCCAGCTCGCTATCAGGCGCCTGAACAATGCGGGCACCGGATGGGCGAAGGGGAGCCGACGGCACGACCTGCTCACCTTCACCCAGCCGTGGGAGGGCGTCATCATGGAAAACCCGTCGATGATCCGCTACCGCGGCACGCTCTACCTCTTCTACTCCGCCAATCGCTACCAGACCGGCCACTACGCCACCGGGTACGCCGTCTGCGGCTCCCTCGCCGGCCCGTGCACCAAGCCCCGTTCGAGCCCGCTCCTGGCCTCCCGGGGCGCGATCTCCGGCCCGGGCGGCGCGGACGCCTTCATCGACACGCGTGGCCGGCTACGGCTTGCTTACGCCGCGTGGACGCGCGGGCACACCGGCGATGAGACAGTGGGCCGACGTCTGCACATCGCGACACTGCACCGCAACGGGCACACCAAGCACCTGAGCGTCCGCCGGCTGACGCAGTAGCGGCCTCCCGGCGGATCGGCGATCACCCGTTTCCGGGGAGGATGCGGGCGCAGGGTCCGGTCCTAGGGTGCTCGGAAGGCGGAGCCGCTCGGCGAAGGTGTTCCGCGACTCGGAAGTGCCTCTCGGAGCGCAGTGTCATTCAACGCCGCTTCGCCGGGTCTGGACTCGGGAGTTCGGGATGGGTGTACGCAATGTCGCCGGCGCCAGGTGTCGCCCGCTGATCGGCTGGGTCCTCGCGCTGTGTCTGCCGGGCTTGGCCGGTCTCGCGTCGCTGACGGGCAGCTCGGCGGACGGGGCCGTGCCGACGCCGACCGGGAACGATGCCGTCCTCACCGTCGAGGTCGGGGGCGATCGCCAGGTCAGCGGAGCTGTCGGCCCGCTCGCGGGCGTGGTGCTGCAGCTGTTGGTCGACGACGCCGGCACCGCGGGCGCCGCCGTGGACCAGCCGTGGTCGACCTGTACCTCCGACGCGGCCGGCGACTGCAGCTTCGTCGTGCCCGACACGCAGACCCGTGGTGCCAACCGCGACCGCCGCTTCTGGGTCTCCCAGGTCTCCGCGCCGGCCGGCTGGTACACCAACCCCCGTCTCCGGGTCGGCTCCTCGGATGCGAGCACCTCCCTGGTGGCCACCTACCGGTTCCGGACCGGCGCACAGCTGCGAGCGGGCACCACCTACCGCTCCGGCAGCGACTTCATGACCGATCTCGGCACCGCGACGACGCAGCGCCAGTCCTCGGGCGGGGTGTGGCAGCAGTCGCGGGACAATCCCGCCTTTCCCGCCAAGTGCGGCCTCGACGTCGCCCTGATCCTCGACCTGTCCGGGTCGGTCGGCTCCGACCTGCCGAACCTGAGGGGCGCAGCGGACAGCTTCGTCGACAGCCTGGTCGGCACTCCTTCGCGGATGTCGGTCTTCTCCTTCTCCTACACCTCCCCGGCCACCGGTGCCAGCGCGAACTATCCCTCCCTGCAGCCGGTCTCGACGGCTGCCGGAGCCGCCACCGTCAAGGGTCGGTACGCCGGCTGGGCGGCCGGCGGCGGCACCAACTGGGACCGCGGCATCGCGTCGGCGGCCAATGCCGCCGACCACTACGACCTCGCTGTGGTCATCACCGACGGCAACCCGACGAACTACGGCACCCGGGTGGGCGGCAACGGCGCGCAGGGCTCGGGCAGCAACGACCGTGTTCGTGAGGACGAGGAGGCCGTCTTCTCCGCCAACGCACTCAAGGCCCAAGGGACCCGCGTCGTCGCCCTCGGCGTCGGTGCGGGTGTGACGGACGGCAACACGGCCCTGAACCTGCGCGCGATCTCCGGCGCGACCGCGTACAACGGAAGCAACCCCGACACGGCCGACTACTTCCAGGAGCCGAGCTACGCCGCCGCGGCCACCGCCCTGCACGCCATCGCCTTGGATTCCTGCGAAGGGTCGATCAGCGTCGTCAAGCAGATCGTCCCTTCCGCCAACACCGGCGAGGACGTCACCGGAGCGGTGCCAGCACCGGAGGGCTGGGCCTTCCAAGCGGCGGGCAGCCCCAACCTCGCGGTGACCCCCACCACCGCGACCACCACCGATGACGGCACCGGGAGCGTGAACTTCGATCTGGTCTTCTCCGGCGGCGCCGAGACCGGACCCGCCACCTTCGAAGAGACCCAGCAGACCGGATACACGCTGGTCACCCAGGGCGGAGCGAACGCCGTGTGCACCAACCTGAGCACCGGCGCGTCCGTCCCGGTCACCAACACCGGCTCGGCCACCCATCCGGGATTCACCCTCACCGCCGTCTCGCAGGCAGCGATCTCCTGCACCCTCTACAACCGGCCACCGTCGGTCCCACCCGAAGCCAGCCTCTCGGTCGACAAGCTCTGGACGATCGACACGGGCACCAGCGTCACCACCGTCCCCGACGGCAGCCAACCCGGCTTCCTCCAGTCGCAGCTCACGGTGACCAGTCCCGTCGACGGCCTACCCGAGGACCTCGGCTGGGGCGTCACCGCCAACGGGTACGAGGCCGGCGACACCCCGACCCTGGACGAGACGGCCACGGTGGACCGTCCCGGATGCGCCCTGGTCTCGCAGGCCGTCACCGAGGTACGCGGGGACACCTTCGACGCGCCGGTGCCCTACACCGCGTCGCTCAACCCGGGCGCCAACCACTACACGATCACCAACACCGTCCGCTGCACCACCCACCTGACCCTGGTCAAGGTCGTGGACAACGCCGACACCGGCCGTACCGGCGTCCCCTCCGACTGGAACCTCACCGCCACCGGCCCGAGCACCGTCACCGGGCCGGGCGGCAGCACCGCCATCACCGACCAGACCATCGCGCTGGGCGACTACACGCTCAGCGAGTCCACCGGCCCGAGCGGATACGAGGCCGGTGGCTGGGACTGCGTGGGCGCCGAGCAGACCGGCGACGACAGCATCTCGGCCACCCTGGGGCAGGACATCGTGTGCACAGTCGTCAACACCGCCCAAGCCGAACCGGCTCCTCCGCTCGGGCCGGGAACCCCCCACCTCACCACGCACACCTCGGCGAGGCGCGTCGCACCCGGCACCGGGTTCTACGACCGCGTGCACCTCAGCGACGTCAGCGGCAGCGCTGCCAGCTCGGGCCTCACCGCACAGGCGCGGCTCTACGGCCCGTTCCCCTCACGAGCCCGCGCCGCATGCACCCCCGCGCACCTGGCGCGCACCATCACCTGGCACGCCGTCAGCGGTACCAGCCACTCACCCAAGGTCCACCTCCGCAAGCCGGGCGTGTACACCTGGCAGGTCACCACCCTCGCCGACGCCGCCAACCGAGCGGCCACCCACCCCTGCGGGCAGAGCGCCGAGACCACGACGGTCGCCAAGCGCAGCTATACCGCTCCGATCATCGACGGCGGCTTCTCCGGCACCCTCACCATGCCGGTCAGCGCACGTCGTACGCCGTTCGTGGTCGCGATGCGCTCCATCGGGCTCGACGCGCCGGTGACCAGGGAGAGGATCTCCCGCGACCATATGACCCTCCCGCGAGACGTTGCCGACGTCGGCTGGCTGGGTCGCTCCGCGGGGGTCGGCGACCTGATCGGCACGACCGTCATCGCCGGCCACGTCTCCGACCGGCATGACCGACCCGGCGCCATGAACCAGCTCTCCGGGGCCCGTCGCGGTCGGATCGTGACGATCTCCCACGGTGGCCGTGTCTACCGGTTCGACGTCACTCACACCGCGTCCTACGCCCGGGGCGCGGCGCTGCCGCGTCGCTTCTTCGACACCACCGGACGCCACCGCCTCGTGCTGGTCAGCTGCACCGACCGGGTGGTCTATCCCAACGGCCACTTCCACTACACCCGCTATCGGGTGGTGGTCGCCGCACCGGTGGCCGTGGCCGGCCCCTGACCCCGCGCTCGACGGCGGAGCCGCGCACCCGTGGGAGCGCGCCGACGGCCTCGGCCCGTGCGCGCCCGGTGGCCTCGAGCGCCGCCGACCAGCCGTGGTCCAGGTCGCGCGGGGGAGCGCCTGGACATCGACGACATGGGTCAGCGGTTGGCCGAGCGGGGGCTGACCTACCTCGACCGAGGACCGTGACCGAGCCCGGCCCGGTCGGCGTCCTCGAGACGGTGCCGGATCCGTCGCAGCGCCGCCCCGACCACGGCGAGATAGGCGGGCGCCCACCAGGGGACGCTCATCGCGACCCGGCACGTCCCGGACGTGAGCGCATGGACCGAGTGCTCGGTGGCGTGCACGCCGGCCACCCGCCACGACCACGATCGGGTCGCTTCGTCCTCGTGCCACCCGTCGATCTCGAACCGGAGGCCCAGACCCACCGTCGTCGTGATCCGCCCGGTGGCTCCGGGGTGGAGCCGACCGCTTCCGTCGTCGAGCACCGCGGAGCGGAGCGTGGGACCCCATTGCGGCCACGCGGAGAGGTCGACCAACTCCTCCCACGCCACGGAGGCGGGAACGGCCACGCGGGTGCTCAGCACAGGACGCACAGCACGACCGTACGTCGTCGCCGGAGCGCAGCGCTGGTGGGCGGCGTTGGTGGGCGGCGTTCATGGGGTGACGTGCGCGGTCAGGCCTCGGGGAGGGGCGGGACAGCGCGTTCCGGGCCGACGCCCGTCGACTCCCGGACCACCAGCTCGACCCCCAGCCGCACGCGTCGGGGGGCCCGTCCGGCCGCCGGCTCCCCGGCGTCCTCCCCGGCGTCCTCCCCGGCGCCGAGCAGAAGATCCACGGCGACGCGCCCCGCGGCCGCCCAGGGCAGCCTGACGGTGGTCAGCGCCGGTGCCGTCAGCGTTGCGAGCGCGATGTCGTCGAAGCCCACCACGGAGATGTCCTCGGGAACGCGGATGCCCCTGCTCTGGAGGCTGCGGACGAGGCCGACGGCCACCAGGTCGTTGTAGCAGAGCACGGCGCTCGCGCCGCACGCCATGACGGTATCGACGGCCGCGGCGCCGCTGTCGTGCACCGGCCGGTGGTGGCCGAGGTCGACGATCCTGAGCCCCGGCACCGCGTGGAGCGCCGATCGGCGCTCGGCGTCGGCCCAGGCCGAGTGCGGACCGCCGACGTACGCGATCACCCGGTGGCCCAGCGAACGCAGGTGCGCGAGTGCGGCGCGAACGCCCGTCGGCGTCTCGAAGCTGACCGAGGGCAGGTCGCTGGACTCGCGGTTGATCAGCACGGTCGGGCCGAGGTCGGCGAGCCCGCCGAGGTCCGCCGTACCCATCCGCGGCGAGCAGAGGATTACCCCCTCGACCCGCTCCTGGACGCGGCCCGCCACCTCTGCCTCGAGCTCCGCGTCCTCCTGGGTGTCGGCGATCAGCACCGAGGACCCGAGCTCGCGGGCACGCGCATCCACCCCCTTCGCGATCGAGGCGAAGAA
Organism: Nocardioides sp. BP30; assembly: GCF_029873215.1. Lineage (NCBI taxonomy): Bacteria > Bacillati > Actinomycetota > Actinomycetes > Propionibacteriales > Nocardioidaceae > Nocardioides > Nocardioides lacus. The sequence goes on along the minus strand of NZ_CP123620.1, from coordinate 2,985,188 downwards.
AGGACTCTCGATGTCAGGGACGACGAGCCCGATCATGCCGCTGTCACCGGTCGCCAGGGCGCGGGCGGCCTGGTTGGCCCGGTAGCCGAGCTCGCGCGCGGTCCGGAGCACTCGCTCGCGGGTGCCGGCGGCGACGACATCGGGATTGCCGAGGGCTCGCGACGCCGTCGCGGGCGAGACCCCTGCCGCGCGAGCGACGTCTCGCAACGTGACCATCGTGGGCCTCCGGCCGACCGTGAGCGCGATTCCCCCACCGCGCTGCGTCGTCGTAGTATGCCCTGAAGGCGGATGAAACCGCATTCATTTCGACGTTCGTACGCCGAGGAGGCGACCTCGTGGCACTCGCGCAGCCGACCCGTACCGGGCTGCACCCCGACCGAGCCCTGCCGAGCGGGACGGTGGAGCGCGGCATCGCCCGTGAGATCCTGGGTCACACGCGGGATCTGCCGATCGTCTCCATGCACGGTCACGTGCCGGTCGCCCTCCTGGAGGCCGATCAGCCGTTCGGCGACCCGGCCTCGCTGCTCGTCGTCCCCGACCACTACCTGGTCCGAATGCTCCTGTCCCAGGGCGTGGCGCCGGAGTCCCTCGGACTGCACCGGCCCGACGGCACGACGGCGGCCGTCGACCCGCGCGAGGTCTGGCGCGCCTTCGCCTCCCGCTGGCACCTGTTCCGGGGGACACCGACGAGGTTCTGGCTCGAGCACGTGTTCGCCGAGACGCTCGGGGTGGAGTGGCGGCTGTCGGCCGACAACGCGGATCGGGTCTTCGACGACATCAGCGCGCGACTGGCCGAGCCCGACTTCCTGCCCCTGGCGCTGCTGGACCGGTGGGGTATCGAGGTCCTGGCGACGACCGACGCCGCGGACGCGGACCTGTCCAGCCACCACCGACTCGCCGAGCGCGGGTACACCGACCGGATCGTGCCGACGTTCAGGCCCGACGCAGTGCTGCGCCTGGACCGCACGGACTGGGCTGACAGTCTGGCGCTCCTCGGCCAGCGGACGGGCAGCGAGATCGGCGGATACGCGGACTTCGTCGCCGCCCTGGAGCAGCGCCGGTGGGCGTTCGTCGAGGCGGGCGCGCGCGCCACCGACCACGGCCACGCCAGCGCCGACACCACGCCGCTGGACGGCTCCGAGGCCGAGCGGATCTTCGCCGCGGCCCTGCGCGGGGAGGTCACCGCACCCCAGGCGGACGCGTTCGCGGCCCACATGCTGTTCGAGATGGCCCGGATGTCGACCCACGACGGGCTGGTCATGCAGCTGCACCCAGGGGTGCTGCGAGACCACGACCCGCGGACGCAGGAGTCGTGGGGGAGCGACATCGGCTACGACATCCCGGTCAGCACCGAGTTCACCCGAAGCCTGCGACCGCTGCTCAACGCCTTCGGGCACCACCCGGACTTCACGCTGGTGCTCTTCACCGTCGACGAGACGACCTACAGCCGCGAGCTCGCCCCGCTGGCGGGTGTCTACCCGGCGGTGCGGCTCGGCGCGCCGTGGTGGTTCCTCGACAGCCCGGACGGGATGCGCCGGTTCCGGGAGGCGGCGGTGGACACCGCAGGCTTCTTCAACACCGCGGGGTTCGTCGACGACACGCGTGCCTTCCTATCGATCCCGGCGCGCCACGACCTCGCCCGCCGGATGGACGCGGGCCACCTGGCCCGGCTGGTCGCCGAGCACCGTCTCGAGCTCGACGAGGCCGTCGAGACGGCTGTGGCGCTCGCCCACGACCTGCCCCGAGCCGTCTACCCGACCCTTCCCCGAGGAGCGAGCAGTGCCTGACCCCGACCGCGACCGGCTGAGCATCGACGTGGTCGTGCTCGGCGAGGTGCTCGTCGAGGTCTCCTCGACCGGACCGCTCGTCGATGGAGCGGCCACACGGCTCGGTTTCTCCGGTGACGCCCTGAACGCCGCCGCGGCAGCCGCGGCGGCGGGGGCTCGCACCGCCTTGATCGCCAAGGTCCCGAGCGACGAGCTGGGAGACGCGCTGGTGGCGCGCGCCGGGGCGCTCGGCATCGACACCGGATGGATCGTGCGGAGCGAGGGTCAGCACGGCCTGTACCTCTCCCACGCGGACCCCGAGGGCCGCCGCGAGTTCACCTATGTGCGCACGGGCAGCCTCGGCTCGCAGCTGTCCGTGGCCGACCTCGACGACGCCCTGCTGCAGCAGGCAGGGGTGGTGCTGGCCAGCGGCATCACCTGCGCCGTCTCGACCAGCGCCGCCGATGCCGTCCGGCACGCCGCACGGCTGGCCCGGCGCTTCGTCTACGACCCGAACTTCCGGCCGCGCCTGACGGATCGGACCGCCGCCGCGGCGATGCTGCGGGAGCTGGCGCCGCTCGCCGAGGTGATCGTGCCGTCGTGGCCCACGGAGACGCAGCAGCTGCTGGACCTGACGGGTGCGGGTGCCGAGGCGGCTGACACACCGATGGTGGGGGCACTCGCCGCGCTGGGTCGTCTCGGAGCGAGGAGCATCGTGATGACCTGCGGGGCCGACGGGGCGCAGCTGTGGGACGCCGAGCGGGGCACGCGACACGTACCACCGACGCCGGCACCGGCGGTGGTCGACCAGACCGGGGCCGGGGATTGCTTCGGCGGCACGCTCGCGGGCCGGCTCGCTCTCGGCGACGACCTGGAGACGGCGGCCCGGTTGGCCGGCGCGGCGGCTGCGCTGTCGGTGCAGGGACAGGGCGGCACCGGCTTCATCCCCACCCTGGCGCAGACCCGGGCGGCGCTCGAGACGCACCACCCCGAGGCTGTCTCATGAGCCGGCTGTCTCTGCGGACCCTGCCGCGCGGCGGTGCTGGAGTGCGGGTGCCTGTCGACCGCCCCCGCCGGGTCGGCGTCGTACACCTGGGCATCGGCGCCTTCCACCGCGCCCACCAGGCCGTGTTCACCGAGGACGCCGCGCTCGCGGCGGGGGAGGACGACTGGGGGATCTGCGGGATCACCCAGCGCTCGGCCACCGTGCTGGACCAGCTCGTGCCGCAGGACTTCCTCTACTCGGTGCTGGAGCGCGGCGGGGACGACCGGGTCCGCGTCGTCGGCCAGGTCGCCGACGTGCTGTTCGCGGCCGAGAGTCCCGCCCAGACGCGCTCGGCGATCGCCGACCCGGGCGTCAGCGTGGTGACGCTGACGGTCACCGAGAAGGGCTATCGGCGGAGGGCCGACGGTGGCCTGGACCTTGCGGACCCCGCCGTCGCGGCGGACCTCTCGGGGGCGAGCAGCACCGCCGTCGGGCAGCTCGTCCGCGGGTTGCAGGCCCGGGCCCGCGGCGACGCCGGCCCGCTGAGCGTGCTCTCCTGCGACAACCTCGCCGGCAACGGAGGGGTGCTGAGGCGGCTCGTGCGCGAGTTCTGCGCCGCGCTCCCCGACGGCGAGGGGGAGGCGATCGGCGGCTGGGTCGAGGAGCACGTCGCGTTCCCGAGCTCGATGGTGGACCGGATCGTGCCGGCCACCTCGGCGCCGGACCGGGCGCTGGTCGCGCAGCGTCTGGGCGTGACGGACCACGGCGTCGTGGTGGCCGAGCCGTTCCGGCAGTGGGTGATCGAGGACGACTTCGCGGCACGGCGACCGGCCTGGGAGCTGGCGGGCGCGGAGCTGGTCGACGACGTCGCGCCGTACGAGCGGCTCAAGCTGCGCACCCTGAACGCCACCCACTCCCTGCTCGCCTACCTGGGTGCGCTGCGCGGCCACGCCACCATCGCCGAGGCCGTCGCGGACGAGGAACTGCGCGGCTGGGCGGAGGGCTTCATCCGCGAGGATGTGGCGCCGACGCTGGCGGCCGACGGTCTCGACGTGCTCGCGTACGGCGGGCAGGTGCTCGACCGGTTCGCGAATCCGGCCCTCCGGCACCGGACCGCGCAGGTGGCGATGGACGGTTCGCAGAAGCTGCCGCTGCGGGTACTGCCGACGGTGCGCGCCCGGCTCGACGCCGGCGCCACTCCCGAGGGTGGAGCACTGATCGTGGCGGCGTGGATGGCCTACGTGGCCCGCTGCCGCGACGGCGGCGCCTTCGTGCTCGAGGACCCGCTCGCGGAGCGGCTGCTCACCGCCGTGGGCGATCGGGACGACGCTGCCGGCATCGTCGACGCCCTCCTCGGCGTGGAGGAGGTCTTCGGCGCCGACCTGCGCGAGGTGGGCCGCTTCCGCGACGCCTTGACCGCCCATCTCCGGGCGCTGCTGACCGTGAGGAGAGGATCCGCTTCATGAAGATGAGCTTCCGCTGGTACGGCGAGGGCAACGACCAGGTTTCACTCAACGACATCCGGCAGATCCCCGGCGTCGAGACGGTCGTGTGGTCGCTGCACCACAAGGCCGCCGGGGAGGAGTGGACCCAGGCCGAGATCGATGCCGAGGTCGCGAGGATCACCTCGATCACACCCGAGGACGCCGCGCGGGGGGTCACCAAGACGTTGGACGCGGAGGTGGTGGAGTCGCTCAACGTGCACGAGTCCATCAAGCTCGGCCGCGACGTGCTGGGCCTGTCCCGCGACGAGGCCATCCACCACTACATCACCGCCATCGAGCGGCTGGGCCGGGCGGGCGTGAAGGTCGTCTGCTACAACTTCATGCCGGTCTTCGACTGGCTGCGCACCGACATGTTCCACCCGCTGCCGGACGGGTCCACCGCGCTCTACTTCGAGCGGGCGGTGGTCGACGCCCTGGATCCGGAGCGGCTGATCGCCGACGTCCAGGCCAACACCCATGGCCTGACCCTGCCCGGCTGGGAGCCCGAGCGGCTCGCCTCGTTCCGGGAGCTGAGCGCGGCGTACGTCGGCGTCACCCACGAGGACATGTACCGCAACTACCGGTACTTTCTCGACGCGGTCATCCCCACCTGCGAGGAGTACGACGTGGCCCTCGGCGTGCATCCCGACGATCCGGCGTTCGACGTCTTCGGGTGGCCGCGGGTGGTCTCGCGCAAGCAGGACCTCGCCCGGGTGCTGTCGCTCAACGACTCGCGCCACCACGGCCTGACGCTCTGCGTGGGATCGTTCTCCTCCCATCCGGAGGCCGATGCGGTGGATGCGGTGCGCACGTTCATGGACCGCATCCACTTCTCGCACGTGCGCAACATCAAGCACCTGCCGAACGGCGACTTCTCGGAGGTCGCGCACCGGGCGTGCGAAGGATCGGTGGACACCGTCGGCATCATGCGGGCCTACGCCGAGGCCGGATTCGCCGGCTACATCCGCCCCGACCACGGCCGCCACCTGTGGGACGAGAACACCACCAAGCGAGCGGGTCTTCGTCCCGGCTACGGCCTCTACGACCGCGCGCTCGGCATCCAGTATCTGCTCGGGGTCTGGGACGCCTGCCGGAGCTGACGGCGGGTGGCGAGCATGACGAGGGGCCGTTGCTCCCCCGTTGCTCCCGCGTTGCTCCCGCGCCTCTCGTCGACCTGCACCGGGACCGATCCCGGTGCAGGTCAGAGGCGTAGGCCGTGCGGGGCTCGAACCCGCGACCCAAGGATTATGAGTCCTCTGCTCTAACCGACTGAGCTAACGGCCCGCCGGGACCCTACCGGGCGAGGACCTGCCGTGCCGAGACAGCACCAACGCGACCAGGGTCGGGACAGCAGCCCCGACGCGGTCGGCGCACGGCTCAACCGGCGGAGATCAGGTACTGCCCGTCGGTGTAGGCCAGCCGGAGATGGACGTCCTCGGTGCGCTTGCCGGCACCGCGCAGGACGTAGGTGTAGCGGTAGGAGACGCCGAGCGGGTCGAGCGAGGGCACCACCTCCCCGACGCTCTGCACCTTGCGGACGTTGCCCCAGAACCGCTCATAGCCCTTCAGGCCACCGCTGGCCCGCTGGTACGCCGGAGTCAGCATCGCGAACCCCTTCGCCGGGTCGCTGCTCGCCGTGGCCAGGTAGGTGGACACGAACGCGCGGACCCCATCGGCCGTCGGCCCCGCCGGGGCGACCGACGCGCTGGTCGAGGGGTCCGACGAGGGACTCGGGCCGGTCCGAGGAGACGCCGTGGGGCCGCTGCGGCTCCACGGGTGGACCGCCACGAGTGCCACCAGGAGCGCGATCGCGACGGCGCCGCCGGCGATCGAGGCCCAGAGCCGGCTCGGCCGGCGAGGGGCGCCGGGGTGGCGTCGTCCGGGAACGGCGCGTGCCCGGGCGTGGGCGACGCGAGCGCGGGTCGGCGCACCCGCGAGACGAGCGGTGGCGGCGGCCGCAGGGGCGGCTGGCGTGGGTGGGACCGGAGCCGGCGATCCCGGCGGGGCGGCGCCGGGTGGCGGACCGGGAGGCGGGGTGGTGGGAGCGACGGCGGCGAGGGTCGGGAGCGTGCGGGTCGCCGCGGCCGGCACGCGCCGACCGGCGAGGAACTCCTGCACCTGCGCCAGCGACCAGCGCCGAGCGGGGTCCTGTGTCATCGTGCCCTCCACGAGGGGAGCGAGCCAGCCCGCGGCCTCGGTACGTGGCGGCTGCTCGTGCACGATCCGGTAGAGCGTGCCCATGACGTTCTCGCCGACCTCGTACGGCGGCCGGCCGGTCAAGGCGTGGAAGGCTGTCGCGCCGAGGGACCAGACGTCGCTCGCCGGTCCGGCGGGGGCACCGGCCGCCACCTCCGGTGCCAGGTAGGCGGGGGAGCCGGTCAGGAAGCCCGTCTGGGTCAGGGTGGCGTCGAGGTCGTCGCTGCGTGCGATGCCGAAGTCGGTCAGCTTCGCCTCGCCGACGGCGTCGAGCAGGATGTTCGACGGCTTCACGTCACGGTGCACGATGCCGGCCGCATGTGCGGCGGCCAGCGCATCGGCGATCTGGCGCAGCAGCGGCGCCGCGGCGTCAGGGGAGAGCGGACCCTCGGCGGTCACGTGGGCAGCCAGCGTGCTGCCCTCGACGTACTCCATCACCAGCCACTGGTCCTCGGCCTCGGTGACGAGGTCGTAGACGGCGACGACGTGGGGGTGGCTGAGCCGGGCCGCGAGCCTCGCCTCGCGCTCGGCCCTGGCTCGGGACGGGCTGTGCGCGGGAGCGAGGCGCTTGAGCGCGACGGGACGGCCCAGCACCTCGTCGGTGCCGAGCCAGACGGCCCCCATCCCGCCCCGGCCGAGCTCGCGCCCGAGCGCGTATCTGCCTGCGATCACCCTGCCGACTCTAGGACGCCGGGCCAGATCGACAGGCATGCCCGAGCCGCGGAACCGAATGGGCGCGGACGCCTCCGATGCGGCACGCTTGGGGTGAAGCTCCGGCCGGGTGCGCCCGGTCCACCCGTGAGAAAGGCCTGTCGTGTCCATCGATCCCACCCTCCTCGACGACCTCGAGTGGCGAGGCCTCGTCGCCGACTCGACGGACCGCGATGCGCTGCGCGAGGCGCTGACCGTCGGGAGCGTGAGGTTCTACATCGGCTTCGACCCGACGGCGCCCAGCCTCCACATGGGCAACCTCCTCCAGATCGTCACGGCGATGCGCCTGCAGCGCGCCGGGCACACGCCGTACGCGCTGGTCGGCGGCGCGACGGGCATGATCGGTGACCCGAAGGACTCCGGCGAGCGTGTCCTGAACTCCCTGGACACCGTCAAGGAGTGGGTGGAGCGCGTACGCCGCCAGATCGAGCCGTTCCTCTCCTTCGCGGGCGACCCCGGCTTCGAGGGTGCCAACGGCGCGACCATGGTGAACAACTACGACTGGACGGCGTCGCTGTCGGTCATCGACTTCCTGCGCGACATCGGCAAGCACTTCCCGGTCAACCGGATGCTCGCGCGCGACACCGTGCGCCGGCGGCTGGAGAGCGGCATCTCCTACACCGAGTTCTCCTACGTGCTGCTGCAGTCGATGGATTACCTCAACCTGTTCCGCGACCACGGCGTGACGCTGCAGTTCGGCGGCTCGGACCAGTGGGGCAACATCACCGGCGGCGTCGAGCTCATCCGGCGCGCGGAGGGCGCGACGGTGCATGCGTTCACCACGCCCCTGGTGACGAAGTCCGACGGCACCAAGTACGGGAAGTCCGAGGGTGGGGCGCTCTGGCTCGACCCGGAGATGATGTCGCCGTACGCGTTCCACCAGTTCTGGCTCAACGTCGAGGACGAGAAGGTCGGCGAGCTGCTGCGCATCTTCACCTTCCTCTCCCGCGAGGAGATCGAGGAGCTGGAGCGGCAGACGGTCGAGAAGCCGTTCCTGCGCGCCGGGCAGAAGGCGCTCGCCGACCACATGACGACGCTGGTGCACGGCGCCCAGGAGACCGAGCAGGCCAAGGCTGCCGCGGCGGCCCTCTTCGGCGGTGGCGACCTGACAGCGCTCTCCGGTGCGACCCTGGCCGCCGCACTGCGCGAGGCCGGCACCGTGCGCGTCGACCGGGCGGACGGTCTCGGCGTCGTCGACCTGCTCCTGGCTGCGGGTCTTGCCACGAGCAGGGGAGAGGCGCGCCGAACCATCGGCGAGGGGGGCGCCTACGTCAACAACGTGCGCGTCGAGGACCCCGAGGCGGTCGTCGAGGAGCGCGAGCTGGTCGAGGGCACCTGGCTCGTGCTGCGTCGCGGCAAGAAGCGGTTCGCGGGCGTCGAGGTGCACTGACGGCATCGACGCCGATTTGTGGTGGCGACCCGGAGTGCGTACTGTTCTCCGAGTCGCCAGGGAGCGGCGGGGAGCAAGATCCGGTTCCGGGTCGGGCTTCCGGCCCCGGGATGGCCGCCTGCTTCGTACCTCCCTCACCGGGTGGGTGCTCGTGTCTCCGGACAGGAGCCGAGATCCGGTGCTGGGGTGCGGGATACGGGTGTGGAGACTGAGCGGTTATCGCGAAATTGCGGGACGCGGTTGGTTTCGGCTAAAGTGGTTATCACTGCGGCGGAAACGAAAAGCGCGGAACGCGAAATTGCGGGAAGTGAAAGTCTCCGGTAAGGTACTGCCAGGCGGTAAGACGCCGGGTAAGATAGTGCAAGCCCCGTAGGGGAGATGCTCGTCAGGGTGTTGATCCGCGGTGCGCGTGTGATTCTTGAGAACTCAACAGTGTGTCATAGTCGACGAATTAGTTTGTTATGCCCTGTCACCTTTTGGGTGATGGTTTTGACAATGAATTCTGGCAATATGTCAGGTTCTCTTGTTCAGGCATCTCTTCTTCTCAGCTGGTCCTTTTGGGGTTGGTTGGGTTTTGTTTTTCTACGGAGAGTTTGATCCTGGCTCAGGACGAACGCTGGCGGCGTGCTTAACACATGCAAGTCGAGCGGAAAGGCCTTTCGGGGTACTCGAGCGGCGAACGGGTGAGTAACACGTGAGTAATCTGCCCTGCACTCTGGGATAGCCACCGGAAACGGTGATTAATACCGGATATGAGCCCTTCATGCATGTGGGGGGTTGGAAAGTTTTTTCGGTGTGGGATGTGCTCGCGGCCTATCAGCTTGTTGGTGGGGTAATGGCCTACCAAGGCTTCGACGGGTAGCCGGCCTGAGAGGGTGACCGGCCACACTGGGACTGAGACACGGCCCAGACTCCTACGGGAGGCAGCAGTGGGGAATATTGGACAATGGGCGGAAGCCTGATCCAGCAACGCCGCGTGAGGGATGACGGCCTTCGGGTTGTAAACCTCTTTCAGCACAGACGAAGTTCTATCTTTTTGGGTGGAGTGACGGTATGTGCAGAAGAAGGACCGGCCAACTACGTGCCAGCAGCCGCGGTAATACGTAGGGTCCGAGCGTTGTCCGGAATTATTGGGCGTAAAGGGCTCGTAGGCGGTTTGTTGCGTCGGGAGTGAAAACCCAGGGCTTAACCCTGGGCCTGCTTTCGATACGGGCAGACTAGAGGCATTCAGGGGAGAACGGAATTCCTGGTGTAGCGGTGAAATGCGCAGATATCAGGAGGAACACCGGTGGCGAAGGCGGTTCTCTGGGAATGTTCTGACGCTGAGGAGCGAAAGTGTGGGGAGCGAACAGGATTAGATACCCTGGTAGTCCACACCGTAAACGTTGGGCGCTAGGTGTGGGACCTATTCCATGGGTTCCGTGCCGCAGCTAACGCATTAAGCGCCCCGCCTGGGGAGTACGGCCGCAAGGCTAAAACTCAAAGGAATTGACGGGGGCCCGCACAAGCGGCGGAGCATGCGGATTAATTCGATGCAACGCGAAGAACCTTACCTGGGTTTGACATACACCGGAAAGCTGCAGAGATGTAGCCCCTTTTAGTCGGTGTACAGGTGGTGCATGGCTGTCGTCAGCTCGTGTCGTGAGATGTTGGGTTAAGTCCCGCAACGAGCGCAACCCTCGTCCTATGTTGCCAGCACGTGATGGTGGGGACTCATAGGAGACTGCCGGGGTCAACTCGGAGGAAGGTGGGGATGACGTCAAGTCATCATGCCCCTTATGTCCAGGGCTTCACGCATGCTACAATGGCCGGTACAAAGGGCTGCGATCCCGTGAGGGGGAGCGAATCCCAAAAAGCCGGTCTCAGTTCGGATTGGGGTCTGCAACTCGACCCCATGAAGTCGGAGTCGCTAGTAATCGCAGATCAGCAACGCTGCGGTGAATACGTTCCCGGGCCTTGTACACACCGCCCGTCACGTCACGAAAGTCGGCAACACCCGAAGCCGGTGGCCTAACCCTTGTGGGAGGAGCCGTCGAAGGTGGGGCTGGCGATTGGGACGAAGTCGTAACAAGGTAGCCGTACCGGAAGGTGCGGCTGGATCACCTCCTTTCTAAGGAGTCAGTGGCCATGGTGGCCTGCACAGTGGGTGTGGGCTGGTGGTGCTGCTCGTAAAGTGGAATCGTCGATGAAGGCCTGTTGCCGGGCTTGTGATGTCAGTACTGCTTGCCATGTGTTTGTGTGGTGGGTGTGGAACCTCGGATCGGGTGTTGGTGGTGGGTGTGGCACACTGTTGGGCTTTGAGGGATCACACTCCTCTTGCCTCCTTCTGTTCGTGGTCGCGCTTTTGGTGTGGTTGTGGGTGTTGGTGGGTTGGGTGGTTGATAGTTGGATAGTGGACGCGAGCATCTTATGCGCACTGCCTTGCAATGCTTGGCTCTTGCTTCACCAGGTGAGGGTTGGGTGGGTGGTGCGCGGTCTTTGTAGTATGCCTTTGAGTTTTTTTGACGAGAACAGTGTTTGTTGTTTTTGTTGAGTGTTTGTTTGGCAAGCTATGAGGGGCACATGGTGGATGCCTTGGCATCAAGAGCCGATGAAGGACGTACGAGCCTGCGATAAGCCCTGGGGAGTTGGCAACGAAGCGTTGATCCGGGGGTGTCCGAATGGGGGAACCCAGCACGAGTCATGTCGTGTTACCCCTGCCTGAATATATAGGGCAGGTGGAGGGAACGCCGGGAAGTGAAACATCTCAGTACCGGTAGGAAGAGAAAACAATAGTGATTCCGAGAGTAGTGGCGAGCGAAATCGGATGAGGCTAAACCAGCTGCGTGTGATACCCGGCAGGGGTTGCGTGGTTGGGGTTGTGGGAGCCTTCGGGTCCATCTGCCGGTGGGCCGCACAGTGAGAAAATGTCGTTGAATGCGAAGTCCGTTGGAAAGCGGTGCCGTAGAGGGTGATAGTCCCGTAGTGGTAAGACGATGTCTGTGGAGGGTTGTCCCAAGTAACACGCTACTCCTGGAATGGCGTGTGAATCTGGCAGGACCACCTGTTAAGCCTAAATACTCCTTGATGACCGATAGCGGACAAGTACCGTGAGGGAAAGGTGAAAAGTACCCCTGGCGGGGAGTGAAATAGTACCTGAAACCGTGTGCCTACAATCCGTCAGAGCCCGGCTGCCCTTTGGGTGTTGGGGTGATGGCGTGCCTTTTGAAGAATGAGCCTGCGAGTTAGTGGTGTGTGGCGAGGTTAACCCGTGTGGGGTAGCCGTAGCGAAAGCGAGTCCGAACAGGGCGTTTCAGTCGCATGCTCTAGACCCGAAGCGAAGTGATCTATCCATGGGCAGGTTGAAGCGCCGGTAAGACGGCGTGGAGGACCGAACCCACTTCAGTTGAAAATGGAGGGGATGACCTGTGGATAGGGGTGAAAGGCCAATCAAACTTCGTGATAGCTGGTTCTCCCCGAAATGCATTTAGGTGCAGCGTTGTGTGTTTCTTGCCGGAGGTAGAGCACTGGATAGCCGATGGGCCCTACCAGGTTACTGACGTTAGCCAAACTCCGAATGCCGGTAAGTGAGAGCGCAGCAGTGAGACTGCGGGGGATAAGCTCCGTAGTCGAGAGGGAAACAGCCCAGACCATCAGCTAAGGCCCCTAAGCGGTGACTAAGTGGAAAAGGATGTGGAGTCGCAGTGACAACCAGGAGGTTGGCTTGGAAGCAGCCACCCTTGAAAGAGTGCGTAATAGCTCACTGGTCAAGTGATTCCGCGCCGACAATGTAGCGGGGCTCAAGTCATCCGCCGAAGCTATGGCATTCACATGTTAGCTAAGCCGCTCCTTGTGGGTTGGTTCAGGTGTGTGGATGGGTAGGGGAGCGTCGTGTGGGCGGTGAAGCGGCGGAGTGATCCAGCCGTGGAGGCCACACGAGTGAGAATGCAGGCATGAGTAGCGAATGATGAGTGAGAAACTCATCCGCCGGATGATCAAGGGTTCCAGGGTCAAGCTAATCTGCCCTGGGTAAGTCGGGACCTAAGGCGAGGCCGACAGGCGTAGTCGATGGACAACCAGTTGATATTCTGGTACCGGCAAAGTAGCGCCCATGACGAGGCGCATGATGCTAACCACCCGAAACACCGTGATCTATGCCTTCGGGCGTGGGCGTGTGTGCGTAGCGTGGGACCCGAGTGTGTAGTAGTCAAGCGATGGGGTGACGCAGGAAGGTAGTCGATCCGGCGCGATGGTTGTCGCCGGCTAAGGATGTAGGACGCTGTCTAGGTAAATCCGGGCGGCTGTGTTTGATCACGTGTCTGAGATCTGATGGGGACCCGTTTGGGGAAGTCGATGATCCTATGCTGTCGAGAAAAACCTCTAGCGAGCTATGCGCCGCCCGTACCCCAAACCGACTCAGGTGATCAGGTAGAGAATACCGAGGCGATCGAGCGAACCATGGTTAAGGAACTCGGCAAAATGCCCCCGTAACTTCGGGAGAAGGGGGGCCGGATCCGTGAACCCACGTGCTGGGGGTAGCGGTGATGGCCGCAGAGACCAGGCCCAAGCGACTGTTTACTAAAAACACAGGTCCGTGCGAAGTTGTAAGACGATGTATACGGACTGACTCCTGCCCGGTGCTGGAAGGTTAAGGGGACCGGTTAGAGCGTGAGCTCGAAGCTGAGAACTTAAGCCCCAGTAAACGGCGGTGGTAACTATAACCATCCTAAGGTAGCGAAATTCCTTGTCGGGTAAGTTCCGACCTGCACGAATGGAGTAACGACTTGGGCGCTGTCTCAACCGTGGACTCGGCGAAATTGCACTACGAGTAAAGATGCTCGTTACGCGCAGAAGGACGGAAAGACCCCGGGACCTTTACTATAGTTTGGTATTGGTGTTTGGTTCGGCTTGTGTAGGATAGGTGGGAGACTGTGAAGCATGCACGCCAGTGTGTGTGGAGTCATCGTTGAAATACCACTCTGGTCGTACTAGATGTCTAACCTTGGGCCATGATCTGGTTCAGGGACAGTGCCTGATGGGTAGTTTAACTGGGGCGGTTGCCTCCTAAAATGTAACGGAGGCGCTCAAAGGTTCCCTCAGCCTGGTTGGTAATCAGGTGTTGAGTGTAAGTGCACAAGGGAGCTTGACTGTGAGACAGACATGTCGAGCAGGGACGAAAGTCGGAACTAGTGATCCGGTGTCGGCATGTGGAAGCGGCATCGCTCAACGGATAAAAGGTACCCCGGGGATAACAGGCTGATCTTCCCCAAGAGTCCATATCGACGGGATGGTTTGGCACCTCGATGTCGGCTCGTCGCATCCTGGGGCTGGAGTAGGTCCCAAGGGTTGGGCTGTTCGCCCATTAAAGCGGCACGCGAGCTGGGTTTAGAACGTCGTGAGACAGTTCGGTCCCTATCCTCTGCGCGCGTAGGAAACTTGAGAAAGGCTGTCCCTAGTACGAGAGGACCGGGATGGACGAACCTCTGGTGTGCCAGTTGTACCGCCAGGTGCATGGCTGGTTGGCTACGTTCGGAAGTGATAACCGCTGAACGCATCTAAGCGGGAAGCACGTTTCAAGATGAGGTTTCCCACCCTTGATGGGTTAAGGCCCCCTATAGACGATGGGGTTGATAGGCCAGAAGTGTACAACCGTGAGGTAGAGCTGACTGGTACTAATAGGCCGAGGGCTTGCCTTACAAATGCTCAACTGAACCAACAACCATGTTGGCTACTGCGTGATGTTCGCGTCCACGAACCGACTATCTCCACTGATTCTTGAATAGTGGCAGACGATGTAACCATGTTTTCCCCGGGCACGGCGCTGTGTGCGTGTGTGGTGGGGTCTAGGGTTACGGCGGTCATAGCGAAAGGGAAACACCCGGTCCCATCCCGAACCCGGAAGTTAAGCCTTTCAGCGCCGATGGTACTGCAACCGGGAGGTTGTGGGAGAGTAGGACGCCGCCGGACAAACATTCACGTAGGGGCCACCACCAGGTGGCCCCTACGCTGCATTTGAGCCCGCTTCGGGCTCGGCGACGATGGCGCGAGGCGCGCCGGTAAGGAAGGCTGTGTCCATGGCAGAGGAGCGACGGGGCGGACGCCCCGGTCAGGGTTCGGGACGCACGGGCGGTCGCCCCCAGGGTGGCGCGGGCAAGCCGCGGTCCGGCGGTAAGCCCGGTACCGGCGGCAAGCCGAGCTCGGGCAAGGCCTACGGCAGCTCCGAGCGTGGGCGTGGTCCCGCCGGTGCCAGCGATCGGGGGAGCAGCGCTGCCCGGGGCGGAGCTCGCGACGGGGCGCGCAGCGGCGGTCGGGACGGCGCTGCTCGCGGCTCCCGCGACGGTGGCGAGTTCCGGGGAGGAGGTCGTGACGGGGCATCGCGCGGCGGCGCGAAGGCGGGGCCGAAGGGCCCCGGCAAGGGGCCGGCGAAGCGGGACGGCAAGTCCGCTCCCTACGCGGGCAAGAGCGCTGCAGGTCGTGGTGGTGAACGCCGCGCCCCCGAGCGCGAGGTCAGGACCTCGGACCAGGCGGCGTACGACGGCCCCGACCTGCCCGCGGAGATCACGGGCAAGGAGCTGGACCGCGCCGTCGCCAACCAGCTGAAGGGTCTGCCGGAGAAGCTCGCTGCGCGGATCGCGCGCCACCTGGCCGCTGCCGGGATGCTGATCGACGAGGATCCCGAGCTTGCCTACCAGCACGCCAAGGCCGCCAAGGCGCGGGCGCAGCGGATCGCGGTGATCCGCGAGGCGCTCGGCGAGGCCGCCTACGCTGCCGGCCACTACGCCGAGGCGCTGTCCGAGCTGCGGGCCGCCAAGCGGATGAACGGTGCCACGGCGTACCTGCCGATCATGGCTGACTGCCACCGAGCCTTGGGGCACCCCGAGCAGGCGATCAAGCTCGCGCACAGCCCGTCGGTAGTGAACTTCAAGCCCGAGGCCAAGGCCGAGATCACGCTGGTCGAGGCCGGCGCCCGCCGTGACATGGGTCAGCTCGATGCAGCGCTGCGGGTCCTCGAGCTCTCGCCGCTGACCAACAAGACGCGCGCCGCGTGGGTCGTCCGGCTGCGCTATGCGTACGCCGACACCCTCGAGGCCGCCGGTCGGCTCAACGAGGCGCTGACGTGGTTCCACCGGACCCACGCGATCGACGCCGAGGACCTCACCGATGCGGCGGCGCGTGCGGCCGACCTCGAGCGCCGCATCGGGGACTAGGCACGGGCAGTCGGATCGCACGTCCCTGGGCGGCGGCTGCGGAGCCGGGAGGCATCCGCAGCCGCCGTCGCTGCCTCTCAGGAGTCGCACTGCGGGGTGGAGCGACGGCTGCCGGGCCACCAGTCGGGGAGCAGTGCGGTGTAGACGTGCAGGAACCGATCGACCCGCGGTCGCGGCTCCTGTACCCATCCCACGAGTAGTCCGACGGTCCCGTCCGCGATGAAGCGGGTCGCGGCGTCGGTGATCGCCTGGCGGGTCAGCCCCGATACACGCACCTCCAGGCCCGCGCCCGGCTGGTTGATCAGGTGGTGCCCGCTCTCCCGGAAGTGCTGGCTGAGCATCGGGCGGAGGCTCGCCTCTCCGCTGTCCTCCCCGAGGCCCCTGCGATAGATCTCCAGATGAGCCTCGATGTGGCGCAGGACGCCCTCGGTCACGGCCGTGACCGCCGCCGCGACGTCACCGTCCGGCGCCACCAGGCCCGCGCGCAAGGCATCGAGCTCCTCCAGCAGGGCCTGCTCGAGGAGGGTCGCCGGCGAGCTGGCGTGCTGGTAGAAGGTGGAGCGGTGCACGCCCGCCGCGGTGGCGACGGTGGTGACGCTGAGGTCGGCGACCGGGCTGTCGGTCGCGAGCCGGAGGATGGCACGGTGGAGCCGTTCGCGGCTGCGACGCTGACGTGGATCCATGGTGCTCCTCGGGAATGTTGTCCGACAGATGTTGGTTATGCGTATGTAAGCGACAGACGTCGGATAGAGGTCGGGACAAGCGTGCCCGGAAGGAGCATCACATGGCAACGTACGAGGTGGGAGACCGGTCGGCGATCGTGACCGGTGCGGGAAGCGGTATCGGCCGGGCCGTCGCCCTGAAGCTCGCTGCCAATGGCGCGGCCGTGGTCGTGGCCGACCTCAACGGAGAGGCGGCCGAGGCGGTGGTCGCCTCGATCGAGCAGTCGGGTGGCACGGCGGTCGCCCTGGTCGGCGACGTCGCCGACCCGGAGTTCCAGTCGGCGGCGGTGGTGGCCGCCGAGAAGCTGGCCCCCTTCCGTATCGCCGTCAACAATGCCGGCATCGGCGGTCCCGCGGCGACGGTCGCGGAGTATCCCGTGGAGGCGTGGAGCAAGGTCCTCGACGTCAACCTCAACGCCGTGTTCCACGGTCTCCAGGCCCAGATCCCCGCCCTGGTGCACAACGGTGGCGGCAGCATCGTGAACATGTCCTCGATCCTGGGAGCGGTCGGCTTCCCCGGCAACGCGGCGTACGTGACGACCAAGCATGCGCTCCAGGGCCTGACGAAGAACGCCGCTCTCGAGTACGGTCCCCAGGGCGTGCGGGTCAACGCCGTCGCGCCCGGCTTCGTGGACACTCCGGCCGTGCGCGACAGCCTCGATGAGGCGACGCGCACCGCCCTCGCGGCCAAGCACGCACTCAACCGGCTCGCAGAGCCCGAGGAGATCGCCGAGCTGGTCGCCTTCCTGGCCAGCGACGCCGCGAGCTTCGTGACCGGCAGCTTCCATCTGGTCGACGGCGGCTACACCGCCAGCTGATCGTCGAGGGGGCTCGCGCGATCCTCGGCGGCCTCGAACGCACGCAAGGGCGGGATGCGCTGGCATTCCGCCCTCACGTGCGTCACAATGGCCCCACAACTACATATGTGTCATTCAGGCACCGTCGATCGAACCCGTTCCGACGCCAGACCGCTGGGGAAGGCGTCGCTCGCGCCGGAACGAAGGAGAACAACGGTGACTGGATACACGACATCGCACAGCGCCACCCGTACCGCGACCAGGGGTGTGCTCTACGTGCACTCGGCGCCGTCGGCGCTGTGTCCGCACGTCGAGTGGGCCGTCGGCGGGGTTCTGGGTGTCGCTGTGAACCTGGACTGGACGCCTCAGGGTGCCCAGTCCGGCACCTACCGTGCCGAGCTCTCGTGGACCGGAGCGGTGGGTTCTGCTGCTGCCGTCACGTCGGCGCTCAAGGGCTGGAACCACCTGCGGTTCGAGATCACCGAGGAGTCGACGTCCGGCTCCGAGGGTGCGCGATTCTCCTACACCCCCGAGCTCGGCGTCTTCCACGCCGTCACGGGACTGCACGGGGACATCATGATTCCCGAGGACCGGTTGAAGGCAGCGGTGGTGAAGGCAGCACTGGGCGAGACCACCCTCATGCTCGAGATCGACAAGCTCCTCGGCAAGCCGTGGGACGACGAGCTCGAGACCTTCCGGCACGCCGGCGAGGGCGCACCGGTCCGTTGGCTTCACCAGGTCGTCTGAGGGCGGATCCCGAGGACCACTCGTAGGGGAGGCACCACCGCGCCGTACGGCTCAGTGGTGCCTCTTCTTGTGCGACGTGCCGTGGTGCTTGGCGTGCTTGTGCTTGTGGTGCTTCTTGGCGAGTGTCAGCCGGAAGGAGTCGGCCGGCACCACCGTGGTGGTGGTGGGCCCGGCGCCGTCGTTGGTGTAGAGCGTGCCGCGCAGCGTGAAGGTGCCCGGCACGGTGTTCGAACGGCAGATCGTCAGGCTCTTGGTGCCCGACTCCGGGTCCGCTCCCGACAGGATGACATCAGAGCCCTGGGACACGCCGCGCGGGTCGGTCACGAAGATCTCCAGGTCGTACTCCTGGTCGGCCGGCACCGTCACGGTGTAGTCATAGGAGTAGCTCTTGCAGCCCTTGCGCAGCTTCTGGTCGGCCATGTGGAGACGGCCGCTGATCGGCGTCGCGCTCTGGGCCGTCGCCGAGTCGCCCGGACCGAGGAGGCCGCCGAGGAGCGAGCCGAGATCACCCAGCCCACCACCGCCGCCGGTGCCGAGCAGGCCGCCGAGCAGGGCGAGGCCGACCGCGCCGTGATAGATCCGCTGTCGCTTCCCGAGACCGTGCATGAGCCCTCCCTGACCTGGCGTCCGTCCAGGAGGACCAACGCAGCAACGCGGTGAGTGGTTACGCACCACTCACCGCGTCGCGACACTCGGGAAGGGTCAGAGCGGGATGTTGCCGTGCGCTCCGCGGTGCACGCCCGCTGTCTGGACGGCCTCGTGCAGCGCGATGGCGATGGCGCTGCGGGTGGCGGTCGGCTCGACCACCGCGTCGACGACGCCGATCTCGACCGCCTTGTCGACCCCACCGGCGATGCGTTCGTGCTCGGCGGCGAGCTCCTCCTCGACCTGCGACCGGATCTCGGGAGAGACCTCGGCCAGGCGCCGGCGGTGCAGGATGCGGACGGCCGCGACCGCACCCATCACCGCCACCTCGGCGCCCGGCCACGCGAACACCTTCGTCGCGCCGATGGAGCGTGCGTTCATGGCGATGTAGGCGCCGCCGTACGTCTTGCGGGTGATCAGTGTGACCCGGGGGACCACGCACTCGCCGAAGGCGTGCAGCAGCTTCGCCCCGCGGCGCACGACGCCGTCCCACTCCTGACCGACGCCGGGCAGGTAGCCGGGCACGTCCACCAGCACGACGAGCGGTACGCCGAAGGCGTCGCACATCCGCACGAAGCGCGCAGCCTTCTCCGCGGAGGCGGAGTCCAGGCAGCCGCCCAAGCGCAGCGGGTTGTTGGCCACGACGCCGACGGTCCGGCCGCCGAAGCGCCCCAGGGCGGTGACGATGTTGGGCGCCCAGCGGGCGTGCAGCTCCTGCGCGGTGCCCTCGTCCAGCAGCGTCTCCACCAGCGGGTGGACGTCATAGGCGCGCTTCTTGGACTCCGGCAGGACCTGGCTCAGGTCGATGTCCTCGACCTGGTCGACCCGCAGGCCGCCCTGGTCGCCCAGGAGCGAGGCGACGGTGCGGGCCCGGTCGAGCGCCTCCTGCTCACTCTCGGTGAGGATGTGTACGACGCCCGAGCGACGACCGTGCGGCTCGGGGCCACCGAGCCGGAGCATGTCGACGTCCTCGCCGGTGACGGAGCGGACCACGTCCGGGCCGGTCACGAAGATCCGGCCCTCGGGGCCGAGGATGACCACGTCGGTCAGCGCCGGCCCGTAGGCGGCGCCGCCGGCGGCGGGGCCGAGCACGACCGAGATCTGCGGGATCTTGCCCGAGGCCTGGGTCATCGCCTGGAAGATGCGCCCGACGGCGTGCAGCGAGAGCACGCCCTCGGCGAGCCGGGCCCCACCGGAGTGCCACAGCCCGATGATCGGGACCTGGTCGGTCAGGGCGCGGTGGTAGGCGTCGACGACCACCCGGCAGCCGACGTCGCCCATCGCCCCGCCCATCACGGTGGCGTCGGAGCAGAAGGCGACGACCGGCGCACCGTCGACGGTGCCGCGCACCGCGAGCATGCCGGAGTCGTCGATCTCGGACAGCAGCTCGATCGAGCCCTCGTCGAGCAGCGCCGAGAGACGCGTCAGCGGGTAGCGGGGGTCCTCCTCGCGCGGCGGCTTGGCAGCCGCCGTGCGCGGAGCCGGTGCCGACGCCGGTGCCGCTGTGACGCCGGACATCAGATGCTCCCGAACGCGACAGCGACGTTGGCGCCGCCGAAGCCGAAGGAGTTGTTCAGCGCCACCGCGTCGCCGGCCGGCAGGTCGCGGGCCTTGGTCGGGATGTCGAGTTCGACCTTGGGGTCGAGGTTGTCGAGGTTGATCGTGGGCGGCGAGACCCGGTCGCGCAGCGCGAGCACGGTGGCGACCGCCTCCAGGGCGCCGGCACCGCCCAACAGGTGACCGGTCATCGACTTGGTGCTCGTGACGACCACGTTCGAGACGTGCTGGCCCAGGGTGGCGTGCAGCATCAGACCCTCGGCGATGTCTCCCTGGGGCGTGGAGGTGGCATGGGCGTTGACGTGGATGATGTCCGCTGGGCTGATCTCGGCCTCGGCGATCGCGCGCAGGATCGCGCGCGAGCCCCCGCGCCCGGCCGGGTCGGGCTGGGCGATGTCGTGGGAGTCGGCGGTGATGCCGGCGCCGAGCACCTCGGCGTAGATCCGAGCGCCCCGGGCCTGGGCGTGCTCGAGTCGCTCGAGCACGAGGACGCCGGCGCCCTCGCCCAGGACGAAGCCGTCACGAGCGGTGTCCCACGGCCGGCTGACAGCGGTGGGGTCGCCCCCCTCGGGCCCGGAGGCGGTCTTGGACAGCGCCATCATGTTGGCGAAGGCCGCCATCGGCAGGGCGTGGATCGCCGCCTCCGTGCCGCCGGCGACCACGACGTCGGCCCGGCCCAACCGGATCTGGTCGAGGGCGTGAGCGATCGCCTCGTTGCCCGACGCGCACGCCGAGACGGGGGTGATCACGGCGGAGCGGGCCCCGACGTACAGGCTGACGTTCGCCGCGGGGGCGTTGGGCATCAGCATGGGCACCGCGAGCGGGGAGACCCGCCGCGGACCCTTCTCCCGGAGAGCGTCGTAGTTGTCCAGCAGCGTGGTGACGCCGCCGATGCCGGAGGCCAGCGCGACGCCGACGCGGTCGCCGTCGAGACCCGACTCGGCCTCCGAGCCCGCCGCGCCCGAGAAGCCGGCGTCACGCCAGGCCTCCATGGCCGCGACCATCGCCAGCTGAGCCGAGCGGTCGAGGCGGCGTGCCTTGACGCGCTCGATCACCTCGGTGGGCTCGACGGCGATCCGGCCCGCGATCTTGACGGGCAGGTCCTCGGCCCACGGCTCGTCGAGGAAGCGGACCCCGGAACGACCCTCGAGGAGGGCCTCCCAGGTGGACGGAACGTCTCCACCGACCGGGCTGGTGGTGCCCAGTCCGGTGACGACGACTCGGGTGCGGCTCATGTGCTCTCCGGGAGATGGGTGGGGCAGGGTGTCAGGCGGCCTGGGCGCGCTCGATGTAGCTCACCGCGTCGCCCACGGTCTTGAGGTTCTTGACCTCGCTGTCGGGGATCGTCACGCCGAACTTCTCCTCGGCGGCGACGACGACCTCGACCATCGAGAGCGAGTCCACGTCGAGGTCGTCCACGAAGGACTTGTCGAGCTGGACGTCGTCGACGTCGACGCCGGCGACCTCGTTGACGATCTCGGCGAGCTGGCTGCGGATCTCTTCGGTGGTGGCCATCAGGCGACCTTTCTCTTCAGCGGGTACGGAACCCAGGGGTGAACTGTGGGGTGGCCGATCAGGGCACGACGACGACCTGGGCGGCGTAGACCAGCCCGGCGCCGAAGGCGATGAGCAGGGCGGTGTCGCCGGACTTCGCCTGGCCCTCCTCGATCAGCCGCTCGAGGGCGAGCGGGATGGAGGCGGCCGAGGTGTTGCCCATGGTCGCGATGTCGCGGGCGATGGTCACCGACTCGGGCAGCTTCATCGAGCGCGCGAGGGCGTCGACGATGCGCATGTTCGCCTGATGCGGCACGAAGCAGTCGAGCTCCTCGGGAGCTACGCCGGCCCTGTCGAGGGCCTCGAGGCCGATCTTGGCCATGGCGAAGGACGCCCAGCGGAAGACCGGGTTGCCGTCCATGACCAGGTAGGGCTGCGGGGCGTGGTCGGCGTCCGCGCTCCAGGTGAGCCAGTCGACGTCCTGCTTGATGAGGTCGGCCTGCTCGCCGGCCGAACCCCACACGACCGGGGCGATGCCGGGCTCGTCGCTGGGACCGACGACGGCAGCGCCGGCGCCATCCGCGAAGATGAAGGCGGTGCCGCGGTCGTGCACGTTGGTCAGGTCGGAGAGACGCTCCACCCCGATCACGAGGACATGGCGAGCACTTCCGCCGCGGACCAGGTCGTTGGCCATCGCGATGCCGTGGCAGAACCCGGCACAGGCCGCCGAGATGTCGAAGGCGGCGGGGTGATCGGTGCCCAGCTCGTCGGCGACGAGCGCGGCCACCGACGGCGTCTGCAGCATGTGGCTGACGGTGGCGACGATGACGCAGTCGACCTGCTCGGGCTCGAGGCCGGCGGCCGCCAGCGCCTTGCGTGAGGCGGCGACCGACATCATCTGCACGGTCTCCTCCGGAGCGGCCCAGCGGCGCTCGGTGATGCCGGAGCGGGTTCTGATCCACTCGTCGCTGGAGTCGATCGCGTCGACGATCTCGCTGTTGGGGACGACCCGGCTGGGACGGTAGCCGCCGATGCCGAGGATGCGGGCGTGCGGTGCGCCGGCGGGTGCCTGGAGAGCCATCAGAGGACACCCTCCGGGTGCAGCCGCAGCAGCGGCTGGCCGGGGGAGACCAGGTCACCGTCCTCGACCAGCCACTCGACCACCTGGCCGCCGTGCGCAGTCGGTACGTCGATCCGGTCGCGCAGGCTGGCGATGGCGCCGATCAGCGTGCCTGGCAGCAGCACGTCGCGGTCGCGCGCCTCCTCGGAGAGATGGAAGGTGCCCTTGGCGGGCGCCACCACCATCCGCCACGTGGGGCTGGTCTCGATGAGGCTCTTCTCGCCGTGCTTCTCGCAGAAGGCGCGAGCGTCGTCGAGCTGGTCGGGAGTCTTCAGCGCGAAGGTGTCCACGCCCTTCAGGGCGCGCTTGGCGATGCCGGTCAACGTGCCCGCGGGTGGCATCTCCAAGATGCCGGTGACGCCGAGGTCGGTGAAGGTCTCCATGCACAGGTCCCATCGCACCGGCCGGGCGATCTGGCCCACGATCCGCTCGAGCACCTGGGCGCCGTCGTGGACGACGCGACCGTCGCGGTTGCTCACGACCGGCGTACGCGGGTCGTGCACCGACACGCTGCGGGCCAGCCGGCCGAGCCGGTCGACGGCCGGAGCCATGTGCGAGGTGTGGAAGGCACCGGCGACCTTGAGGGGGATCACCCGGGCCTTGGCCGGGGCGTCGTCGGCGAAGGCGGCCAGATGGTCGAGCGTGCCGGCCGCGACGATCTGGCCGGGGCCGTTGTCGTTCGCGGCGGTCAGGTCGTGCTCGGCGATCTTGGCGAGCACCTCCTCGCGGTCCCCGCCCAGCACGGCGGTCATCCCCGTGGGCGTCACCGCCGCCGCCTCGGCCATCGCCTTGCCGCGCTCGCGCACCAGCACCATCGCCTGCTCGCCGCTGATGGCGCGGGCGCCCGCGGCCGCCGTCAGCTCGCCGACGCTGTGGCCCGCCACGGCGCCGATCATGGCGAACGCGTCGGCCGGGTGCGGGAACAGCTCCAACGCGGCGACCAGCCCGGAGGCCACCAGCAGCGGCTGCGCGATAGCGGTGTCGCGGATGGTCTCGTCGTCGGCAGCGGTGCCGTAGTGGGCGAGGTCGAGCCCTGCGACGGTCGAGAGCCACTCGAGACGGCCGGCGAACACAGGGTCCTCGAGCCAGGGGGTGAGGAATCCGGAGGTCTGGGCGCCCTGACCCGGCGCAACGATGACGAGCACGCCTCCACTCTGCCGGTCTACCTGGGGGTAAGCGCGTCCGAAGCAGACGAACTTGTCACCCGCGATTTTGTAGGTGTCCTACAAATCAGGCGTCGGCCTGCCGTCCGAGGATCAGCGCCGTGGCGAGGGTGAAGGAATCGCGTGGGCTCGACGGCTGCAGACCGGTGAGGTCGCCGACCTGGCGCAGGCGGTAGCGGATCGTGTTCGGATGGACGAAGAGCACGCGGGCCGCAGCCTCGAGATTGCCGCCGGCGTCGAAGTACGCCGTCAGCGTCTCGACCAGCGCCGCCCGCTCCCGCACGGGCCGGTAGACCTCCTCGATCAGACACGTGCGCGCGTCCTCGTCGCCGGCCAGGGCGCGCTCGGTGAGCAGCTCCTCGGAGAGCACCGGCCGCGGCGCTGTCGGCCAGCCGGGTGCGGCCCGGTGCGCCGCCACCGCACCGGTGGCGGAGGCATGGGCGGCCGCCATGTCGGGCGCGACGGGCCCGGCGACCACCGGGCCGGGCCCGAAGACGTCGGCCACCGCCGCCGCCGCGGCGTGCGGGTCGCTCACCTCGCCCAGGACGACCACCAGTCGCTCGCCCTGCACCGCGCACAGGGCGTGCAGGCGCGCCGCGCGGGCGTGGCGGCGTACCTCCTCGAAGAGATCGTTGTCGTCGCGGTCCCGGGGTGCCGTGCCGAGCACCACCATGATCGAGCCCCGGGCACCCCAGCCCAGGGCGCTCGCGCGGCCCAGGACGGCCTCGTCGGGGTCGGCGCGGAGCACCGCGTCCACGATGAGGGCCTCGAGGCGGGCGTCCCAGGCCCCGCGCTGCTCGGCGGCGCGCGCGTAGATGGCCGCCGTGGCGAAGGCGACCTCGCGGGCGTAGTGGCCGATCGCGGTGCGCACCTCCACCGCCTCGTCGGGCGGGAGCACGTCGTCGATGCTCTGCTCCACCACGTCGATCGAGAGCCGGACCAGGTCCACCGTCTGCTGCAGGGTGATCACCCCGGCGAGGGCGCGTGGAGCGGCACCGAACACACTGGCGGCGAGGTCCGACTTGACGGCGGTGCGCACGCCCTCGGCGTACCACTGCACGAATCCCTGGATACCCGCCTGCACGATCATGCCGACCCAGGAACGCTCCTGCGCCGAGAGGGCCGTGAACCAGGGGAACTCCGTCTCCATCCGTCCTGTCGCGGCGGTCGCGAGCCGTCCCGTGGCGCGCTGGAGCGCGCGGGCTCCGGGGACGGTGGCGATGCGTGTCACCTGCCGATTCTCCCACCCCGCGCGGTCGCTGCGCGCTCAGGGCGGGTACCTGCTTGGGCGATAAGGCTCCCCTCGGGTCGGGAGTGATGGTTGAATCGCGGAACTGGACAGCCGGTCAGGAATCCCGGACCGATGTCGGAAGGGGAGCCATGGCAGTGACGACATCGGCGGCGGCGCCGGCGACGCAGACGGTGACAGTGCACGGCCACCGCCGGGCGTACGCCTTCGGCGGTCGCGAGATCGGTACGGCGCCGGCGCTGCTCCTGCTGCACGGCCTGGGCTGCGACCGGCACACCTGGGACCCGGTCTGGGGCCGGTTGGCCGAGAAGTACACGCTGATCGCGCCCGATCTGCTGGGCCACGGCGAGTCCGACAAGCCGCGGGGCGACTACAGCCCCGGCGGGTACGCGAACGGCATGCGCGACCTGCTGACCATCCTGGGCATCGACAAGGTGACGGTGGTCGGGCACAGCTTCGGCGGTGCGGTGGCGATGCAGTTCGCCTACCAGTTCCCCGAGCGCACCGAGCGACTCGTGCTGGTCGACCCGGGCGGCCTGGGCCGTGAGGTCACGGCCCTGATCCGAGCCCTCGGACTGCCCGGCTACCAGCTCACCCTCGGGCTGCTGACGCTGCCGGTGCTGCGCCAGCTCAACACCGGCTTCCTGCGCGCTCTGAAAGCCACCGGGCTGCGCGACCTGCGAGATCTGGACGAGGTCGCCGACATCCTGGAACGGCTCAAGGAGCCGCGCAGCAGGTATGCCGTGCACAAGCTGGTGACGGGCGTGATGGACTGGCGCGGGCAGAACATCACGATGCGCGACCGTGCCTACCTCACCGAGCTGATGCCGCTATGCGTGGTGTGGGGGGAGGACGACCGGGTGCTGCCGGCCCATCACGCACAGGTCGCGCGCGAGTTCGCGCCGAACGCGCAGGTGACGGTGATGCCCGACACCGGCCACTTCCCGCACAAGGACCACCCGGACGCCTTCGCGGACCTGGTGGAGGAGTTCATCGGCTCGACCGTCCCGGCGACGTACTCCCGCGCTCGGTGGCGGCGCCTGCTCAAGGACGGTGGCCCCGGCCACCTGAGCCCGGTCGAACCGGCCTCGGAGCTGGCCTGACGCACCACGGCCCCCGCGAGCTCCGCGGGGGCCGTGGTGTCGATCAGCTCGGCTGCTGTCGCCGTCGGGCTCAGGCGTCGCCGCCCTCCTGGCGAACGCCCTCCATCGTGGTCGGGTCGTCGATCCGGTAGGTCTCGAACGCCTTGGCCACGACCGAGCGGTCGATCTTGCCGGCGTCGGCGAGGGCCTGGAGCGACTGCACGACCACCGACTGCGCGTCGATCTGGAAGAAACGCCGCGCCGCCGGGCGGGTGTCGGCGAAGCCGAACCCGTCGGCACCGAGCACGCGGTAGTCGGCCGGCACCCAGCGCGCGATCTGCAGCGGTACGGCGCGCATGTAGTCCGAGACGGCGACCACCGGCGCGTCGGAGCCGGACAGCTTCTGCGAGACGTAGGCGGTCCGGGCCTCGGCGGACGGGTTGTTGAGGTTCCACTTCTCGGCGGCGATGGCGTCGCGGGCCAGCTCGTTCCACGAGGTCACCGACCAGGTGTCGGCGACGACGCCCCAGTCCTCGCGCAGCAGCCGCTGCGCCTCGGCCACCCACGGGAAGCCGACGCCGGAGGCGAGCAGCCGCACCCGCGGGCCCTCACCCTCGCCGGCGGAGACGTGGTGGAGGCCCTTGAGGATGCCCTCGACGTCGACGTCCTCGGGCTCGGCGGGCTGGCTGACCGGCTCGTTGTAGACGGTGAGGTAGAAGATGACGTCCTCACCCTTGCCGTTCGGGCCACCGGTGCCGTACATCCGCTCGAGGCCGCTGCGCATGATGTGCGCGACCTCGTAGGCGAAGGCCGGGTCGTAGTGCACCACGGCGGGGTTGGTGGCGGCGATCAGCGGGCTGTGACCGTCGGCGTGCTGCAGGCCCTCGCCGGTCAGGGTGGTGCGGCCGGCGGTGGCGCCGACGAGGAAGCCGCGCGCCATCTGGTCGGCCATCGCCCAGATCGAGTCACCGGTGCGCTGGAAGCCGAACATCGAGTAGAAGATGTAGAACGGGATCATCGCCTCGCCGTGGGTGGCGTAGGAGGAGCCCGCCGCGATCGCCGAGGCCATCGCGCCGGCCTCGGAGATGCCCTCGTGCAGCATCTGCCCCGAGGTCGACATCTTGTACGAGAGCAGCATGTTGCGGTCGACGCCCTCGAACTGCTGACCCGCCGGGTCGTAGATCTTGGCCGAGGGGAACATCGCGTCCATGCCGAAGGTGCGGTACTCGTCGGGGGCGATCGGCACGATGCGCTTGCCGATGCCGGGCTCGCGCATCCAGTCCTTGAGCAGCCGCACGGTCGCCATCGTGGTGGCGATCTTGTTGCTGCCGGCACCCTTCTTCAGGTCCGCGTAGACCTTGTCGCCGGGGAGTTCGAGCGCGGCGGCGTTGTTGACCCGCTGGGGCAGCGAGCCACCGAGCGCGCGACGTCGCTCCAGCATGTACTTGATCTCAGCCGAGTCAGCGCCCGGGTGGTAGAGCGGGAACTTGCCGGTCGAGGCGTACTTCTCCTCGATCTGCTGATCGCTGATCGGGATCTCGAGGCGGTCGCGGAAGCGCTTGGCGTCCTCCACGGTGAGCTTCTTCATCTGGTGGGTGGCGTTCTTGCCCATCAGGGCGTCGATCGTCCAGCCCTTGATGGTGTGCGCCAGGATCACCGTCGGCTGACCGACGTGCTTGGTGGCCGAGTCGAAGGCGGCGTACACCTTGCGGTAGTCGTGGCCGCCGCGCGGCAGCTTCTCGATGTCGCGGTCGCTGAGGTGCTCGACCATCTTGCGCAGACGCGGGTCGGGACCGAAGAAGTGCTCGCGGTTGTAGGCGCCGTTCTCGACCGAGAAGGTCTGGAAGGCGCCGTCGGGGGTGCTGTTCATCTTGTTGACCAGGACGCCGTCGACGTCGCGGGCGAGCAGGTCGTCCCACTCGCGGCCCCAGATCACCTTGATCACGTTCCAGCCGGCGCCGCGGAAGTTCGCCTCCAGCTCCTGGATGATCTTGCCGTTGCCGGTCACCGGGCCGTCGAGCTGCTGCAGGTTGCAGTTGACGACCCAGACGAGGTTGTCGAGCTCCTCGCGGGCGGCGATGCGCAGCGCGCCCATGGACTCCGGCTCCGCCATCTCGCCGTCGCCGAGGAAGGCCCACACCCGCTGGTCGGAGGTGTCCTTGATGCCCCGGTTGTGCAGGTACCGGTTGAACCGAGCCTGGTAGATGGAGTTGATGCCGGTCAGGCCCATCGAGACCGTGGGGAACTCCCAGAAGTCCGGCATCAGGCGGGGGTGGGGGTAGGACGAGAGTCCCTGCCCGACGCCGTGCTGCACCTCCTGGCGGAACCGGTAGAGCGCCTCCTCGGAGAGCCGGCCCTCGAGGAACGCGCGGGCGTAGATGCCCGGGCTCGCGTGCCCCTGGATGAAGACCTGGTCCCCGCCGCCGGGGTGCTCCTTGCCGCGGAAGAAGTGGTTGAAGCCGACCTCGTAGAGCGATGCCGAGGACTGGTAGGTGGCGATGTGACCGCCGACCTCCAGGCCCTTGCTGTTGGCACTCGAGACCAGCATCGCGGCGTTCCAGCGGATCATCGAGCGCACCTTGCGCTCGGTCTCCTCGTCGCCGGGGAACCAGGGCTCGCGCTCCGGCGGGATGCTGTTGATGAAGTCGGTGCTCCGCAGGGCGGGTACGCCGATGGCGCGCTCGCGGGCGCGCTCGAGGAGGCGGAGCATGACGTAGCGCGCCCGGTCACGACCACGCGCGTCGACCATCGAGTCGAAGGACGCCAGCCAGTCCCCGGTCTCGTCCGGGTCGATGTCTGGCAGCTGGGTCGGCAGGCCCTCGTGGATGACGGTGGCCGGCGTGCCGGAAGGAGGGGTGGTTTCTTCGGTCACATTCGAATGGTGCCACTCGCCGGGGCATCGGAAAATTTACTGATGAGTACATGGTCACCGCCGTGCGGGCGTACTGGGGAAGGAGGCGTTCACGCGGGGTTCTCCACCAGGGTTCCTCGGGACCGCCGGACCTGGACGAGGCCGAGCCCTTCGGGCCCGTCGCGGTGGAGCGGCAGGCGCGGGTCGGCTCGGGCGACGGGGTACCTGACCGCTGCCCGGACGAGGACGGGGATGTCAGCGGAGTGGACCAGGGTTGCGCCCCCGGCCGTTCTCCGCTGGACTACTCACCGGCCCTCCGGGCCGGACCAAGACAGAAGACTGCACAGATGCTGCGACAGATGCGGAGGACGACGTGAGCGCGACCGCGGGTGGAGGCTCCACCCAGACAGGCCCTGCAGGTCCTGCAGAACGCCTGGGTATCAAGGCCGGAATGGTCATCCAGGAGCTCGGCTGGGACAACGACACCGATCACGAGCTCAGGGTCGCGATCGAGGACGCACTCGATGCCGAGATGGTCGATGGTGACTACGGCAACGTCGTGGACTCGGTGCTGCTGTGGTGGCGCGACGACGACGGCGACCTGGTCGACGGCCTGGTGGACGCGTTGACCGACCTCGTCGGCGGTGGGTCGATCTGGCTGCTCACGCCGAAGGTCGGGCGGCCGGGCGCGGTCGACCCCTCCGACATCACCGAGGCCGCTCCGATCGCCGGCCTCTCCCAGACGACGACCGCTGCCGTGAGCAAGGAGTGGGCGGCCACGCGTCTCCTGGCTCCGAAGAACGTCGGATGATCCTGCGACCCTCCGCGGCACTGGCGAAGGCCGTGTCGGCAGGGTCCGGCGCGCTGGTGCTGGCCGGATCCGGCGTGGTCAAGCCGTTCTCGCCGGCCGTCCTGGCGCGCCTGGCCAAGGCGGTGCGCGCGTGGGGGCTCGGTCCGGCGGGCGGCTTCACGATGCTGGCCACCCGCTATCCCGACCGGATCGGCATCGTCGACGAGCTCGGCGAGATCACGTACGGCGAGATCCACCGCCGTAGCAACGTCCTGGCGCGTGCGCTGGCCGCCCGTGGCGTCGGTGAGGGTGACGGCGTCGCGGTGATGTGCCGCAACCACCGGGGATTCGTCGAGGCGACGGTCGCCATCGCGAAGCTCGGCGCCGACGCGCTCTACCTCAACACCGCCTTCGCCGGGCCGCAGCTCGTCGACGTGCTGGCCCGGGAGAAGCCGCGCGTGGTCATCCACGACGAGGAGTTCTCCGGCCTGCTGGCGGATGCGCCGATCGAGCAGCGGATCATCGCCTGGACCGACAGCGACCCCGCCGCCCTGCCTGCCGAGACCCTGGACGCGCTCGCCACCGGCAGCGATGCCGACGCCGGCGACCTGGCGTCGCCCTCCCGGCACGGCCGGATCATCATCCTGACCTCCGGCACCACCGGTACGCCGAAGGGCGCCCCGCGCAACGAGGCAGGGATCGACTCCGCCATCTCGCTGCTCTCCCGGATGCCGCTGCGGGAGGGGTGGCGCACCCATATCGCGGCGCCCCTGTTCCACACCTGGGGATTCGCCCACCTGATGCTGGCGATGTTGCTCGGCTCGACGATGGTGTTGCGTCGGCGCTTCGACCCCGCCGACGCGCTCGCCGTCACCGAGGGCTGCGACTCGCTGGTGGTCATCCCGGTGATGCTCCAGCGGATGCTGGCGGTCGACGCCGACGTCGACCTGACTCGGCTCAAGGTGGTCGCCTCCTCCGGCTCGGCGCTGCCGGGGGACCTCGCGCTGGAGTGGATGGACCGCTTCGGGGACAACCTCTACAACATCTACGGCTCGACGGAGGTCGCCTACGCCTCGATCGCCACCCCGGAGGACCTGCGCGCCGCGCCCACCTCGGCGGGCAGGCCGCCGTGGGGCACGGTGGTCCGGATCCTCGATCCGTCGGGGCACGAGGTGCCGCAGGGCGCCCCCGGACGGATCTTCGTCGGCAACAGCCTGCTCTTCGAGGGCTACACCGGCGGCGGTGGCAAGGAGGTCGTGGACGGGCTGATGTCCTCTGGCGACGTCGGCCGCTTCGGGGCCGACGGTCGCCTCTACGTCGAGGGGCGCGACGACGAGATGATCGTCTCGGGTGGGGAGAACGTCTTCCCCCAGGAGGTCGAGGACTGCCTGGCGCGGCATCCGGCCGTCGTCGAGGTGGCCTGCGTCGGCGTCGACGACGACGAGTTCGGCAAGCGCCTGCGCGCGTTCGTGGTCGTCCGCGGCGAGGTCGGCGAGGACGAGCTCCGGGGCTGGGTCAAGGACCACCTGGCGCGCTTCAAGGTGCCGCGTGAGATCGTTGTCCTTCCCGAGTTGCCGCGCAATGCCACCGGCAAGGTGCTCAAGCGGGAGCTGGTGAACTGGGACACGGCAGGAGAGAGCAAGGCGTGAGCGGGCTGCAGATCGGCGGACCGGCACCGGACTTCACCCTGCGCGACCAGTTCGGCCAGGAGGTCACGCTCTCGGCCTACCGCGACAAGAAGGCAGTGGTGCTGTTCTTCTACCCCTACGCGTTCTCCGGGGTGTGCACCGGCGAGATGGCCGGCATCCGCGATCGGCTCGACGAGTTCATGACCTTCGACACCGAGACGCTGGCGATCTCCTGCGACCCGATGTTCGCACTGCGCGCGTTCGCCGACGCCGACGGGATCAACTTCCCGCTGCTCTCGGACTTCTGGCCGCACGGCGAGGTCGCTCGGGCCTACGGCGTCTTCGACGAGCGCACCGGAGCGGCCCGGCGCTCGTCGTACGTCATCGACAAGGCAGGCCGGGTGCGCTGGTCGGTGCACAACGCGAACGCGGAGGGCCGCGACCTCGGGGAGCACCTGCACCAGCTGTCGGTGGCGCTCGCCTGACCGTCCGGCCAGCGGCCGGGGCCCCACGGTCCCGGCGGTCTAGACCGCCCGGTCCCAATCTTGCCCGGATCGCGTGTGTGATCGCCCGGCACCTGTTAGATTTCAACTGTTGAGCCGGTGGTGACCCGAGACGCCACCGGCTCAACACTCCATTTCGGGCCATCGACACCGTTCCGCGGCGCTGGTTTGGCCCACGGACCCGCTCAGCCCGTAGGCTGTGGCGTCGCGTCACGGGCGCATAGCTCAGTTGGTTAGAGCGCCTGCCTTACAAGCAGGATGTCAGGGGTTCGAGTCCCTTTGCGCCCACCCCGAGGATCGGCGTCCGACCTGCCGGAACGGCGTTGTCGGACGTCGCCTCCTTGCTGCCCACCAGGTGATCATCAGCTCCGTTCAGCTGCGATCGGGCGGATGGCGGCCGATGCTGCAGAGCGCATGCAGGCGGGAACATCGCGTGGCTGCGGCGTCGGTGGAGCACTCCGCCCGTACATCGGGGTGCGGCTCGAACGACCAAGGAATGGGATGTCGCACGTGGTGCAGCTGCGCAACCGAGGAGTCGGCACGCCGATGCGAGCGGTGCTCGCCCTGGCGATCCTGTGGTGCGGCTATCCGCTCGTCCCGCAGGGAGCGGTGCGGGACGGGGTGTACGACGCCTTCGCCCTCGCCTGCATCGCCGTCGGGTTCTGGGGAGCGAGCCGGCTGCCCTCACGTGTTCGTGGACGCTGGATGGTCGTGCTGGCGGGCTTCGGGTGTTGGGTGCTCGGCGACGCCGTGTTCTCCCTGGAGCAACACGTGTTCGACATCGACTTCTATCCCGCGCCGAGCGACGCGGCCTATCTGGCCGCGTACGTCGTGCTCGCGTGCGGGCTGCTCCGGCTGATGCGCTCGGCGGCCACCCGTTCGGAGCTGACGCCGTTGCTCGACGCCGCGATCGTGACGGCTGGTTCCGGTATCGTCGTCGCGACCTTCTTCATCGCCCCGATCGCGAGTGATTCGACCCTCGGCCTTCCGGGCCGGATCGTGGCATCGGCCTATCCGGCCGCCGACGTCCTGCTCATCGGGGTGCTCGTCAGCCTGTGGACGATGGCCGGTCTGCACGTGGGCGCCTACCGGCTGCTGCTGCTCGCGCTGCTGGCGATGCTCGCCGCCGACGTCGTGTGGAACGTCATCGCGATGCGCAACCCCGAAGCGCTGACGCCCGCCTGGCTCGACCAGTTGTGGCTGCTCGGCTATCTTGCCGCGGCGGGAGCTGCCTGCAGCCGTTCCGCCGCCCGGGTCAACCGCCCTCCGCGCAGCGACCACCCGGTCTCCGCGCGTACGAGGATGCTTGCCTTGGGGTGCGGTCTGATGCTCCCGGGCTTGACCCTCTTCCTCGACGCCCTGTTCCGCCACCACGTTCCCTGGCAGCTGGTGTCCGTCGGCTCCGTCGTGTTGTCGACCCTCGTGCTCGTGCGGATGGGGCTGCTGCTCAAGACCGTCGAGGTCCAGGCCGTCCGGCTCGCGGCGCTGGCACGCAACGACGCGCTCACCGGCGCGCCGAACAGACGAACGTGGGACCACGAGCTGGGCCGAGCCGTACGGCGGGCCCGCGACGGTGATGGTGGCCTGTGCATCGCGCTGATCGACCTCGATCACTTCAAGCGGTACAACGACGAGTTCGGGCACCAGGCCGGCGACCGACTGCTACGCGGAGCGGTCGCGGCCTGGAGCGCGGTGCTCGAGCCCGAGGAGCTGCTGGCGCGCTACGGCGGCGAGGAGTTCGGGCTGCTGCTGCCCGGCTGCGACGCGGGCGAGGCAGCGCGACGCCTTCGGGACATGCAGAAGCGCATGCCCGAGGGGCAGACGTTCTCCGCGGGCGTGGTGGTCGCGCGGCCCGAGCTCGATCCTGAGGCGCTGGTGGCGCTCGCCGACCGTGCTCTGTACGACGCCAAGCACGCCGGACGGGCCTGCGTCCGCGTGGCAGACGATCGCTTCAGCGAGGAGGCGCTGCCGGCGGTCGACATCGCGCTCAAGCCGATCGTCGACCTCGAGTCCGGGCGTCAGGTGGGCGATCGGGCGTGCAGCAGCTTCGACGAGGGAACGGCCGAATCGGTGCTGGCCGGGGCCTACCGCGACGGATACGGTCCCGAGTTGGAGTCTGCCCTGGTGCGGGCAGTGCTGCGGCGCCCCCGTGCGGGCTATCGAGCAGTCCCGCTCAGCGCAGAGGCGCTGCACAGCCCGCTCGTACGAGCCGAGCTGGCGGGAGACCTCAGCGGAGTCGTCCTGGAGATCGCCTCGCCGACGGAGGCCGCAAGCCTCACCGGCCTCGAGGACGTGCTCAGCGACCTGAAGGCCCGCGGCGCCCGCATCGCCGTCTCGAACTGGGGGAGCGGCTACTTCGACGGGGAACGGCTGGCGCGGGCCCAGGCTGACGCCGTCCGGCTCGACCTCTCGCACCTGCAGGATCTCCTCCGGGAGGATCGTGAAGCGGTGATGCGCGCCAGCGTCCGCTGGGCGCACGAGCGGGGCGTCAAGATCGGGATCGTCAACGTCGTCACGCCGCAGGACTGGGAGATGGCGGCCGACCTGCGCTTCGACTTCGCGCAAGGGTCGTACTTCGACGACCCGTCAGCTCACCTGACGACTCCGTCCACCGTCGCGGAGTGACGCGCCGCCCGCCGACGGTGGACGCAGGCCCACGGGGACGAGCCGTCGGCGCGGAGCGGACAGCCGGCTCGATGCCGGACGCCGATGGTCAGGTGCCGGCGAGACTGCGATCCGTCTCCCGGGCTACTGTGCACCTCTGGAGACGGTCGAGACGCCGAAGCGCGAGGAGGTGGCAGCGTGAGCCCCGAGCGCACCGTGCGCGCCGACGCTCGCGCGAACCGCGAACGGATCGTCGAGGCGGCGGCGTCGTTGTACGCCGAGGAGGGGCTGGATGTCTCCTTCAACGCCATCGCCCAGCGAGCCGGCGTCGGCAGCGCGACGCTGTACCGGCACTTCCCTCACCATGACGAGCTGCGGCAGGCGGTCTACCTCGCCCGCGTGCACGAGTCGACGGTGCTGCTGAGCGAGCTGGCCTCGTCCGGCGACCCGGCCACGGAGCTGTGCCGCTACCTGACCTGGACGTTCCACACGGCCGACCTCTCGCTGATCGGGCTCGGGATGACCCCGGGTACCGGTTCGGCCGAGCTGCAGGAGGAGGCCCGGCGGGTCAAGCAGCTCCTCGACGAGCTCATCGGGCGCGCGCATGCGGCCGGCGTCCTCTCCGAGGGCTTGGGGCGCGGTGACGTGCTGGTGGCCGCCGCCGCGCTCGTCCAGGTCGCTCGCAACGAGGAGCTTCCCAGTGAGCGCAAGGAGACCTTCCTCGGCGTGGTGCTACGCGGCCTCGGCCTCACCGACTGAGGGGCGACGAGGCGGCCGTGGGAACAGCACGGTCACCGGTGCCGTGCGGGGCCGACGATGCGTCGCCAGCCAGGACCCGAGGATGATCGCCTGACCGATGATGACGTCGATCGCCCAGTGGTTGGCGGTCGCGACCACCACCAGCGCGGTGCCGATGGCGTAGACCACGCCGATCGTGCGCAGCACCCGCGATCGGGTCGCGCTCCAGATCGCGAGCGCCACCCATAGCGCCCAGCCCGCGTGCATCGAGGGGAAGGCGGCGAGCTCGTTGGTCATGCCGCCCAGACCCTTGGGAGCTGAGGCGTCGGTGCCCCACCAGCCGGAGTTGGCGTGCAGCGCCATCACGTCGGTGAAGCCGATGACCATCCGCGGTGGAGCGGTCGGCATGGTGAGGTAGAAGCCCAGCGCGATCGCGGTGGCGATGGCGAGCGCCCGGCGAGCAGGCACGTAGACGTCGCGGCTGCGGCGGAAGAGCCACAGCAGGACGCCGGCGGTCACGATGTAGTGGAGGCTGGCGTACCAGTAGTCGGCCGCCAACCCCAGCCACCCGTGCATCGTCGCAAGCCGGTTGAGCCGCTGCTCGCCGGGCAGATGCAGCGACCGCTCGATGCGCTCGAGATCGATGGCTCGGGACAGCGCCTTGGGCAGGTTGCCGTCGGCGAGGGTGCGCGCCGCGGAGTAGCCCACGTAGAGGATGCCGATGATGGTCAGCTCGCGCAGCGCAGGCGCGAGCCGGGTCCGGAACCGATCCATGGTGATGCCCTTCCTGCCACTCGTCCACGGACACAAACGGGGATCCCATCCCCGGATATTCCCGAGATGTTCACCCGATCGCATCGGATCCGCATCGGATCGAGCGGTACCCCTTCCAGGCTCGCGCTGTCGCGTAGGCTCGTGGGCATGGGTCGCCCGCTTCGACCCCTCGGGGTCGTCATCGCGCTGGCATCGGCAACGCTGGCCCTCGGCGCGTGCTCGAGCGGGGACGTCGACGGCGGCCGGTCCGCGTCAAGCAACGGGACAGCGCCCGATCCGTCGCCAGCCTCCTCGGCCGCTGTCGGGCCGTCGGCGTCCGCGTCGACCGGCCGCCCTCGCAGGGCGACAGGCAGGGTGAAGGTGCTGCACACGGTCACCACCGGCATCCGGGTGCCCTGGGGGATCGCAGAGCTGCCGAACGGCCGTGTCCTGGTCGGCTCGCGCGACACCGGCAGGATCTACCGACTCGACGTGAGGACCAGGACCCGCAGGGCGGTCGGCACCGTCACGGCATCGGTGACCAACGTCGGTGTCGGCGGCGAGGCCGGCCTGCTCGGACTGGCTGTCTCGCCGGCGTTCGCCACCAACCACCGGGTCTACGTCTACTTCTCCACCCGTCGTGACAACCGGATCGGCTGGATGACCTACCGGAACGGTCGGCTGAGCCAGCCGCACGTGATCGTGGCGGGCATCCCGCACGGCGTGCACCACAACGGCGGCCGGATCGCGTTCGGGCCGGATGGAATGCTCTACGCCGGCACCGGAGAGTCCATGGTGCCCTCGCTGGCGCAGAACAGGTCCTCGCTGGGCGGCAAGGTGCTGCGGATGACCCCGGCGGGCAAGCCGGCGCCCGGCAACCCCTTCGGCACGCTGGTCTACAGCTACGGCCACCGCAACGTGGAGGGGCTCGCCTTCGACCCCGCGGGCCGGCTGTGGGCCTCGGAGTTCGGCGACCACACCGCCGACGAGCTCAATCTGATCAAGGCCGGACACGACTACGGCTGGCCCGCCACCCAGGGCAAGACCTCGAACCCGAAGTACACCAGCCCGGTCGCGCAGTGGGGGACCAGCGTGGACTCTCCGAGCGGCATCGCCTACGCCAACGGCGCGATCTGGATGGCGGCGCTGAAGGGTGAGCGGCTGTGGCGGATCCCGCTGCACGGCGCCGCGGCGGGCAAGCCGAGGGCCTTCCTGGTCCGCCGGTACGGCCGGTTGCGCAGCGTGCTCGCGCTGGGTCCGCACCGGTTGCTGGTCACGACGAGCAACCGCGACGGCCGCACCACACCGCGGCGCGGCGACGACCGGGTGCTGCTGGTCGAGGTCAGCTGACGCGGTCCGTCTCGAGCATGAGCGCCAGGCGGGGGCAGGATCGCACGGCCAGCCGAGCCCCGGCGAGCTCGGTGTCGGCGACCCCGCGCGGGTCGAGCAGCGGGAAGCCCCACTCGTCGAGCGCAATCCGCTCGCCGAAGAGCCTGGAGCACAACCCGTGCCCGTCGCAGCGGGTCCAGTCGATCGAGATGCGGTTGGTCATCGGGTGCCTCCGAGGGGAAGGGTGCCGAGCACCGGACGGCCGCAGCCGACGCCGTGCTCGTGCCGGGCGAGATCGTCGGCGTACGCGTCCAATGCGGTGGCCACGAAGCGCACGGTGCCGTCGGGATGGCTGCACGCCCCACGGCCGGCGACCAGTCCGAGGCGGCGGCGCAGCCTTCCCGTGTCGACGCGCTGACCGCTGACGAGCGCGACCAGGTCCTCGGCGATGCTCGCCAGCCCGAAGACGCACGGTCCGCACTGGCCGGCGGACTCGGCGGCGAGCCACTGCGCGACCCGAGCGATCTCGCCGACGGGGCAGGTCGTCTGCGGCAGCGTGGCCACCACGCCCGCACCCCAGCCGATGCCTGCCGCGCGCAAGGCCGGTCGGTCGACTGTCAGGCCCCCCGCCGAGGTCCACGTGCCGTGGTAGCCGCCGACCAGGACCGGTCCGACTCCGTCGATCAGGTCGCTCAGCGGCGTGCCGTGCGGCACCTCGACGACGCTCGTGCCCCGGTCGGGCCGGTGCACGGTGACGAGCGTCGTCCCCGGCTCGCTGGTGGTACCGACCCGGGCGTAGCGCTCGGGTCCGAGGGCGGCGAGGAGCGCGAGCTGGGCGAAGGTCTCGACGTTCGAGGCGAAGGTGGGCCTGCCTCCCACGCCACGGTCCGAGGGCAGCACCCGCCGACCGTTCGGCACGGCGGCGCGTCCGTTCAGCCCGTTGACCAGCGCCTGGACCTCGCCACCGACGAACCCGTGGTCCGCCGCCACGACGCTGACCCGGTCGGCGGCGCCCCGCTCCCGGATCGCCTCCTGCAGGGCTGCAGCGCTGACCTCATCGGCGACCGCGAGGGTGACACGCCGGCTGGAGAGCGCGCCGGCCACCACGAGCGCGCCGTCGAGCACGAGACCGGGTCTGGTCCGCATCAGCACGCGGTCCTTCCAGCTGGCCGGCTCGCCCTCGCTGCCGTTGACCAGGATCTCGGCGCCGCGACCGACCGCTGCCAGCTTGGCGCTCACCGGGAAGGCGGCTCCGCCACGGCCCAGGAGGGCGACCGAGCGGCTCGCCTCGACCAGCCAGCCGCGGTCGCGGCTCGGCGGCTGCCCGGACTCGCCCGCGAGCAGTCGGGCGGTGCCGGCGACGTAGACCGGCGGGAGCCGAGCGGTGGTCCGGGTGTGGTCGAACGTCGCGGTGCTCATCGGAGTGCTCCTGTCGGTGCGGTGAGCCGGCGGTGGCTCGTGCGGTGGCTCGTGCGGTGGCTCGTGCGGTGGTCGGCAGTGCCGCGTTGATCGCTCACGCGCCGCGGCTCGGTGGTGACGCGCAGTGTCAGCGCGACGCCGACACAGACCGCGCAGGCGACGTAGACGGCGATCGCCCAGGTCTGGCGCGCGTCCGAGCCGCCGAAGATGCCGTGCAGCATGGCCAGCGCCCAGGCGACGTACGCCGAGATGTGGATCGCCCGCCAGACCCGGTCGCCGTTGCGAAGGCGGGCGAACGTGCTCCGCATGACACCGGAGAGCGCGGTGAGGACGAGCGCGTAGAGCGCGAGGGTGCCCAGCCCCATGGCCACCGGACGGTAGGAGGCGGTGAACGGGAGCAGCACGCCGCTCAGGGAGACGCTGACGTAGGAGTCCAGCACCACGGCGGTCAGGTGGAGCACCAGCAGCACCAGCCCGAACACCGCCGCCGAGCGGTGCAGCAGCTGGCGTACGACGCGGCGATCGATCCCGGCCGGCGTCCGTGCTCCGTCGGTGCTCAGCGCCCCGAGCGTCGTCGCGGCCGTCAGCACGGCGAGGGCGCTGAAACCCAGACCCCGCATCAGGTACCAGAGCGTCATGACGCCACGCTCGTCGCCGTGTCCGGCCAGGCGCCGGGGGTGGCGACGGTGCCGTCCCGGGCGACCAGGCGGGCGCCGTACCCGTGCCGGACGAGGGCCTCCTCGGCGGCGTCGGGGCGGATGAGCATCCAGGCCGAGACCACGTTGGCCGACAGCGCCGTCGGTGCCCAGACCGAGGCGGTGCGCCAGCGGCTGCGCGCGGGCAGGCCCGTGCTCGGGTCGATGAGATGGTGACGCTCGCCGCCGTCCCCGTCCCGCCAGCGCCGCCCGAGCGTGGAGGAGGTGGTGATCGCACCGTCGTGCAGGATCACGGTGCTGCCGGCACCGCCGTGCACCTCGGCGACATCGATGCGCCAGCCGCCGGGAAGCGGCCTGGTGACAGCGAGGTCGCCGCCCAGACAGACCAGTGCCGGGCCGTCCAGGCGTCGCCGGAGCCGCCGGATCGACTCGTCGACGGTCCACGCCTTGGCGGTCGCGCCGAGGTCGAGCGCGATGCCCGCCGGCACGCCGACCAGCGAGAACGACCGGTCGACCCGCACGTCGCGCCAGGTCTCGCGGCGCAGGCGCGGGCCGGCCGCGGGCGCCGTACGCCGGCGGACGGTGACGATGTCCGTGTCGTACCCGTTGGCCACCAGGTCGTGGCCGAGGGCCGGGTCCACCGCTCCGTGGGTGTCACGGGCGACCTGGGTGCCGAGACAGATCAGGCGCATCGCCAGCGGACCGACCGGCGTCATCCGGCCGGCGCGGGCGTTGATGCGGGAGAGGTCGGAGTCGGCCCGGAACCTGCTCACCGCCGCATCCACCTCCGCGACGACGTGGTCGACGATCGTCACAGCCAGGTCGAGCTCGCGTCGCTCGGCGGTGACCGACATCGTGCAGGACCAGTCGGTCCAGGTCATCGTGTCGAGGGTCATGACGCGTTGCTCGAGCCGTGCGAGGTGGACGAGGAGTCGCCGGAGGAGCCGGAGGAGCTGGAGGAGTCACCCGAGGAGCTGGAGGAGTCGCCGGAGGAGGTGGACGAGCTGGAGGAGTCGTCACCGGAGGTGGAGCTGAAGGTCTGGTCCTCGGTGCTCTGTGTGGTGGTCGAGGAGGTGCTCGGGCTGGTGGTCGTCGAGGAGCCGGTGGTACTGGTCGTGCTGGTGGTGTGTGCGTGGGCTGCGCTCACCCCGACCACTGCCGCCGTGGCGCCTGCGCCGCCGACGATGATGCCCGCCAGGTAGCGGCGGGAGCGGTGGAGGAGCCGGGTGCGGGGGTTCGTGTCATCGCTCATGGAACGAGCGTGGCTCCCGGCGTCCTAGACCTTCCTCAGCAGAGCTTCAAATCGAGGTCAAGAGTTGGTGAGAGGCGCCTGAGGCTCGGTCCGGAGGAAGAGCCGGACACCGTGCGCGGCCGGGTCGTGCAGCAGCTCGAGGAAGCCGCCGGAGGCCACCGCCGCGGCACGGGCGATGTCCAGACCGAGGCCGGTGGAGCCGCGGTCGCTGCGCCCCCGCTGCAGGGCCTCGACGGGGATGCCGGGCCCCTCGTCGAGTACGTCGAGGTGCACCCCGTCGGTGGCCCGGGCGAGCCGGACGGTGAACGCCGTACCGTCCGGTGTGTGGGCCACGACGTTCTCCAGCAGCGCGTCCAGGGCGGCGGCGAGGTCCTCCTCGGCGGTGCGCACCCACACCGGCTCGTCGGGGAGGTCGACGGCGACGCGGCGGTCCTGGTCCTCGGCCAGCGGGGTCCAGAAGGCGGCTCGGTCGCGGATGACCGCCGTGGCGTCGCAGCGGGGGTGTAGGCCCTCACGCACCGGTCGTCGCGCGGCCTTGATCAGCTGGGTCAGGGACCGCTCGAGCTGGGTGACCTGGGCCTCGAGCTCGTGGGTCCGCTCGCTCGGCGGCAGCGCCTCCACGGCCAGCCGCACGGCTGTCAGCGGCGTACGCAGGCGGTGGGAGAGATCCGCGGCCGCCTCGCGTTCCTGCAGGAGGAGCTCTCCGATGCGGTCGGCCAGGGCGTTGAGCTCGATGGCCACCCGGGCGACCTCGACCGGGCCCTCGACCTGGGCCCGGGCCTGCAGGTCGCCGGTGCTCAGGGCGACGGCCGTCTCCGCCGTGCGCTGCAGCGGTCGCACGAGGCGGCGACCGGTGAGGTCAGCGGCCGCCCACGCCAACGCGATCAGCGCCAGCGCGCAGCCGCCGACCAGCAGGTACCGGTCCCGGACCGTGTCGGAGACGGAATCGTCGGTGACCGAGGCGAGCACCTGCGCGACACCTTGGTCGTTCTGGGAGAGCACCTGGACGATCCGACCGCCCCGGACGTCGATCGTGCGCGCGTTCGAGACCTGGCCGAGGTCGGCCGGCGGGTTGTCGTGATCGTGGTCGTCGCTCTTCTGGTAGTCGTTGGGCCGCAGACTCGGCTCGTGCTGCTGCCTGACCTGGGCGAGGACGTGGTCGTCGAGATCCGCCCCGAGGACGTCGCCGTCGGCCAGCAGCACGGTGACAGGGGTGCTGCCCCGCGCGTTGAGCCTGCTCAGGTAGGCCTTGAGCAGGCTGTCGCTCACGTTGCCGGTGCTGATGTAGTCGGCGGTGCTCTGCGCGGCGTCGGTCGCGTGTCGCTCGGCGTCGCCGTACGCGCTGGTGCGCAGGAGGAGGGCGATCGGCACGGCCGTCAACACGATGATGAGCGCGGCGATGCCGACCGCGAGCGCGATGACGCGGGCTCGCAGGGTGGAGAGCAGCCTCATGCCGGCTCGACCAGCTTCACCCCGACACCGCGGACGCTGACCAGGAAGCGTGGTTCGGCGGCGGTCTCGCCGAGCTTGCGCCGCAGCCAGGAGAGGTGGACGTCGACTGTCCGGTCAGCACCGCCCCACGGCTGTTGCCACACCTCGGTCAGCAGGGTCTGCTTGCTGACCACCTCGCCGCGACGCTGCATGAGCACCTGCAGCAGGTCGAACTCCTTGCGGGTCAGGTCCATCGCGTGGCCGTCGAGCTCCACGGTGCGCCCGACGGGATCGAGCACGAGGCCGCCGACGACGAGGCGCTGATCCTCGTCGACGTGGATCCGGGTGCGCCGCAGGACCGCCCTGATCCGGGCGTCCATCTGCGCAGCGGAGAACGGCTTGACCAGATAGTCGTCGGCGCCGGCGTCGAGCAGCCGGACGATCTCGGTGTCGTCGTCGCGGGCGGTCGCGACGATGACCGGCGCGGCGTCGAGGGCACGGGTCACCTCGAGCACGCGCGACCCGTCGATGTCGGGGAGTCCGAGATCGAGCAGGATCACGTCGTGGTGGGCGCTCGTGATGGCGGCCATCGCCTCGGCACCGGTCGCGACAGGCGTGACGACGTGGCCGAGCTGCGTCAACGCGCGGCTCAACCCGGTGCGGATGGCGCTGTCGTCCTCGACCAGCAGTACCTCGGCCATGCCCGAAGGCTACTGACCCCGGCGTCCCCGGACAGTCTGCTTGACTCGGATTTGAGGCTCGCTTGTGCTCTCCCTGAGGGTCACCGGCGCGGACCGCGCGCGGATGCGCACCGCTGTCACGGTTACCTGACGAAGCATGGGAGTGCGCACCTATCTCGTCGCCCAGGTGGCCACCGTGGTCGCGACCGATCGGGAACTGCGCGCCGAGACGCCGGGAACGGTCGATTCGGTGCACGACGCGCGCGTCGCCGTACGTCGGGTCCGCAGCGTGCTGCGGATCTTCCCCGAGCTGTCGGACGACGATCTCGCGGAGGCCCTGTCGACGTGGTCGGACCGGCTCGGGGCGGTGCGGGAGGCCGAGGTGCTGGCGCAGTCCCTGTCGGAGGTGTGCTCGACGGCGCTGTGGCAGTCGCTGGCCGGGCAGGTCGCCGCCGAGCGTGCTGCCGGCCTGACCGCCCTGAGCGGTGACCTGAGCTCGGAGAAGCACCGCCGTCTGCTCGATGAGCTCGAGGCGCTCGCACTGCGCCCTCGCGAGCGGTCGTTGCACAAGGCGCGCCGGCTGCGCCACGCGGCCAAGGTCGCCGGCAAGCGCCTCCGTGCGGCGGGCGACGACCCGGAGCGGCTGCACCGGGCGCGCAAGGCGGCCAAGCGGGCGCGGTACGCCGCCGAGGCGGTCGGCGACGCCGAGCAGGCCGACCGCTGGGAGGACGTCCAGGACGCCCTGGGCGACCACCACGACAGCGTCATCGCCCTGCGCCGGCTCGACGACGTACCAGCCGGGCTGGCGGCGGACGCGGAGCAGGCGCGCACAGCGTTGCGCGAGCGGGCGGCCGCCGCGCTCGAGCGGCTGTGACCGACCGGCGGCGCTAGTCCCGCCGGCCCTGGCGCGAGCCGCGATAGGCGGCTTCCCGCACCGCCGAGAGCAGCCGGACCGGGCGCAGTCCGGGCGCGGCATGCAGCATCGGATCGAACGCGAGCGACTCATCGCCGCCCACCCGGTCGATCACCAGGCGCCCGACGGTGCGCCAGCCGGTCCGCGATTCGAGCACGTCGAAGGCGAGCGGGTGGTGCTCGCTGACCTCGTCGAGAGCGGCAGGGGAGGCGTCCGGAAGCCAGTCGGTGACCGGTTGCAGCACGAGCAGCGTGCTACCCCCGTCGGCGGTGGCGTAGGGCATCACGGTGCTGAACGGGCGCGAGGTCCAGCGCCGCGCCGGCAGGACGAGCCAGCGACCCCAGGTCGGTCGAGCGGTGGTGGTCAGGAGCAGGTCGATGTCGTCGGTGACCACCGCGTCGGCGTCGTGCGCGGGTGCGATCCGGAGCGCGAGGCCGAGGAGATCGGGACTGGTCGGCGGCAGCCCCACGCCTCGGGAGAGCCGAACGGTGACGGCACGCTCGCCGTGCCCGAGCGCCGACCCCAGGGCGGAGTCGTCGCCGTCGATCAGGAGCCGCCCGTGCCCTACCCGCCCGACAGGATGGAAGGCGCGGGCCTCTCGCAGCCGAGCGAGGCGGCGGAACCCAGCGGTCACCGGTGGAAGCAGCATGCCCGGCAGGTACCCGGTCCGCCCGAGATCCGGACGCCGGCCTGTGGGTCCAGCGCCGAGGTCCCGCCGACTCACCGGCGCAGGATGGTCCGGGTTCGGTGTTGGAAGCGGTAGCGGCCGTCGGGGAGTCGGGTGGTTTGGTAGGTGGGGTCGTGGGCTCGTCTGTGGTGGTGGCCGCAGAGCAGGGATCCGTGATCTAGGTCGGTGTGGCCGCCGTGGCTCCAGGGTTGGTCGTGGTGGGCGTCGCACCAGGCGGCGGGGACAGTGCAGCCCTCTGCACGGCAGTGCTTGTCCCGTAGTGCGAGGGCCTTGCGCTGGGATGGGGTGAAGAGTCTTCGGGTGCGGCCCAGATCGAGGGGTTCGGAGTTGCCGCCGAGGACGGCGGGAATGATCCCCGCGGTACAGGCCAGGCGGCGGGTCTCCCCGGTGCTGATGGGGGTGCCGTCCTCGAGCCAAGCAACACCGAGACCGGCCCGCAGCT
The DNA here is from genome assembly GCF_029873215.1 of Nocardioides sp. BP30. Taxonomy (NCBI): domain Bacteria; kingdom Bacillati; phylum Actinomycetota; class Actinomycetes; order Propionibacteriales; family Nocardioidaceae; genus Nocardioides; species Nocardioides lacus. The sequence continues at coordinate 2,940,216 of NZ_CP123620.1, read as the reverse complement.
GGTCCAGCGTCATGGTCACCACCACCGTGGTCGCGTCGCCGCCGTGGGCGGGGAGTCGGGTGGGGTCGGTGTTCTCCAGGAGCTGGGCGAACGCGTGCGCGAGGAGCCGGCTCCTGGGCGGGACCCTGCCGTCGGCCTCCAGGGCCGCTACTCGGGGTTGGGTGTAGGCCTGCAGGTAGGTCCGCAACCGGTGACCGACCGTTTCGGGGACGATGCCGTGGATGCGGGTCGTCCCGTCGCCTTGGTCGGTGATCGAGAGGCACGCTTTCGCGTTCGCGGTCTCCTCGAGCCGACGGATGGCTGCGGCCTCGGCGGCTTCGGCGACCTCGGGTGCGACGACCTCCAACAGGTGGCTGGCGAGGCGGCGCAGGTCCTTGGGCCGGTGCTCACTCGCGAGGTCGCACAGCGTGACCTCCGCCCGCGCCAACACCTCGGCGGGTAGGTCGTCGGGCAGGTCCTCCAGGCCACGGAGGATCACGCGGGCGTGCTCGAGACTGAACGCACCGCGCGCGAGCCCGGCCCGGACCACCGGCCGACCCTCCAATCCCCGGGCCAACCGAAGGGTGGCGTGCGCGGCGGGACTCTCGACCCGGTGCTGCGCCACCAGCCAGGCCGCGACATCGCGGGCACCGACCTCGGCAGCGACATCATCGGCGGAGGCGACCACGCGCAGGTACAGCTCCTCGAGCCGGGCCCGGGACCGCACCAGCGCGGCGAGCACGTCTCTCTTCTCATTCGTTCCCAGGAAGACCGGGTTCGCCTCGGTGACCTCATCGAGGGCAGCGTTGATGGTGGCGAGTGTCGCTTGGATCTGATGCATGAGGGATCACCACCGAGAGAGATCAGTTCGAACGCATGTTCGAAGCCTAGGTGGTCGGATGTGTGTGGTCAAGCCCCTGTTGTGATGCCACATCAGGGTGCGTGCTCGTCGTACTGGATCACAGCCATGGTGGCCCGACGCAACTGTGCTCAAGGCACTCGACCCGGCCAAGACACCGGGCCACGCTGGTACTGGCCCACGCCTTTCGTTTTTCCTCAGACCAACCCCGAACGACGGCCGGTGTCGCAGGCCCGACTGAACGCGGACGCAGGCCCGACTCGACCCGGACGCAGGCCCGACTCGACCCGGACGCAGGCCCGACTCAACCCGGACGCAGGCCCGACTCAACCCGGACGCAGGCCCGACTCAACTAGCCTGAGGCCATGTCCGCCCCACGCCTCGGTGATGTCGTCGACCTGCTGCACGGGTGGTACCCGCCGGAGACCGCTGCGGGGTGGGACGCGGTCGGGCTGGTGTACGGCGACCCGGAGGCGCCGTGCGAGAAGGTGCTGCTCGCCGTCGACCCGGTGCTGCCCGTCGCGGAGGAGGCGGCCGAGTGGGGCGCCCAGCTGCTCGTGACGCACCACCCGCTGTTCCTCAAGCCGGTGCACGGCTTCGCGCCCACCACCCCCAAAGGCCTCACGCTCTGGACGTTGAGCACCGCCGGCTGCGGGCTGCTCGCGGCGCACACCAACGCCGACCAGGCCGAGGCGGGTGTCAGCGAGGCGATGGCGCTGGCCCTGGGGCTGCAGGACATCCGGCCGCTCGAACCCGCGCCGCCCGGTGCGGGCGAGCAACTGGACAAGCTGACCACCTACGTCCCGACCGAGCACGCCGAGCGACTGCGGCAGGCGCTCGCCGGGGCCGGCGCGGGTCGGCTGGGGGACTACGACAACGCGAGCTTCTCCAGCGCCGGCGAGGGCAGGTTCCGGCCGCTGGTCGGCGCCGATCCGCACACCGGCTCGATCGGCGAGCTGAGCGTCGTCGAGGAGGTACGGATCGAGGCGATCCTGCCGCGCGTGCGTCGTCGTGCGGTGATCGAGGCGCTGCTCGGCGCACACCCCTACGAGGTCCCGGCGTACGACGTCGTCGAGCTCGCTCCGGCCGCGCCCGCGCCGACCGGCTTCGGCCGGATCGGCACGCTGCCGGCCCCGATGAGCCTGGCCGACTTCACCGCCCACGTCGCCCGCAACCTGCCGCGCACCACCGCCGGCGTCCGGGCCGGCGGAGCGGGGGATCGGACCATCCGGACGGTCGCGCTCTGCGGGGGTGCGGGCGACTCGCTGCTGGGGTCCGTGCGCTCGTCGGGTGCCGACGTGTACGTGACCAGCGACCTGCGGCACCACCTCAGCAGCGAGTTCCTGGAGGACGGTGCAGCGCTGGTCGACGTACCGCACTGGGCGGCCGAGTGGACCTGGCTACCGCTCGTGGGCGGACGGCTGCGAGCGGCGCTGGGGGATAGGGTGGAGGTGCGCGTCTCGGAGATCGTCACCGACCCGTGGACCCTGCGCATCTGATCTGACATCTGAAGAGGAGCACCGGTGAAGGCCGACCCGTTCGCCCAGTTGAAGCTGCTGGACATCGCCGATATCGACGCACGGATCCTGCAGCTGCGCCACCAGCTCAAGAACCTTCCCGAGACCCAGCAGATCCGCGACCTCCAGGTCGAGCGGAAGCGGATCGACGACGTCGCCATCGACGTACGGACCCGGCGTGACGACCTCACGGTGGCGCAGGCCAAGGCGGAGAAGGATGTCGAGGCGGTGCGGGTGCGGCGCACCAAGGAGCAGCAGCGCATCGACGCCGGCCAGGTCACCAACCCCAAGGACCTGGAGCGCCTGCAGGCCGAGCTGGCCAACATCGACCGCCGGATCGGCGTCCTGGAGGACGAGGAGCTCGAGGTGATGGAGCAGCTCGAGGCCGCGACCACCGAGGCGGCCGGCTTCGACACCCAGGTCGCCGAGATCGAGGCGAGGATCGCGGAGCTCACGGCCTCGCGGGCCGAGCGCGGTGCCGAGGTCGAGCGTCGGCTCGCCGAGGTCGTCGCCGAGCGCGAGCCGGCGATCGAGGGGCTGCCGGGCGACCTGCTCGCGCTCTATGACCGGCTGCGCGAGCAGCACGGCGTAGGGGCCGCCGAGCTGCGCGCGCGTCAGTGCGGCGGCTGCCGGCTCAGCGTCGAGCCGGCCGAGCTGTCCAGGATCCGCAGCGCCCAGAGCAACGAGGTCATCCGGCACGAGGAGTGCGGCGTGATCATGATCCGGACGGCCGAGTCGGGGCTGTGAGCGGCAGCGCCTCGGGCGGCCCGGCGAGTGTCGTCGTCGAGGCGGACGGCGGCTCGCGCGGCAACCCCGGCCCCGCGGCGTACGGCGCCGTCCTCAAGGATGCTGTCACCGGCGCGGTGCTGGCCGAGGACGGCACCCCGATCGGAACGGCGACCAACAACGTGGCCGAGTACTCCGGTCTCATCGCCGGTCTCAAGCTGGCCGCGGAGTTCGCGCCCGGTGCCCGGATCGAGGTCCGGATGGACTCCAAGCTGGTCGTGGAGCAGATGAGCGGCCGATGGCAGGTCAAGCACCCGGCGATGAAGCCGCTGGCGCAGGAGGCGAGGGCGCTGGCGCCCGCCGGGACCACCTACACCTGGGTGCCGCGGGAGCAGAACAAGCACGCCGACCGCCTCGCCAACGAGGCCATGGACGGGTTGCGCAACGGCGTCACCGTGGCGGGTGGGGACGACAGCCTGGTCGCCGAGGTGGAGTCGGTCCGCACCGAGGCGCCGGCCCGAGGCTGGTCGGACGCGGGTGCCTCCACCACCCTGGTCCTGCTGCGCCACGGCGTCACGCCGCACACCGTGGAGAAGCGGTTCTCCGGTGGTCTGGCGTCGGCCAACCCGTCGCTCTCGGAGGACGGCCGTGCGCAGGTCCTTGCGGCAGCGCAGTGGCTCTCCCCGTTGAAGGACCGGATCGGGGCCATCGTCACCTCGCCGGTCAGGCGGACGCGCGAATCGGCCGAGATCGCCGCCGGCGTGCTGGGCACGCAGGTGATCGAGGAGCATGCCTTCGCCGAGATGGAGTTCGGCGAGTGGGACGGGCTGACCTTCGCGGAGGTGGGGGAGCGCTACCCCGCCGAGCTGGAGCGCTGGCTCGGGTCGCTGGAGGAGCCCCCGCCCGGCGGGGAGTCCTTCCGGGCCGTGGAGAAGCGGGTCCTCGACGGGTTGGACCGGCTGCTCGAGCGCTACCACGGCGAGATGGTGCTGGTCGTCAGCCACGTGACCCCGATCAAGACGCTGGTCGCGCGGGCGCTGGAAGCCGATCTCGGCGCCGTCTACCGAATGGAGCTGGCGCCGGCGTCGATCAGCGTGGTCACGTTCTTCGACGACGGCGAGAAGGGAGCGACCCGCGGGTCGACCCGCGGATCGATGCGCCTGTTCAACGCGCTGCCGCCTGCCCGGGACCCGATCGCGACCGTCTCGACCTGGTGAGGGACCTGGCGCCCTGCGCCGTGCTCATCGGCGCGCTGGACCTCGGGTGCCTCAGAGCTCCGCGATCACCACGTCGAGCTGCGTTCCCGACCTCCCGGGTTCGCCGACCTCGACGCTCCAGCCCAGGTCGCGCAGCGCGCCGGCGAGCGCTGCCGGTGTACGCGGCGTGGCGCCGGATTCCAGGAGCGCCCGCACCAACCGGCCCTTGGTGGCCTTGTTGAAGTGGCTCACCACCTTGCGCACGCCGTCGACCTCGTGCAGCACGCGCACCGTCGCGGTCCGTGGAGCCACCTCGTCGGGTCGCCAGAACGCGGCGTAGGTCCCGCTGCGCAGGTCGACCAGGAGGCCACCGCCGAGCGCCTCCACAGCGGCGGACCCGAGGTGTCGACGCCAGTGCGCCTGCACGCCGCCGAGGCCGGGCAGGGCGGTGTCACCGGAGAGCCGGTACGCCGGGATCCGATCGCCCATCCCGACGAGACCGAAGACCGACGAGGTCACCATCACCCGTGACGCTGCCCGGCGCTTCGCAGCGGTGGAGAGCGTCGAGGGGTCGAGCGCGTCGTACAGCACCCCGGTGTAGATCGCATCGGCGCGCGCCGTGGGCGCCTCCCGCAGCGCGGCGTTGAGCGAGACGAGCTCCGGCTGGCTCTTCGGTACGCCGAGGGTCGCCATCGCGACCGCCGGGTCGCCCGCGCACAGCGTCGTCAGCGCCTCGATGACCGAGGATCTCGCGGCCGTCAGCGACGGCAACGAGAGCGAGGAGAGATCGAGCGCAGCGCCGCGACGCGGCGCTGTCTTGCCCTCGGACGGCGGCAACAGGATGAGCACGAGCGGCTATCTTTCCAATGTGCCCAGCAATCGAGTGATCCGGGTCGCCCAGGCCGACGACGGTGTCGCCGCGCAGACCCTCCGCGCCGGCATCGAGCAGCTCCAGCAGGAGCTGGATGTGAGCCCCGACTTCCCGCCCGACGTCGAGGCGGCCGCCGCCGAGGCGGCGCGCGAGCCACTGTTGCCCGACCTGGACCGCACCGACCTGCCGTTCGTCACCATCGACCCGCCGACGTCGATGGACCTCGACCAGGCGATGCACCTGACCCGCAACGGCGACGGCTACACCGTGCACTACGCCATCGCGGACGTGGCTGCCTTCGTCCGTCCCGGGGGCCCGGTCGACCTGGAGGCGCATCGACGCGGCGAGTCGCTCTACGGCGCCGACGCCACTGTCCCGCTGCACCCCAAGGTCCTCTCCGAGGACGCCGCGAGCCTGCTGCCGGGTCGGATCAGGCCGGCGCTGCTGTGGACCATCGAGCTCGATGCCGACGGCGAGGGCGTCTCGGCGCACGTGGAGCGAGCCCGGGTGCGCTCGACGGCCAAGCTGGACTACGCCGGCGTGCAGCGGCAGCTCGACGACGGCACCGCACCAGAGATGCTGCAGCTCCTGCGCGAGATCGGCCAGCTGCGCCAGCACATCGAGGCCAAGCGCGGCGGGGTCGACCTCACCCTGCCCGACCAGGAGATCGAGGTGACCGGCGACCGGTGGCGGCTGGCGTTCCGCAGCCAGCTGCCGGTCGAGCGGTGGAACGCCCAGATCTCACTGTTGACGGGCTTCGGAGCCGCCTCGTTGATGGTCTACGCACGCGTCGGCGTGCTGCGGACCCTGCCGCCGCCGGACCCGCACGACGTGCAGCGGCTGCACCGCACCGCTCGGGCGCTCGACATCGAGTGGCCGGCGGAGATGCTCTACCCCGACTTCATCCGCACGCTCGACCCCGCGAACCCGAAGCACGCCGCGATGACCGTCGCCTGCACCCGGCTCCTGCGGGGTAGCGGCTACGCCACCTTCGACGGCGAGCTGCCCGTGCTGACCGAGCACGCCGCCCTCGCCTCCGAGTACGCGCACGTGACGGCTCCGCTGCGGCGGCTGGTGGACCGGTACGCCGGCGAGATCTGCGTGTCGCTGTGCGCGGACCGGCCGGTGCCCGACTGGGTGCATCACGCCCTACCGGACCTGCCGGAGGAGATGCGCACCTCCGCCCACCGCGCCTCGGCGTACCAGCACGGCATCACGGACCTGGTCGAGGCCGGCGTGCTCGCGCCACACGTCGGGGAGTCGTTCGCGGGGGTGATCGTGGACGTCGACGAGCGGACCGGCGAGCGGGGCACGGTGACGCTGCGGGAGCCGGCGGTGGAGGCGGCCGTGACCGGCACGGGGCCGCTGCCCCTGGGGACCGACGTCACGGTCAGGCTCACCGAGGCCACCGTCGCGACCCGGAAGGTGGCCTTCGAGCTGTCGTAGTCGGAGCTCAGCCCTGCTCGCGCAGTCGCGCCAGCATCCGGTTGTACGCCGCCAGCGCCTCCTCGCCGTCCGGGTCGGAGATCGCCTCGACGTCCTCCCCGGTGTGCTCGGCGAGTGCCGATCGGCGCGCACCCTCCAGCCAGGAGCCGGTCATCTTTCCGCGCCGGTCGGCGGAGGTGATGACGCTGATCATCAGGCCGACGGCCACCAGCATCATCAGGCCGTCGCCGGCCGCCCACATGAGGCCACCGGCTGCGTGGACGTCGGAGAGCGGCTGCGGCGCCCAGGCCGGATGCCTCCGCATCATCTCCGGGAACGGCACCGTGTCGGTCTGCAGCAGGACGATGCCGACGATGGTGTCGGGGATCATCGCGGCGACGAGCAGCCCGATCCGGACCAGGTACGGCGGGTTGGGCCTGGTCGGCTCCTCGCCCAGCAGGGGCAGCAGGAACAGGTAGCCGGCGACGATGTAGAGCACCTGCTCGCCGCTCATCAGCCAGGAGTGCTGCGCCATGGTGTCCATGAAGCCGGTCAGGTGGGTGCCGATGATGGTGGCGGTGTAGACGAGCACCCCGGTCGCGGGATGGCTGAGCACCGTGACGGGCCACGAGTGCAGGATCCGCTGCACGCGCTCGCGGGCCGGCCCGTGGAAGGCCTCCAGCAGCACGGTCAGCGGATGACCGAGCACCAGCAGCGCCGGGACCACCATGATGAGCACGAGGTGCAGCACCATGTGCATCCAGAAGACCGACATCGCGTAGGTCCCGACCGCCGAGGCGACAGCGACCCACATCAGGGCGACACCGGCGACCCAGCAGCCCACCCGCCACGGCCGCACGGTCGAGTCGGCGCCGGCCGCCCGACGAGCGAGCAGGTAGGCGCCGATCAGCAGCACGGCCGCCTCGAGCCAGCCCGCCTGGAGCCGCCAGGTGCCGAAGAACGACGACCAGCTCAGCGGTGAGAGATCCGTACCCATGCCGGGCATCCCGGGCAATGCACACCTCCTGCAGCGGCCGGGTCTCCGGCCGCGACCAGCCTACGACCGCTGACGGCGAGGGCCGAAAGCGGGAGGCCGGCCCTCAGGTCTGCGGCGCCGTCTCCGGGGAGCCGCTGTCGTGGCCCTCGTAGGTGAAGAAGGAGATCCGGCCGTCGGCCTCGAGCACGGCGTACTCGATGTCGGCGGTCCTGCGCACGCCCTGCTCGCGCGCGGCGACGAGGAAGTCGGCCATCGCGAGCCGCTCGTCGCGCATCATCTTCTCCAGTGGCCTGCCGTCCTGCCACACCATCACCGGGCGTCCCGTGGTCAGCGGTCGGATCCGGGGGAAGCGCCACTGCAGCCAGCCGATCGCCACGGTGAGCAGGGCGAAGGTGCCGATGCCGAGTACGCCGGCGGTCACGGAGTAGTCCTGGGACGTCACGGCCTGTTGCACCAGGTCACCCATCGTGACGTAGACGAGCAGCTGGAAGGTGCTGAGCTCTCCCAGGGTGGAGCGCCCGAGCGCCCGGGTGACGGCCCACAGGAAGCAGTAGACGACCAGCGCGCGGAGCACGATCTCCATCAGGGCACCAGCCTCGTGGTGAAGTCGACGCTGGCAGCGGGATGGCCGCCGTCGAGGACCCTCGCCGTACCGCTGCTGCCCACCTGGCTGAAGGGCTGCACGTAGATGTCGAAGTCGATCACGAGGGTGTCACCCGCCGGCTTGTCGAAGGTCATCGTCCACCAGTGCTCGTCCTCGGTCTCCTTCGTGGGCGCGGGCGTGACGCCCTGCGACTCGAAGATGTCGAAGTAGCTGCCCGTCACCTGCACGTCGACAGGGCCGTCGAAGCCGCCTGGGCGGGTGATCGTCAGCTCCCAGGGGGTGTCCATGCCGGGGCGAGCGATGTGGGGGTACTCGAGCTGGAGGTGGTAGCCGCCGGAGTTCGCCGACACCGTCCGGGTCTGCAGGCCGAGGTAACCGGCCAGGGCGGCGATCACCACCACCAGGAGGGCGATCAGGAAGCCCCGCCGTCCCCAGGCGGCCGCACGAGCCCTGGTCTCGCCGGCCACGCCGTCGAGCGTGGAGATCGGAACGTTCACGTCGCGCAGGTACCCCCACGGGCATGGGGCTCATGCGGTGGATGGGACACCGGCAGCGGGCGTGCGTTCCCGCTCCGAGGGGTATCGCACTCCCATGACTGACGCGAACACCAACAACGACGACCGGCTCGAGGCGATCCAGGCGGTCGTGGACCGGGTCACGTCCTGGCAGGACGGCGCGACCGAGGGCACCGTCGCCGAGGAACTGCGCAAGGGCTTCGGCGAGGCAGGCGTGGACGTCTCCGACGACGACCTGACCAAGCTGGCCGACGCGATCGAGGCGCGGCACGGCGCGGTCTCGGCCGCGTCGGTCCTCTCGGCATGAGCGGACCCGACGCGGCGCACCGCCGTCCCGAGGGGGTCGACGACGCCACCGTCGAGGCACTCGGCAAGCTCTCCGAGGCCCTGGAGGCCGCGGAGGTGGCGCGCGGGCATCTCTATGCGTTCCACCGGCTCTCCGGCACCACCGATCTCACCCTCGGTGACGCCGTCGACCTTCTCCGCGACGCCGGCCATGGTGAACTCGCCGACCGGATCGAGACCGAGCTCGTCGGTCGCAACGTGATCCCCGGCCGATGGACGTTCCAGATCGTGGAGGCGTACGACGACGGCTACTACGCGACCTTCAAGGAACTGGAACGGCAGGCCCGCGAGGAGCTCGCCGAGGGCCGGCGCCACCTCTACGAGGCGGAGATGAAGGAGGACCGGCGCACGCACGGCCGCCCCGGTCACGAGGCGACCCCGGACGAGCTCTAGCAATCCCCGGACCGCAACCGTCGCAGCGTCGCAGCGCGGCCGCATGCCGCTCGGCGACTTCGGGAACACCGTGAGAACAGCATCATCGAGGAGACGAGGGAGCAGAACATGTCAGGAAAGCTGACCCTGCTGGCCGGCATCGGCATCGGGTACGTCATCGGCACCCGCGCCGGCCGCGAACGCTACGACCAGATGGTGGGCAAGGCACAGTCGTTGTGGCGCGACCCGCGCACCCAGGAGAAGGTGCACCAGGCGCGCGACGTCGCGCAGGAGAAGGTCGGCCAGGCCGCGCACGGTCTGCAGGACACCGTCCAGCACGCCGCCGGCAAGGACTGAACGAGCCCGGCGCGGCCGGCGTACGGCGTTTCACGCCACCTGCGTCCCGACCGGCCACCGGCCCTGGGGCAGGATGGCGGCGTGGACGACCTGATGCGCTGGCCGCGCCCCGCCGACGACGCCGAGCGCGTCGCAGCCCTGCGAGCCCTCGGGGTGCTCGACACGGCTGAGGACGAGGACCTCGACGCGGTGGTCCGCGTCGCCACGTTCGTCTGTGGGGTGCCCTCGGCAGCCGTGAACCTGATCGACGCGGACCGGCAGTGGCAGGCCGCCGCCTACGGCTTCAAGCGGGGCGAGGTCCCGCGCGACGACTCGATGTGCGCCTGGAGCATCCTGCAGCCCGGCGTCACCTATACCTCGGACGCCTCGCAGGACGCGGTCTTCGCGAACAATCCGTTCGTGACCGGGCGGCTGGCCTCGGTCCGGCTCTACGCGTCGGCGCCGGTGGTGATCGCGTCGGGGTACGTCGTCGGCTCGCTGTGCGCCTTCGGCGAGGAGCCCGGCGAGCTCTCCCGCGTCCAGATCGACAGGCTGGCCGACCTGGCCTCCACGGCGGCCCGCATCCTGGAACTCCGGCAGACGGTGGGCACCGTCGCCGAGGCGGCCGCCACCGACCCGCTGACCTCGCTGCGCAACCGGGCGGTGTTCGGGGAGGCCCTGCGCCGCGCGCTGGGTCTCTATGGGCAGGGTGTCGGCAGGCCGGGCGTCGTCTATCTGGATCTCAACGGCTTCAAGCCGGTCAACGACACCTACGGACACCGGGCAGGGGACGCGGTGCTGCGCGCCGTCGCGGGCCGGCTGCTGGGCAGCGTCCGCGAGACCGAGCTGGTCGCCCGGCTGGGCGGCGACGAGTTCGCCGTGCTGGTGCAGGAGCCCACGGCCCAACGCATCGAGGACCGCCTCGGTGCGATAGCGGGACGGATCAGCGAACGGCTCGCGCCGCCGATCGTGCTCGGCGACGGGATCGAGGTCACCGTCGGCGCCGCGATCGGGCTGGCGGTCGCCGAGCCCGACGACACGCCCGAGGGACTGCTGGAGCGGGCCGACTCCGCGATGTACGCCGCCAAGCTCACCAGTCACCGTCCTGGTCGGGACGGCTCGCGATGAGCCCGGCCTCGGCAGGCCTCGTCGCGCGCAGCCGCACGGCGACGGAGATCGCCGCCGAGGTGCGCGCCGGCCGCGGGAGCGCGCGGGCGGCTGTCGAGACAGCGCTCGACCGGATCGCGGCGGTCGAGCCGCACCTGAACGCCTTCACGGTGGTGCTCGCCGAGCAGGCCCGCACGGCCGCCGACGCCATCGACGCGTTGCCGCCGGAGGATCGCGGCCCCCTCGCCGGCGTACCGATCGCCGTCAAGGCCGAGGCCGATGTCGCCGGAGTGGTCACCACCTTCGGCGGTCGCAGCAACAGCACACCGGCGGCAGCGGACTCCGAGGTGGTCCGGCGGCTGCGCGCGGCCGGCGCGGTCATCGTCGGGGTCACGACGATGCCGGAGTTCGGCCAGTTCCCCTTCACCGAATCGGTCGCGTACGGCGCCACCCGGAACCCGTGGCTTCCCGAGCGCAGCACCGGCGGCAGCAGCGGCGGCTCGGCGGCTGCTGTCGCCTCCGGCTGCGTACCTGTCGCGATCGGCGGCGACGGCGGCGGGTCGATCCGGATCCCGTCCTCGTGCTGCGGGCTGGTCGGGCTCAAGCCCGCCCGCGGCCGGGTCAGCCAGGCGCCGCACGCTGCGCTGTGGGGCACGCTCGGCACGGCCGGCCCGCTCACCGGGACGGTCGCCGATGCGGCGCTGGTCTACGACGTCATCAACGGCGTCACGCCTGTCGACCGGTGGTCGGCGCCGCCGCCGCAGCGCTCCTACGTGGCGGCCGCCGCTGATCACCGCCCGCGCCGGATCGCGTGGTCGACCAGGCCGGCGCTCGGGCCCGTCCGGGTGGATCCAGAGGTGATGGCGGCGGTCGAGCGGACGGCTGCTCAGCTCGCCGCGGCGGGTCACGAGGTGGTGCCGGTCGAGGGCCGATGGCCCGACGTGCAGGCTGCCTTCGTCCCGCAGTTCTTCGCCGCGATCCGGGAATGCGCCGGCCTGGTCGAGCACCCCGAGCGGCTGGAGCTGCGCACCCGGCACACCGCCCGGCTCGGGGTGTGGGCCCGGGGTCCGGTGCTGCGCAAGGCGGTCGAGCTCGGCGAGGCCGCCCGGCGCTCCTTCCAGGACCGCTTCGAGGGGTACGACGCGGTCCTCAGCCCGATCATGGCCTGCCTGCCGCCGACCCTCGGACAGCTGGACGGCGCGGGCAGCGTGCGGGCACTGCTGCGGTCGCTGCCGATGATCGCCTTCACCACGCTCGCCAACACCACCGGGTTGCCGGCGATCTCCGTGCCCGCGGGGGAGTCCGCCGGCGGGTTGCCGATCGGCGTACAGCTCTCCGGGCTCGTCGATGACGAAGGGCCGCTGTTGGGTATCGCCGGGTCGTTGGGGAAGTAGGTCGCGCGGGTCGGTGGGCTTCGCGCCCCGCGCCCTCATCTTCCGTTCCCGACGGAGCCGCCGTGACCCTTGACACCTCATTAGTAAGTACGATGAACTAACAAACGTGAGCACCAACACCGCCCGCCGTCGCGCACTTCGCCCCAGCGGCAAGCTCCTCCAGGAGGACGCCCGGCGGCACCACCGCGCGCTGATCCTCCAGGAGCTCTTTGCCGAGGGGCCGCGCAGCCGGGCCGACCTGGCGCGGAGCTCGGGACTGACCCGCGTGACGGTCTCGGACCTGGTCGCCGAGCTGATCGAGGACGACCTCGTCGCCGAGCTCGGCGCGCCCGTGGAGAGCCGGGTCGGCAAGCCGCCGATCCTGGTCGGGCTGCGGGGCGACGCGCTCCAGATCGTGGTGCTCGACCTCAGCGTCGACGACCAGGTCACCGGCGCCGTCCTCACCCTCGCCGGCGAGGTGTGCAGCCGCGACGAGCAGCCGCTGGGCGGCGCCAAGGGCGATGCGGCGCTCGCACTCGTCCATACCCTCACCCGCCGCCTGCTCGACCGGGCGGACCACCGGGTGCTCGGCGTGGGCGTCGGCAGCCCCGGCATCGTCGACCCGGCCGGCACCGTCGTCGACGCCCCCAACCTGGGATGGCACCAGGTGCCGCTCGCGGCCGGCCTGCACGAGGCCTTCGGCCTGCCGGTCTACGTCGCCAACGACGCCAACACCGCCGTCCTGGGTGAGCACACCTACGGCCAGGCCGGCGAGGGCGGTCTGATGCTGCTGCGGGTCGGCACCGGCGTCGGCGCCGGCCTGGTGCTCGAGGGAGCCCTGCTGCACGGGCACCGCAACGCGGCCGGCGAGATCGGCCACGTCGTGGTCGACCCCGAGGGTCAGCCGTGCGCCTGCGGTCGGGTCGGCTGCCTGGAGACGATCGTCGCCGTACCGCACCTGCGGCCCCGGCTGGCGCAGGCCGCCGATCCGGACGCGGTCCGGACAGCGGTGGGCGAGCAGCTCGGTCGGGTGCTCTCCCCGGTGGTGGGCGCGCTCAACCTGCACGAGCTGGTCCTGTCGGGACCTGCCGAGCTGCTCGACGGCGCGCTGCTGGCCGCGACCGACCGCGTGATCCGCGAGTACACCATGCCGGTCTCCGGCGAGCAGCTGGTCGTGCGTACCAGCACCCTCGGGGACGACGTCGTCCTGCTGGGCGCCGCCGTCCTCGTCCTCGCCGGCGAGCTGGGGGTGTCCTGATGGGACGCCGCCACCACGAGTCGCCCGGGGCGAACGCCCCCGGGTCCACGCGGGCACCCCGCGACTACATCCAAGGAGACACGTTGCGTAAGACACGCTCCCTCGTGGCCGGTGCCCTCGGCATCGCGACCGCAGTTGCCCTCACCGCCTGTGGCAGTGGCAGCTCCTCCGACGCCGCCGACAGCGGCAAGTCGGGCGATCTGTCGGCCGTGAAGGGCGCTGGGAAGACGATCACCGTGTGGAACATGCAGGGTGACCTGAACGCCGACACCATGAAGGCGATCAACGACGAGTTCACCAAGGAGACCGGCGCACAGGTCAAGGTGCAGACCCAGCAGTGGGCCGACATCGCGACCAAGGTGACGACCGCGCTGGCGACCGATGGCACGCCGGACGTGGTCGAGCTCGGCAACACCGACGTCCCGCTGTTCGCCAACAGCGGCGGCCTGGCCGACCTGACCAGCGCGAAGAGCCAGCTCCAGCAGGGCGGCACCTGGCTCGACGGCCTGGCCGGCCCCGCGACCGTCGACGGCAAGCTGTACGGCGTACCCGCCTTCGCCGCGACCCGCACCGTCATCTACAACAAGTCGATGTGGGACCAGGCCGGGATCACGTCGGCGCCGACGACGTACGACGAGCTGACCTCCGACCTCGACAAGGTCAAGGCGAAGTTCGGCGGGCAGAAGGACTTCGCCCCGTTCTACCTGCCCGGCAAGTACTGGTATGACGGCCTGCAGTGGGTCTGGGACGCCGGCGGTGACGTCGCCACCCAGGACGGCGACAGCTGGAAGGGCGGCCTGGCGAGCAGCGAGGCGCAGCAGGGCCTGAACGACTTCAAGACCTTCCAGAACGCCTACTCCACCAAGGCCTCGGCCACCATCAACACCACCGGCACCGGCCAGCCCGACCAGGACAAGGACATCTTCGCCCCCGGCAAGACCTCCGCCGTGGTGGGCAACGCCTGGGAGATCGGCGTGATCGAGCAGGACAACCCCAAGCTCACCGACGCCGACCTCGGCACGTTCCCCTTCCCGGGCAAGTCGGGCAAGGCGCAGCCGGTGATGCTCGCGGGCTCCGACTGGGGCGTCGCGGCCAAGAGCAAGAACCAGGAGCTGGCCGAGGTCTGGGTCAAGATCGCTGCCAGCGAGGCGATGCAGACCGGGCCGATCGCCAAGCAGGGCTGGATCCCGGTCACCACCGAGGAGATCGCCACGGTCAAGGGCACCGCCGACGCCCTGCACCAGGCCTACTTCGACGCCGCCACGAACTCCCAGTCCACCCCGGCGGCCGCGAACTGGGCCACCATCGAGGGTGACGGGGCGGTCGAGCAGTTCTTCGCCGACATCGCGTCGGGTAGCAAGAGCCCGGCCGATGCGGCCAAGGGCTTCGACGACCACCTCGACCAGGTGCTCAACAACAACGGCTGAACGGATCGAATCTCGCTATGAGCTCACCCACCGCGACACCCGTCGCGGTCGGCGAGCCCGTGGCCGCCGCGGCACCACCGCGGCGGCCACGGCGGCGGCGGGGCAGCCGGGGCGTCCAGCGCTCGGGTCTGGCTCCTCTGCTCCTGCTCTCGCCGGCCGGACTGGTCATCATCGCCCTCACCATCGTCCCCATCGGCTACCTGGTCTGGATGTCGTTCACCGACGCCGGCCAGCGGATGCTGTTCACCGGCGAGTACGACGTCGTCGGTCTGCAGCAGTACCGCGACATCCTCAGCGACGCGGACTTCTGGCGATCCTTCGCCCGAACCGTCGGCTTCACCGCAGCGATGGTCGGCGGCAGCGTCCTGCTCGGCATGGGGGTGGCGCAGCTGCTCGGCAAGGTCGGCCGCGTCCTGCGATGGGCCGTCACCATCGTCCTCATCTTCGCCTGGGCGATGCCCAACGTCGCCTCCTCGATGGTCTGGGGTTGGCTGTTCCAGCCCGGCTACGGCGTGGGCAACTGGCTGCTCACCCAGACCCATCTCTTCGGCGACGTCACCGACACCAACTGGGCTGACCGGCCCGGGCTCGCCTTCGTCTGCATCTGGATGCTGATCGTGTGGCAGGCGGTGCCGTTCGTCGCGCTCACGCTGCACGCTGCCCAGAGCCAGGTCGACCCGGCCTACTACGAGGCCGCCCGGATGGACGGTGCCGGCGAGTGGCGGGTGTACTGGACCATCACCGTGCACTTCCTGCGCCCGACGCTGTTGCTGGTCACCATCTTGTCGATCATCTGGGACTTCAACGTGTTCAACCAGATCTGGCTCATCTCCAAGGGCGGCCCCAACGGCGCCACCTCGACCCTGGGGGTCTACGCCTACCGCAACGCCTTCGTGAGCTTCCACTTCGGCGTCGGCTCGGCCATCGCCGTACTGACGACCCTGCTGCTGCTCGTGCTCACCGCGTTCTACGTGCGCAGCCTGGTCAGGACGGGGGAGGAGCTGTGAGCGACACCCGCACCCAGCGCGCGCCCCGGCGCGCCACCCGGGGCCGCGTCGTCGCCAACATCCTGGCCGTGGTCTTCTGCCTGGTGTGGATCTTCCCCGTGTACTGGATGGTCAACACCGCGTTCAAGCCGCCGTACGACGTCACCACCGCCACGCCCCAGTTCCTCCCGCGACACTTCACCCTGACCAACTTCAAGGCGGCGATCACGCAGTCGCACTTCCTCGGCGACCTGCGCAACAGCTTGATCGTGGTCTCGTGCACGCTGGTCGTGGCGATCGCGCTGGGGATCTTCGCCGCGGCCGCGTTGTCGCGCTTCCGGTTCCGCGGCCGCCGGCTCATCCTGGTCGTGATCCTCGCGGTGCAGATGCTGCCGAGTGCGGCGCTGCTGATCCCGATGTTCCTGGTCTTCAACAAGATGGGCCTGCTCGACCACTACCTGGGCCTGGTGCTGGCCTACGTGGCGGCGGTGCTGCCCTTCTCCATCTGGGTGATGCGCGGGTTCTTCCTCGCGCTGCCCTACGAGCTGGAGGAGGCGGCCATGGTCGACGGCGCCTCCACCGGCAGCATCCTGTTCCGGGTGCTCTTCCCCCTGGTCGCCCCGGGCGTCATCGCGACGAGCATCTTCGCCTTCGTCTACGCCTGGAACGACTACCTCATCGCCTACACGTTCATGAAGGACCAATCGATGTACACCCTCCCGGTCTGGCTGGCGTCCTTCTCGACGCCGACCACGGGCACCAACTACGGCGGGCAGATGGCGGCATCGGTGCTGTTCTCACTGCCGGTCGTGATCTTCTTCCTGGCCATCCAGCGCAACCTGGTGGCGGGGCTGTCCTCGGGGGCGGTGAAGGGATGAGCACTGCACCCCGTGCGGCGCCGGAGCAGCCGGTGTCGCTGGACCGGCTCGCGCTCGGCGTCCTGATGGCCTCCTTCGCGGGGCCGGCGCTGCCCGACGACTATGCCGCGCTGCTCGCCGAGGGGCTGGGTGGGATCTGCCTGTTCGGGTCCAACATCGGCGCCGCCTCCCTCGCCGAGGTGCGCGCGCTGACCGACGCCGTCCGGGCCGCCGGACCGCAGGCCGTGATCAGCACCGACGAGGAGGGCGGCGACGTCACCCGGTTGCATGCGCTGACCGGCTCGCCCGTCCTCGGTGCCGCGGCCCTGGGTGCCGCCGGTTCGGTGGACCTGACCCGCGCCACCGGCGCAGCGGTGGCGGCGGACCTGGCTGCGGCCGGCATCGACCTCGATCTCGCGCCGATCGCCGACGTGAACTCCAACCCCGACAACCCGGTGATCGGCACCCGGTCCTTCGCCGCCGAGCCGCACCGTGCCGCCGAGCACGTCGCGGCCTGGGTGGAGGGTCTGCAGGGCCGCGGGATCGGCGCCTGCGTCAAGCACTTCCCCGGCCACGGCGACACCGGCGAGGACAGCCACCTCGCGCTGCCGGTGCTGGACGCTGCCCTGGAGGTGATCGGCGCCCGCGAGCTGGTGCCGTTCGAGGCGGCCGTCAAGGCGGGTGCCGCCGCGGTGATGACCTCGCACATCGTCGTACCGGCGCTCGACGCCGAGCTCCCGGGAACGCTCTCGGCCCCGGTGCTGGCGTTGCTGCGCGAACGGCTCGGCTTCGACGGCGTCATCGTCTCGGACGCGCTCGACATGGCCGGTGCGTCCGCCTCCCGCGGCATCCCCGCAGCCGCCGTCCTGTCCCTGGCGGCCGGTGCCGACCTGCTGTGCCTCGGCCCGGACAAGCCGGCAGCGCTGATCGGCCAGATCCGCGACGCCGTGGTGGCGGCCGTGACCGACGGCCGGCTGACCCGGGAACGCCTCGAGCAGGCCGTACGGCGCATCGCCGACCTTCCCCGGGCCCTCGACGCATCGCTCGGCGCCGCGGTGGGCGGTGGCACGATCGAGGGGCCGGTGCTCGACCGGGCCGCCCAGGCCGCCGGCGCGCACGCCGCGCTGATCGTCGAGGGTCACCTGCCCGACCTGGCCGGTGCGCGGGTGGTCAGCGTGAGCACGCCGGCGAACATCGCCGTCGGCGAGGTCCCGTGGGGACTGGCGCCCGACGTCACGGTGCTGCCGACGGACCCGGTGCCGGACGGACCGCTGGTGGTGCAGGTGCGCGATGCCCACCGTCGACCCGAGGTGCGGGCGTTCCTGGGCCGCGTCCAGGCGCCGGCGGTGGTGGTGGAGTGGGGCTGGCCGGGCCCGTACGACGGTGCGCTGGCGCGGCTCTGTCCGCGGGGGTTCTCCCTGCCCGGTGCCGAGGCGGTCGCGACGGTGCTGCGCGGTGCAGGGTGGGACCGATGAGCGTCCCCTGCGGCTCGGTGGAGCCGATCTCGGTCGGTCTGGACATCGGCGCGACCAAGGTGCACGGCGTCGCGGTCGACGCCGACGGCGCGATCCTGGCCGAGCACCGTGAGCCCACCCAGCTCGGTTCCGACGGGGTCCTTCGCACCGCTGCGACGGTGTTCGAGGCACTCGGGGCGGCCGGTCCGGCCGGGCCGGTGGGTGTCGGCGTACCGGGGCTGGTGGATCCCGACCGGGGCACGGTGAAGTACGCCGTCAACCTCGGCCTGAACGGTGACTGGGTGCCGCTGGGCGAGATGCTGGCCGACCGGCTCGGCACCTCGGTGATGGTGGAGAACGACGTCAACGCCGCCACCCTGGGCGCTCACCTGATCGCCGCTGCCGACGACGTCGCCTACATCTCGTTGGGCACCGGGCTGGCGGCCGGGATGGTGCTCGGCGGGGTGCTTCGTCGCGGAACGCATGGCGCCGCGGGCGAGATCGGGCATCTTCCGGTGGACCCGAACGGACCGCCCTGCTCCTGTGGCCAGCGCGGGTGCCTCGAGCTGGTCGCCTCCGGGTCGGCACTGGCCGCGGCGTGGCCCTCGCCCGACCGCCCGCCGGCTCAGGCGCTCTTCGCAGCCGCTGCGGCGGGTGACACCCGGGCGGTGGCGATCCGGGACAGGTTCACCGCCGGGGTGGCCGACGCGGTCCGGGTGATCGCGTTGGCGGTCGACCCCCGCGCGATCGTGATCGGTGGTGGGGTCGCTGCGCTCGGCGAGCCGCTCCGGGTGGCTGTCGCCGCCGCACTCGCCCGGCAGGCGGAGGGCTCACCGTTCCTGGCCTCACTCGACCTGCCCGGCCGCCTGCAGGTGGTGCCGGCGGGCATTCCGATCGCGGCGCTGGGTGCTGCGCTGCTGGGGCGGAAGTGGTGAGGGGCTCTGGTGGGGTAGTCCGGGGCGCAAAGCAGGGGTCACTCGCTGATAGCCCTGATCTACGCCCCGGACTACCCCGACAAGGCTCGCTCCGCATCTCCGGCGGCCACGACGCGGCCGGTGTCCCGATCGAGCTGACGATCGTGGCGGGACGGGTTGCAGGTGCCTCGCAGGTCGACGAGCCCACGACGATCCTCGACGCGACCGGTCTGACGGTGCTGCCGGGACTGATCGACGCCCAGGTCAACGGCGCCCTCGGGCACGACCTGACCGCCGAGCCGGCGCGGCTGTGGGAGGTGGCCAGCGGCCTCACGCCGTACGGCGTGACCGCCTTCGTGCCGACGATCATCACCTCGGCGCCGCAGGCGCGCGAGGAGGCACTGGCCGTCCTGGCGGCCGGGCCGCCACCGGGCTGGCGTGGCGCCGTACCCCTCGGACTGCACTTCGAGGGTCCGATGATCGCCGAGGCCCGCAAGGGCGCCCACCCCGCTCGACGGCTCGTCGCCCCGTCCCTCGCTCTGGTCGAGGGCTGGTCGCGCGAGACGGGGGTGGCGATGGTGACGATCGCCCCGGAGCTGCCGGGTGCGCTGCGGGTGATCGAGGAGCTGGTCGCCCGCGGCGTGGTGGTCAGCATCGGCCACACCGAGGCGACCACCGCGCAGGTCACCGCCGCCGTGCTCGCCGGCGCGCGCGCGGTGACGCACCTCGGCAACGCGATGCCGCCGCTGCTCGCCCGCAACCCCGGTCCGGTCGGACACGCGCTGGGCGGGGACGCGCTCACCGCCGGCGTCATCGCCGACGGGCACCACCTGGACCCCTACATGGTCCGTACGGCGTGGCGTGCCCTGCAGCCGACCGGCCGCTTCCTCACGGTGACCGACACGACCGCCGCCCTCGGCATCCCCGACGGGGCGGCTGTGCTGGGCGCCCAGGACGTGGTCGTGGCGGACGGCACGGTGCGGCTCGCCGACGGGACGTTGGCCGGCTCGGCGGCGAGCCTGCCGCAGTGCCTGCGGGTGATCCGGGCCGCGACCGGCGCCTCGCTGAGCGCGGCGGTGGCCACGTGCACCGCCGTACCGGCGGCCCTGTTCGGATCCCCCGAGCGCGGCCACCTGGCGCTCGGCGCCCGCGGCGACGTCACGCTCGTCGACGACGAGCTCGACGTGGTGGCCACGGTGGTGGCCGGCAACCTCGTGCATGGCCCCGTCCCCAGCCCCGTCCCCAGCAAGGAGCAGTGAATGGAGCTCGTACCGCTGACCTCGCCCGAGGAGGTGGCCCGGGTGGCTGCCGACATCGTGGAGGAGCTGGTCCTGCGACGGCCCGACGCCGTCCTCGGCCTGGCGACCGGCTCGACGCCGCTACCGACGTACCGAGCGCTGATCCGCCGCCACGAGCAGGGGAGCGGCCCGGCGTGGGACGGGGTGAGGACCTTCAACCTCGACGAGTACGTCGGCCTGCCCGCGGGCCATGAGCAGAGCTACCTGGCGACGATCCGACGTGAGCTGACCGACCCCCTCGGCATCGATCCGGCACGCGTGCACGGACCGGACCCGTCGCAGGCCGGGCTGCCGACGGCGGGGGAGCGCTACGAGGCGGAGATCGCCGCTGCCGGCGGCGTCGACCTGCAGGTGCTCGGCATCGGGACCAACGGCCACCTGGCGTTCAACGAGCAGGGCTCGTCGCTGGGCTCGCCGACGCGGATCAAGACGCTGACGGCCCAGACCCGCAGCGACAACGCCCGCTTCTTCGGCTCCTTCGAGGCCGTGCCGCTGCACGTGCTGACCCAGGGGATCGGCACCATCCTGCGCGCGCGCCACCTCGTCCTCATCGCCACCGGGGCGGCCAAGGCCGACGCGGTAGCGGCCGCGGTCGAGGGCCCGGTCTCCGCCAGCTGCCCGGCGTCGGTACTGCAGCTGCACCCGCACGCGACGGTGCTGGTGGATGCCGCGGCAGCCTCGGGGCTCGAGCGACTGGACTACTACGCGGAGGTGTACGCGGCCAAGCCGTCCTGGCAGCGGCACTGACGTGTGTGAAGGGGTAGTCCGGGGTAGAAATCAGGGGTTACTGATGGGTAGGCCTGATCTCCGCCCCGGACTACCCCTTCGCCGCCATCGTTCGCCCACTAGCGTCGGCCCATGACCCTGCCGATCTCCGCCTGCCTGATCGTCCGCGACGAGGCGGCCGAGATCGCCGGGTGCGTCACGGCGATCACCCCGTACGTCGCGGAGGTCCTCGTCGCGGACACCGGCTCGACCGACGACACCCCGAAGCTGGCGGCCGAGGCCGGCGCCCGCGTGGTGGAGGTGGCGTGGCGCGACGACTTCGCGGCGGCCCGCAACGCGGCCACCGAGGCGTGCACGCACGACTGGATCCTCAGCGTGGACGCCGACGAGCGCCCCGAGGGCGATCCTGCGGCGGTGCGCACCCTGCTGGGCGGCGACCTGGGCGAGACGGCCGGGTTCGGCATCGCGTTCCGCATCGAGGGTCCCAACCCGCGTGGCGCGGTGCCCCACCGGGCGGTGCGGCTGTTCCGGCGCAGCGTGGCGCGGTGGCGCGGCCGCGTGCACGAGGAGGTCGTGGCCAGCGACGGCTCCCCGGCCGTCATCGCGCAGCTGCCCGAGCGCGCACTGGCGCTGGTGCACACCGGGTACGCCGACCCGGCCGCCTTCGCGCGCAAGGTGACGCGGAACCTGGCGCTGGCCCGCGCCGAGGTGGCGGGGCTGGCGAACGACGGCACGTCCGGGGAGCGCCGGGTCGCCGCGCTGCTCGACCTCGGCCGGACCGAGCTCGCGGCCGGCCTGTCCGGGGAGGGCCGAGCCACGCTCGGACTCGTCCGCGACCTGGCCCGACCCGGCACGCCGGCGTGGGTCTGGGCGACCGACTTCCTGGCCTGGGACGACGTACGCCACGCCCGCCTGGACCGGGCCTGGGACCTGCTCGGCGAGCTCAGCGACCACGGTGCCGGCGAGCAACACGTCCGGCCGCTGACCGAACGGCTGCTGCGGGACTGAGCGAGGGCGACCGACCCAGGAGGGTCGAGGAGAGGAGTGGAGCGGACGACGAGGCTCGAACTCGCGACCTCAACCTTGGCAAGGTTGCGCTCTACCAACTGAGCTACGTCCGCATCGTCCCCTCGGCGCCGGGTCCGACCCGGTGCCGCAGCGACGACGAGAACGTTAGCGGAGGCCTGATCGCCCGCCAACTCCGGGGGCGTTGTGACGAGCGACCAGGGCACGGTTGAACCGGGTGACTGCGGCCCGCAGGGCTGGCAGCACGCGGGGGAGCACATCGCCGTCGAGACTCGGGTCGAGGGCGAGCACCGCGTCGACGTACACCTCAAGCGCGACGGCGAGCAGGCCCGGCTCGTCGATCGGCGTCGACCGCTGCCGCCGGTAGAGCACCTTGACCACGGCGAGCGCGTCCTCGGCGTTGAGGGCGGCCACCTCGCGGAGCACCACCCGGCGCAGGGCCGGGTCGAGCGTCGCGCTGGCGACATCGAGCAGACCACGGCTCGCGTCGAGGCGCTGGGCGTGCGTGAGATCTCTGTACGGGGGTGCGGCAACGGCCATGAGACATCCACTTCCGAGAAGGAGGGCGTCGCCGTTGCTGAGCGACGTACCCACGTTACGCCGCGGCCGCACACTGCTCAAGCGCCGCGGGAGGTAAACCTGGGTAACGTGGATGCATGTGCGGTCACCCCACCATGACCGAGCGGATGGCACAGGCGGCGCGCGACCTGCGTGACGGCGCGGATCCGCTCGCCACCCTGCAGGCAGCAGTCCGCATCGCGGCGACGAACGTCGGCGGGTGCGACGCCGCCGGCATCTCGGTGCGGGAGAGCGACGGGCGCCTGCACACCCCGGCGTACACCGACGAGCTGGCGCTCGCCGCAGACACGCTCCAGTACGAGCTCGACGAGGGTCCCTGCCTCGAAGCGGTCCGCGAGCAGGGCATCGTGCACGGGGCGGACCTGGCCGCCGACCCGCGCTGGCCGGCGTGGGCGCCGCGGGTCGTCGAGGAGTACGGCGCACGCAGCGTGCTGTGCCTCCGGCTCGTCATCAGCGGCGACCCCCTCGGCGTCCTGACCCTCTACGCGCGCACCCCCGACGCCTTCGGCGAGGAGGAGCGCGACGAAGCGATCTCCCTGGCCGCTCACATCGCTGTGGCGGTCGCCGCCGCCCGGCGCGAGGACGAGCTCACCGAGGCGCTGGGCAGCAGGACGGTGATCGCCCAGGCGTGCGGCATCTTGATGGAGCGCTACCAGCTCGACGCGGGACGCGCCTTCCAGGTCCTGGTCCGGGTGAGCTCGCAGACCCACGTCAAGGTGCGCGACATCGCCGCCGAGCTCGTCGAGACCGGCGACCTGCGCGAGGCGGTCGACTGATGCGCGTCGCCGGAGGGCCACGTCCCGCGGCCTGTCGCACATGCTCGCCGCCTCCGCGGGCAACGGGACGACCATGAGCAGTTCCTCGCGTGACCAGCCCCGCATCCGGCCGCGGCCGTTGTGGGCGGGGGTGGCCGTCGTGATCGTCGGCGGCTGCCTCCTGGCCGTCGGGCTGATCGCCTCCCTGACGGCCCTGTGGATCGCCGGCATCGTCGTCCTCGCCGCCGGCGCCCTGCTGTGCCTGCGCGGCGGCATCATGTACGACGCCGGCGCACACACCAGCCCGGGCAGGGAGATGCACCACGTCGTCACCGGTGGCGAGCTGGAGGGCGTCACTCCCGGCGAGAGGCTGGACCTGCCCGAGGCCAGGGCGCTGGTCGCGGCCGACGCGGCTCGGACGGTCGAGCTGTACAGCGAGGTGCCGGGTCCGTTCGTGTCGCCGTGGCTCGCCGTGCCGAGCGGGTGGGTGATGCTGATGTGCTCGGTCTCGCTGATCGTCTC
This sequence comes from Nocardioides sp. BP30, assembly GCF_029873215.1. Taxonomy (NCBI): domain Bacteria; kingdom Bacillati; phylum Actinomycetota; class Actinomycetes; order Propionibacteriales; family Nocardioidaceae; genus Nocardioides; species Nocardioides lacus. The sequence goes on along the minus strand of NZ_CP123620.1, from coordinate 2,916,192 downwards.
GGAGTGGATGCTGATGGGCGACAGCGTCAACAGCCAGAACAACAGCTACATCGAGACCGCCGGCGCCATCTTCCTCGGGCTGGCGGGCATGCGCTGCCTCTCGCCGGGCGTGCACCCCGGGGCCGGGCTGGTCAGCATCCTCACCGGCGTCGGCATCGTGCTCCAGGCGGTGTTCGCCAGCGAGCAGAGCATCGGGGACCACGTGGTGCGCTACGGCACCGGCGGGATCGCGGTGCTCGCGGGGCTCGCCGTGCTGGCGGCGGCGCGCAGCGAGCGTTCCGGAGCACGCTGGTAGCGATCCGCGCTAGCCGCCGATGAGCGCGATCGTGTGATCCAGTGCGGCTCCGCGCAGCCGGGTGCCACCCCCGGTGACGATGCCGACGCTCAAGCCGTCCCACATCGCGCGCAACCGCTCGGAGGTGCCTTCGGCATCGGCCAGGCCCGGCAGCGCGCGGCCCAGCAGGAGGACGAGGTCGGCGTGCCAGTCGGCGTCGATCTCGCGCTGGGCGGCGGCGAGCTCGGGGTGGTACGGCGCCCGCGCCCACAGCTCGAGCCACAGCTGCCAGCGCGGATCCTTCTCGTCGATCGCCAGGTAGACGTCAGCGAAGGCGGCGACGGCAGACGGATCGGGCCGGTCGCCCGTCGCCGCGGCCTTCTCCAGCACGGGCGCCCGCTGCTCGGCGTACCCCGCCTCGCTCCAGCGCAGCGTCTCCAGCAGCAGCCCGTCGCGGGTCTTGAAGTAGTAGAGCAGGTGGCCGCCGCTGGTCTCCAGGCGCGCGGCGAGGGCAGCGATCGTCAGCTTGCCCAGACCCTGCTCGGCGACCATCTCCAGGGCGGTGGTGAGCACCTGCTCGCGCGGACGCTCCATCCGACGGTTGTGGCGTGGCACCGGGCCGCCTTTCTCGAAGATCGCCGAGTTTTTTCCTGCCGAGGTCTTGACTCTAGCCGGTGACGTGCGTCACTTTGAATACCGTTCAAAGTTTTGAATGACGTTCAAAGATCGATCTCAGGAGGCGCCGGTCCATGACCGATCCCATGTTGTTGTCCGCCGACGAGGCGGTGACGCCGATCGAGGCGGAGCGGAAGCTGGCCCGCGTGCTCGGCCCCGGGACGGCTGTCCTGCTGGTGCTGTCGTGCATCACTCCGGCCTCCAGCCTGTTCATCATCGTCCCGGAGGTGCTCGCCTCCCAGGGCAGCGGCGCGGTCCTCACCATCATCGCGGGCATCCTCGTCTCGGTCGCCGTGTGCGCCTGCTACGCCGAGCTCGGCACCCGCACCGCAAGCTCGGGCGGCGAGTACGCCATGGTCGCCCAGACCCTCGGCAAGGCCGCCGGCTGGCTGACCTTCGCCCTGGCAGCGATCCAACTGTGGGTGATCCCGCCGATCATCGCGCTCGGTACCGCCGACTACCTCAGCGACATCGTCCACCTGCCGCGTGCCGCCACCGGCGCCGTGGTCATGTTGATCTCCACCGCGACGGCGATCCTCGACGTGAAGTCCAATGCCTTCGTCACCGGCATCTTCCTCGGCCTGGAGATCGTGGCCGCCATCGTGGTCACCGTGCTCGGGCTGACCCACCTGCACCGCGGCCCAGGCGAGCTGATCTCCCCGCACGTGGTGGGGGCGCACGGCCTCGAGCCGTTCACCATCGCGATGCTCGTCTCCGGGCTCGCTGTCGGCACCTTCGTCGTCAGCGGCTTCAACACCGCCGCCTACCTCGCCGAGGAGGTGATCGAGCCGCGCCGCAACGTCGCCCGGGTCATCTTCGCCTCCCTCGGCCTGGGTGCGCTGGTGATCCTGGTCCCGACCATCACCACCGTCCTCGCTGTCGGCGACGTGGGCGACCTCGCCACCGGCAACTTCTCCGAGTTCGTGCACGAGTGGGGCGGTCACGGCCTCGGCGTGGCGATCAACGTCGCGATCGCCATCGCGATCCTCAACGCCGTCATCGTGATGGTGCTGCAGAACGGCCGGGTCGTCTTCGCCTCGGCCCGCGACCGCTGCTGGCCGGCGGTCGTCAACGAGACCCTCACCCGCCTGCACCCGCGGTTCGGCACGCCGTGGCTGGCCACGCTCGCCGTCGGCGTACCGGGTGCCGTGCTCGCGTACGCGGTGAACATCGAGTCCCTGCTCGGCATCACCTCGGTCGTCCTCGCGGTGATGTACGTGATGGTGGCGATCGCCTCGCTCAAGGTGCGTCGCATGCCCGCCACCGTCGCGAGCTGGCGGATGCCGTGGTGGCCGGTGGCGCCCGTGCTGGTGATCGTGGCGGTCGGCTACGCGGTGTTCAGCTCGGCGCGCTCGGACCTGCTGGCCACCGCCGTGCTCGTGCTGCTGGCGCTGGCCTACTACGCGTTCTACCTCGCCCGTCGTCCGCACGACCGGTTCGTGGTGGTGGACCCCGCCGACGAGCCGGCCGAGCCGGCCGTGGGATCCGCCTGATCCTCCGACCCTCCCCGACCTTCCCGATCCAAGGAGATCCCCATGGTCCGCTACGGCCCGCAGTTCGGCCCGGACATCACCTTCCTCGGCGTCGAGCGCTGCGACTGGAGCGAGCCCTCGACGTACGCCGAGGCCGACGTGGTCATCCTGGGCGCGCCGTTCGACGGTGGCGCCTCGCACCGCGCGGGCACCCGGTTCGGCCCGCAGTTCATCCGGCAGACCTGCTACCTGGCCCACGATGGCTCCCGGCCCTCGCTGGCAATGCGCGTCGACGCGCTGCAGGACCTGCGGGTGCTGGACGCCGGCGACGTCGAGATGTTCTCCGGCGACGCCGAGCGCTCGGTGCGCGACCTGCAGGAGGCGGTCCACGCCGTCACCAGCAACGGCGCCATCCCGCTGATCCTCGGCGGTGACCACACCATCGCGTGGCCCGATGCCGCTGGCGTGGCTCAGCACTACGGCCCGGGCCGGATCTCGATGATCCACTTCGATGCCCACGCCGACACCGGCGACATCGAGTTCGGCGCGCTGATCGGCCACGGTCAGCCGATGCGCCGCCTGATCGAGTCCGGCGCCCTGCGTGGCGACCGATTCCTGCAGATGGGTCTGCGCGGGTACTGGCCCGGTCCGGACACGCTGGACTGGATGGCGGAGCAGGGCATGAGGTCCTACGAGATGACCGAGATCGTGCATCGCGGCCTCGACGTCTGCCTGACGGAGGCCTTCGAGATCGCCACCGACGAGTGCGACGGCGTCTTCCTCTCGGTCGACATCGACGTCTGCGATCCCGGGCATGCTCCCGGCACCGGTACGCCGGAGCCCGGCGGCCTGACCGCCCGACAGCTTCTGGACTCGGTGCGCCGGATCGCCTACGAGCTGCCCGTCGTCGGCATCGACGTCGTCGAGGTCTCGCCGCCCTACGACCATGCCGACATCACCTCGTTCCTCGCCAACCGGGTGGTGCTGGAGGCACTCTCCGGCATCGCCCGGCGCAAGCGCGATCAGCGCGACGGCACCTGCTGGGACCCCGCCCTACCCCTTCTCGCCGAGCGGAACCCGCCTCGGCTCAGCCTTGCTACGAACGGAGAATCCCGATGACCAGCCCCCACCACACGCACGACGTGATCGTCGTCGGCGCCGGCGTGACCGGCCTGACCGCCGCCTATCGGCTGACCCAGGCCGGCAAGGACGTGCTCGTCCTGGAGGCGCGCGACCGGATCGGCGGCCGACTGCTCAACGAGGTGCACACCCAGGGTGCGGCCGGTGAGCACGAGGCCGAGTTCGAGGTCGGGGGCCAGTGGGTCTCCCCGGACCAGACCGCGCTGCTGGCGATGATCGACGAGTTCGGGCTGGAGACCTTCGCGCGCTACCGCGCGGGTGACTCCCTCTACGTCGACCGCCGCCGCGAGGCGCACCGGTTCACCGACGAGCTGCCGGTGTCCGAGGCGACCAACGCCGCGATCGAGCAGCTCACCAAGACCCTCGACGGTCTGGTCGCCGAGATGGATCCCGACCGGCCCTGGGAGCACCCCGACGCGGCGCACCTGGACAGCGTCTCCTTCAGCGCGTGGCTGCGGGAGCAGTGCGACGACGAGGAGGCGTGCGACAACGTGGCGCTCTACGTCGGCCCGGCGATGCTGACCAAGCCGTCGCACTCCTTCTCCGCGCTGCAGGCGATCCTGATGGCCGCCAGCGCCGGCTCCTTCAGCAACCTGGTCGACGCCGACTTCATCCTCGACCGGCGCGTCGCCGGGGGACTGGCGACGGTGCCCCGGACGCTGGCCGAGCGGCTCGGCGAGCGGATCCGGCTGGATGCGGACGTGACCCGCATCGACTGGCGCGAGGACGGTGCGGTGGTGCACGTCGGCGAGGAGACCTTCGCGGCCGCGCACGTGATCCTGGCCGTGCCGCCGACGGTCGTTCGCCGGATCCGGTTCGCCCCTGAGCTGCCGGCAGAGCACCGGATGGCGCGCGAGCACCAGTCCTTCGGGCTGGTGATCAAGGTCCAGATCGTCTACCCGACCCCGTTCTGGCGCGAGCAGGGCCTCAGCGGCACCGGCTTCGGGCCGTACGAGCCGATGCACGAGGTCTACGACAACACCCCCGAGGGCGAGGAGCGCGGGTTCCTGGTGGGCTTCGTGGCCGGGCTGAACGCGGACGAGGTCGGCCGGCTGAGCGCCCAGGAGCGGCGCGAGCGCATCCTGCGCTCGGCGGCGGCGTACTTCGGCGAGCAGGCACTCTCGCCGGTGGTCTTCCACGAGAGCGACTGGCAGCACCAGGAGCTGACCGGTGGCGCCTACGGCACCAGCTTCGACCTGGGCAGCCTGACCCGGTACGGCGCGAAGCTGCGCGAGCCGCTCGGTGCGCTCGACTTCGGCAGCAGCGACGTGGCGGGGCTGGGCTTCCAGCACGTCGACGGCGCGATCCGGGTCGGCGGTGAGATCGCCGCTCGGCTGCTCGCCTGACCGCCGGGCGTCCGTGGCCTGATCGCGGATCGACCGACCGGGGCCCGGTCGTCGACAGGTGCGAGGGCGGGCGTAGCCTCACCGTCATGTTCAAGGTGCTGCTCGCCCTCCACCTGCTCGCCGCTGTCTTCGCGGTCGGCCCCCTCGTCCATGCCGCCACCACCGCCTCGCGGGGTCTGCGGCAGCAGGACGCCGCCGTCATCAAGCAGACCTCGCGGATGGCGACGATCTACGCCTACGCCTCCGTGCTGGTGGTCATCTTCGGCTTCGGCCTGATGTCGATGGACTCGCCGTACCACCCGGGCAAGGTCGCCAGCTTCGGCGACGTTTGGATCTGGCTCTCGCTGCTGCTGTGGCTGGTCGCGGCGGCGCTGGCCCTGTTCGTCGTCGTCCCGACGCTGGACAAGGCCGCCGCCGACGTGGCGTCGGGGCCGTCGCTGGTCGGCAAGGTCGCCGCCGCGGGCGGCATCACGGGCATCCTGTTCGCCGTGATCATCTTCCTGATGGTGTACCAGCCCGGCTCCTGATCGACACCGCCCGCCAGGGCGTCGGGCCCGGGTGGGCGCCGTACGCGGTGCTGTGTGCCCGGGGGCCGGGCCACGGTTGTGACCCTCGCGCGGCGAACGGGGCCTCGGATGGGTACTGATCCCCTATGACCGACCTGCCGCAGCACTCCGGCGACCCCTATCCGAACGACCCCTACCCCGGCGACCCGGCCTCGACGGACCCGTCCGCGACGAACCCGCTGCGCCCCGATCCGGTGCAACCCGACCCGGCCACGGGCCCTTCGGGAACGGGAGCGCCCGGGACGATTCCCGGCGACACCCCGGCCGATACCGCACCGGGCCACGAGCCCCCGGCACGGCCCGACCCGCTGCGGTCCTCGCGCACCGGTCGCGCCTGGGTGTCGATCATCGCGCTGGGCGTCGTCCTCGTCCTGCTGATCGTCTTCATCGCCCAGAACACCCGCAGCGTGACGGTCTCGTTCCTCGGCTGGCAGGGCCGTACGCCGCTGGCGGTGGCGCTGCTGATCGCGACGGTGGCGGGTCTCTTCCTGGCCGGCGTCGCCGGAACGCTGCGGATCTGGCAGCTGCGCCGACGGGTCAAGCGTGAGGCCAGGCGCGATACCAAGCGGCGCCGGGCCGCGTGATCGCGTGTACGCCGACACCAAGCCCTGCCAGCTCTGCGGCGCGCCGGTCGACCTGCGTCCGCGCGAGGCGGGCGACCCCACCCGGGTGACCGAGGCCGACGGGACCCCCGACGAGCGGGTCTGCAGCAACGCCGAGTGCCCCTCGAACCGCGCCGCGGAGGACGCCCCGCTGCCCTGAGCGCGCCCTGGCCGCCCGCTGAGCGCGCCCTGGCCGTCGCCACGCCAGCGTCGGCCGGCTGGTGCAGCACGGCGGGTGTAGGAGGAGGGCGAATCAGGTACAGCGAGGTCGACGACCACCGCGGTGGCCCATCACCGCCATGACACGAAGGAGCCGCTATGCCCACGCGCACCGCACGCACCGCCTGGAACGGCACGCTCGAGAAGGGCTCGGGCCAGGTCGAGCTGACCAGCTCCGGCGTCGGGACCTATGACGTGTCCTTCCCCAAGCGCGCCGCCGAGGAGGCGGGCGGCGCCACCAGCCCCGAGGAGCTGATCGCCGCGGCCCACACCGCCTGTTACGCGATGCAGCTCAGCGCGGAGATCGCCCAGCGCGGCGGCACGCCCGAGGCCCTCGACGTCCAGGGGGACGTGTCGCTGGGCCCGGACCAGGCGGCCGGTGGCTTCAAGCTCACCGGGATCAAGCTCGCCGTACGCGGCGAGGTGGACGGCCTCGACGAGGCCGGCTTCCGGGAGGCGGCCGAGGCGGCCAAGGCCAACTGTCCGGTGAGCAAGGCGCTCACCGGTGTCGACATCACCCTCGACGCCGCGCTCGAGAGCTGAGCGTCGCGGGTACGGCGGAGGGTCGCGGCGTGACAGATTGGGCCCCATGAGCGCCGATCCCGCGATCCTCACCGAGCCCGGCCCCCAGCCCGACGCCGAGGCCTCCTACGGCCCCGAACCCGACCAGGTGGCGGACCTCTGGCGCGCGGACCGCGACCACGCGGGACCCGGCGATCGAGGCGACAGGCCGCTGCTGGTGATGCTGCACGGCGGCTTCTGGCGTCCGGCCACCGACCGCATGCACACCCGCCGGCTCGGCGCCGCGCTGCGCGCGGCCGGCTGGTCGGTCGTGGTGCCGGAGTACCGGCGCGTCCCGGGCGACCCCGACACCACGACCGCCGACGTCCGGGCCGCGCTGGCAGCCCTCCCCGAGCTGATCGGGCATCGCCCGAGCGGCGTCGTCGTCCTCGGCCACTCCGCCGGCGGCCACCTGGCGCTCTGGTCGGCCGCCGCGGCTCCGGCCAGGGACCTGGTGCTCACCGTCGCCCTGGCTCCGGTCGCCGACCTGGTCCTCGCCCACCGGCACAACCTCGGCAGCGGAGCCGTGACGGCGTTCCTCGGCACCCCGCCCGAGCTGCGGGCCGACCTGGACCCGGTGCGCCTGGCGGCCCCGGCCACGCCGGTGGAGATCCTGCACGGCACGGCGGACGATGTCGTACCGCTGGCGCTCGGCAGCTCCTATGCCGGCGCTCACCCGGACACCCGCCTGCACGCGCTCGCGGACGCCGATCACTTCGATGTCATCGATCCGGGCTCGGCCGTCTTCCCCCGCCTGCTCGAGGTGCTCGGCCGGGCCGGAGTTTGACCTTGGCGGGAGCGATCTGCCTACCCTCGGTGCGTCCCGGGACCTCCGGGCCGACCGCCGCGTGACGCCGAGTCCTGTCCCGCGCGGCGGTGACACCGACCTGTTCGGGCAGGAGCGGGGGACCCAGGAACCGCGGGTCTGACGACCCTTGGGGTGAAGCCGTGCACGCGCGGCCGGGCATCTTGCGCCCGAACCCGACAGCTAACTCCGCAGGCGCGCAGGAGATCACCCATGCGCATGCGCACCCTCGTATCAGCGGCTGCCCTGACGGCGGCCTCGCTCGTCCCGGTCGTGGCCACGGCCGCTCCCAGCTCGGCCGTCACGGCCCACACCTGGCAGCGGCTCGCCGAGTGCGAGTCCAGCGGCCGCTGGCACGTCAACACCGGCAACGGCTACTACGGCGGCCTGCAGATCAGCGCCGGCACCTGGCGCGCCTACGGCGGCCGTCATTTCGCCTCGCTGCCCCACCGTGCCAGCAAGCACCAGCAGATCAAGGTCGCCAACCGGATCAAGGCGCATCAGGGCTGGGGCGCCTGGCCGGCGTGCTCGAGTCGCATCGGCGTGCGCTGAGGCTCACGTCGGTCGACCCGCCCGAAGTGGGCACTGGTCCCAGGGCGCGGTCGACCGACGACCGCCCGGCGAGAGGTGGAGGACATGCTGCTGGAGGGCAAGACAGTCGTCGTCACGGGCGGGAACAGCGGGATCGGTGAGGCCATCGTGCTGGCAGCCGCCGCCGAGGGCGCCAACCTCGTCATCGACTACGTCGCCCATCCGGAGGAGACCGAGTCGCTGATCAAGCGGGTCGAGGACGCCGGCGGCCGCGCGGTCGGGATCGAGGCGGATGTGTCCAGCTCGGGTGACCTGCACGCGATGGTCCAGAAGGCGGTCGACAGCTTCGGCCGCCTCGACGTGTTGGTGAACAACGCCGGCATCGAGACCCGAACAGGGCTGCTCGACACGAGCGAGGAGGACTTCGAGAAGGTCCTGGCGATCAACATGAAGAGCGCGTTCTTCGGCAGCCAGGCCGCCGCGAAGCAGTTCATCGCGCAGGGGGAGGGCGGCCTGATCCTCAACATCTCCTCGGTGCACGAGGAGTGGCCCATGCCCGGCAACATCGCCTACTGCGTGTCCAAGGGCGGGATCAGGATGCTCACCAGGACGGCCGGCGTCGAGCTGGGGGAGCACGGCATCCGGATGGTCAACGTGGCGCCCGGTGCGGTCAGCACGCCGATCAACGCCTCGACCGAGTCCGACCCGGAGAAGATGAAGCGGCTGGAGGCTGCGATCCCGCTCGGTCGGATGGCCGAGCCGCGCGAGATCGCCGACGTCGTCGTCTTCCTCGCCTCGGGCAAGGCCGCCTACATGACGGCGACGACGGTGACCATCGACGGCGGGATCATGCAGGGCAGCGTCGGTCTGTGACAGCCGGCCCGCGGTGCCGCGGCCTCAGGCGGCGGCCTCGGCCGACTCGTCCAGGAGGCGGTTGACCTGCTCGGTGGAGCGCTGCGCCCATCCGGTGCTCGCGAGGACACCGAGCAGCAGCACGACGACGCCGACCACGGTGACCAGCCACCACAGCGGATGGGTGTGGGCGGCGAAGGACGGCCCGAGGTTCGTCGCGGCCCCGACGCCGGTGAGGGTGCCGGCGAGGGCCACGCCGATCGCCGAGCCGGTCTGACGGCAGGTGGAGGCGACCCCGGCCGCCACGCCGGCCTGCGAGACCGGCATGCCCGAGACAGCGGTGTTGGTGATGGGGGCGTTGATGGCACCGAAGCCCAGCCCGAACAGGACGTAGCTCGTGCCGATCAGCCACCAGGAGGTGTCGGTGGTGAGGAACGTCAGGCTGATGCCGCTCAGCGCGAGCATCGTGCCCGCGAAGACGAGCGAGGGGCGGGTGCCGAACAGGGAGACCAACCGGCCGGAGGCGAGCGAGGCGACCAGCGTGGTCAGCGCGAGCGGCAGCATCCGCAGGCCGGCGTCGAAGGGGGAGAGCCCGCGCACCTGCTGCAGGTAGAGCGCATTGACGAAGAGGAAGGCGCCGTACGCCGCGAAGGCGATCAGGGCGGTGATCGTGGCCGAGGCGAACGGCACGCTGCGGAAGAACCGCAGGTCGAGGAACGGTTCGGCCACACGGCGCTCGACGAGGACCAGGCAGAGCGCGGCGAGCACGGCGACGGCGAGCAGCACCACGATCCGCGGTGACCCCCAGCCGGCCTGGGGCGCCTCGATCAGGGCGTAGACGAGGCTCGCCAGGAAGACGATCGCGAGCGTCTGGCCCACCCCGTCGATCCGGCGCGGCCGAGCGGCCCGCGACTCGGGCACGAAGAAGTGGCACAGGATCACCGCCGCCAGCGCGATCGGGACGTTGATCCAGAAGATGCCGCGCCAGCTCACGTGCTCGGTCAGCAGGCCGCCGACCAGCGGGCCGAACGCCATCGACACCCCCACCACGGCGCCCCAGACGCCCACGGCGCGAGCCCGCTCGCGGCGGTCGGTGAAGGTGTTCGTGATGATCGACATTGCCACGGGGTTGAGCATCGACCCGCCGATGCCCTGGAGGACGCGCGCGCCGACCAGTGTCTGCACGTTCGGCGCGAGGCTGCACAGCAGCGAGGCGAGACCGAAGACGGTCAGGCCGATCTGGAAGACCCGGCGCCGCCCGACCCGGTCGGCGGTGGCGCCGCCCAGGAGCAGGAAGCTCGCGATCGCCAGGGTGTAGCCGTCGATGGTCCACTGCAGCGTCGAGACGTCGGTGTGGAGGTCGGCGCGGATGGAGGGCAGGGCCACGTTCACGGCCGTGGCATCCATCGAGACGATCAGCAGACTGCAGCAGCAGATCGCCAGCACCAGACCCTTGGACGGCGGCTCGATCTCGCGGCTCGTGCGACGGGCGACTGGTCGATCGAGCTTCGGGGCAGCCGGTTTCGTCGTCATCGTTAGCAATGCTAACTGCCGCCAGGGAACGCTCACGCGTCGATGACATCGGTCGAGGAGTGGTCTTGGGCACACTTTCGCGGTGCAAAGGGCCACCGTCGCGCCAGACGGGGCCGGTGGTCCGTCGTCTCGCCGTACTCGCCGCCGTACTCGCCGCCGTGCTGGTCCTCGCCGGTGGGACCGCCGCGGGTGTGCGACATCTCCGTGCCGACCACGACGGGCGTCGCGGAGTGCCGGTGTACGCCGTCGCCCCCGCCGTACCGGTGGCGACCCGCGTGGTGCGACATCGGGGCGCGCCGCCGACGTGCATCGTCGCCACGCACGGCTCCGGCGCGGGGCCGTCGTCGGGCACGACCTGGCTCGATCCGCGTCCGAGTGGTGGTGAGCTGCTGTGGCGCCCCGGGCTGAACTCCCGCCACTGCCGGGCCTCGCTCGCCGTGCTGGACGCCGCGCACGCCCGCGCGCTCGTCGCCGCCGTGGACAGCGCCCCGGTGCAAGCCCCCGGGCGCTCCAGCTGCCCGATGGACGACGGGAGCAGCGTCACCGCCTACCTCTCCCATCCCGGCACCGCCGAGGCGGAGGTCGTCACGATCGAGCTGAGAGGCTGCCAGCTGGTCGCCGCCCCCGGCCGGAGCGTCCTGACGACGACCACGGCACTCCGCCGCGCGCTCGGACCCCCGCCGAAGGGTCTTTGACTTCGAGTACTCGAAGTTCCTACGGTCGAAGACGTGAGCACGAGGAGCCACCGCTACACGATCACGGAGACGGCCGCGCTGACCGGTCTCCCGGCCACCACCCTGCGCTACTACGAGTCGATCGGCGTGATCGCGCCGATCAGCCGCGGCGCGAGCAGCAGGCACCGGGTCTACGACGAGGACGACCTCGACCAGGTGATGTGGGTCGCCTGCCTGGCGGCGACAGGGATGTCGGTGAGCGACATGCGGACCTACATCGCCAACGGCGGCCAGGGTGCGGCCGCCGCCCGGGACCAGATCGACCTGCTGGAGCAGCAGGAGCGGCGGCTGGCGGTCGAGGCGGAGCAGGTGGCGCTGCGACAGCGCTACGTCCGGCTCAAGATCGGTTACTGGCAGGCCCTCGAGGCGGGCGACGAGGCCCGCGCATCACAGCTCTCGGACGAGGCGTCCGCGCTCGCGGACCGCCTCAAGAGGACCACGAAGAACGAGGAGAGACGTTGACCTTCACCGCCGACCGCCGCCACCGGGCCACCCGAGGCGGGCTCGAGCACGTCAGCGACGAGGAGTACGGCGCCTGAGCGCCGTACGTCCGCGACCACCCCACCCCGAAAGGAAAAGTCTGTTGATGCGCGTCAACGCCTACGCCGCACCCGCCGCCGGAGAGCCGCTGGCACCGACAACCGTCGAGCGCCGCGACGTCGGCACGAACGATGTCCTGATCGAGATCGAGTACGCCGGCATCTGCCACTCCGACATCCACACCGTGAACGGTGACTGGGGACCGCAGCCGTTCCCGGTCGTCCCGGGCCACGAGATCGTCGGCCGGGTGACCGAGGTCGGCGACGGCGTGACCCGGCACCGCGTCGGTGACCGGGTCGGCGTCGGCTGCATGGTGAACTCCTGCGGCGAGTGCACCAACTGCCGCAACGGCGACGAGCAGTACTGCCGCCGGGGCATGACGCCCACCTACGCCGGCACCGACAGGGACGGCACGACCACCCAGGGCGGCTACTCGACCCACGTGGTCGTCGACGCCGACTTCGTGCTCTCGGTGCCCGACGGCCTCGACCCCGCGGCCGCCGCTCCGTTGCTGTGCGCCGGGATCACGACGTACTCGCCGCTGCGCCGCTGGGGCGCCGGGCCGGGCAAGAAGGTGGCGGTCGTCGGTCTGGGCGGCCTGGGCCACCTGGCCGTCAAGATCGCCCACGCCCTCGGTGCCGAGGTGACGGTGCTCTCCCAGTCGCTGAAGAAGCAGGAGGACGGCCTGCGGCTCGGGGCGGACCACTACCACGCGACCGCTGACCGCGAGACGTTCAAGCAGCTGGCGGGGCGCTTCGACCTGATCCTGAACACGGTCAGCGCGAGCATCGACCTCAACGCCTACCTGCGCCTGCTGGCCGTGGACGGCACCCTGGTCAACGTCGGGGCCCCGGCCGAGCCGCTCAGCCTGCACGTCATGTCGCTCATCGGCGGCCGTCGCTCCTTCGCCGGCTCGATGATCGGCGGCATCGCGCAGACCCAGGAGATGCTCGACTTCTGCGCCGAGCACGGCATCGGCGCCGAGATCGAGGTGATCCCCGCCGAGAAGATCAACCAGGCCTACGAGCGGGTGCTCGCCTCCGACGTCCGCTACCGGTTCGTCATCGACGCCAGCACGCTGCGCTGAGCACCGGAGATGGTCGCCGGGCTCCTTCCGTGCCGCGTCACCATGGAAGCATGGAGGGAGCCCGCGACCGTCTCGACGCCGAGCGGCGGCAGACGCTGCGCCGGCTGGCGAACCTGACCAGCGACTTCGACGCCGTCGTCGCCGCATCGCGCGACACCAATGCCGACGACGAACACGATCCCGAGGGTGCGACCATCGCCTTCGAGCGCTCGCAGGTCGACACGCTCGTACGCCAGACCCGGCGCCGACTCGGCGAGATCGAGGCCGCCGTTGCGCGGCTCGACGCGGGCACGTACGGCGTCTGCGAGGTCTGTGGCGGCCCCATCGGGGAGGGTCGGCTGGAGGCCCGGCCGGCCGCGCGCACGTGCATCCGGTGCGCCTCCGCGTAGGATCCCAACGCTGCGAACAGGCGCGAGCAGGCGCGAACAGGAGTGCACCATGGTGGCGAGCCGATCCGCTCGGGAACGGAAGGCGGCGACCGAGGCCGGTCCGCTGGCGAGGGTGAAGATCGACCTGGGCGTCGACGAGCAGTTCGTCTACAAGATCAGCTGCACCGCGTGCACGGTGAAGGGCGACCGGGCCTGGTCGGCGTACCGCCCCGGCGACGACAACGGCTACATGGCCGCGATGGATCGCTGGATCTTCCACCTCAAGCAGCGTCATCCCGATGCCGAGGCGCCGTGCCTGGCCTACACCGAGGCCGCCGAACAGCGGCTGCAGGAGCGGCGTGAGCGGCTCGAGGGCCGCCGTCCGTAGGACGACCGCCGGCAGGTAGCGGCCGGGCCGCTACGGTCGAAGACATGTCGGCCGAGGTCACGACGTACCGCTATGTCCGCTTCGCCCTGCTGGCGTTGCTGCTGGCCCTGACGGTCTCGGTCGGTGCCGAGACCGTCCGGTCGGGGTGGCAGACCTCCCTCAGCGCCTACTACTACACCGCGGCCGGTCCGGTCTTCGTCGGCGCGCTGACAGCCGTCGGCGTCTGTCTGATCGCCCTGCGGGGATTCACCGACGCCGAGGACGTGCTGCTCAACCTGGCCGGGATCTCCGCGCCGATGGTCGCGTTCGTCCCGACGCCGGAGGCGGGACGGCATCCCGATGTCGCCGCCGTCGAGAACAGCGCGCTGACCTTCCTGGCGGTGCTGGCGCTCGGGTACGTCGTGGTCCTGGTGGTCGGACTGAGACGGCGCGCCGAGGGCTGGCCCACCCGGTGGGGCCTGTTCGGGCTGATCGCGACGGCGCTGGCCTGGGTCGTGGGCATCGCCTGGATCCTGCTCGACCGGCGGTCGTTCGCCGCTCACGCCCACGCGCTGGCCGCCGTGGCGACGTTCGTGCCCTTCGCGGGCGTCGTGGTGCTCAACACCGACTGGGGTGTGCGGGTGCTGGCAGGGGCGAGGGAGCCCAGTCGCACACGCTTCGACGCGGCGTACTGGGGGATCGGCGCGGGGATGGTGGTCGCCGTGCTGGTCTTCGCCGGCCTGCATGCCTGGACCTACGCGCTGCTGGGCCTGGAGACGGCGCTGCTGGCCCTGTTCGGCGCGTTCTGGGTCCTGCAGACGATCGACCTGTTCGACGCCGACCGCGACCTCGCGCGCTGTCACCCGGCGGGCGGTGACGTGCGGAGCGCCACTGTCACCGGCTGACAGTGGCGCTCCGCGACGCGTTGCTCGAGGCGGCGTCAGCCGGCCGACACGTCGCCACGCCAGGCGCCGGTCTCGCCGCCCCGCGACTCGATGAACTGCTTGAAGCGCTCGGCGTCCTTCTTGACCTGGTGGTCGTCGATGTTGACCGCTGCGCCGATCTTCTCCACCAGGTCCGAGGGCTCCCAGTCGATCTGGATCATCACCCGGGTGGAGTTCTCGTCCAGGCGGTGGAAGGTCACCACGCCGGCGTGCTTGGAGTCGCCACCGACGCTGCGCCAGGCGACGCGCTCGTCGGGGTGCTGCTCGGTCACCTCGGTGTCGAACTCGCGGTTCACCCCGGCGATGTTGGTCACCCAGTGGTTGTGGGTGTCGTCGATCTGCGTGATCGACTCGACGCCCGTCATGAACTGCGGGAACGACTCGAACTGCGTCCACTGGTTGTAGGCGACGCTGACCGGGACGTCGACGTCGACGGACTGCTGGATCTGGCTCATGGCTGCTCCTTGTTCGTACGGCGTGGGGGCACGCTCCCGTTCCCGAACCCGCGGGTGTCGAAACGGCCGCCTCGACCAGGGTGTCCGAGACGGTGCGGGAGCTGCGAGGACGATGCGCCGGCGGGGCCAGCCCGGCCGTAGGGTGCAGGCATGAGGTTCGAGCTGGATCCGGCAGCCGGCGAGCCCGGCGCAGAAACGGGCGCAGAAACGGGCGCAGACATCGCGGCTGCGGTACAGCAGGCCATCGACGCGACGGCGACCGCCTACACCGACGACGCGCGGATCGACGTCGAGGAGCGGCTGCGCGGCGAGCTGCGCGAGCGGGGCCTCAAGGCCTCCGACGAGGCAGCGATCGAGGAGCTCGCACGCGACGTCCGCTCCGGCCACCACGTGTCCGTGCTCTGAGTCCAGGGCCCGCCCAGGCGGGGCGGTTCCGGGTCGCCCCGGCGGGGTACCACGCGGTGGTGCGAGCCGAACCCACCCGCCGAGACGGCGCGAGAGCCTGGCCGCGAGCCGGGTCGGCGCTCGTCCTGCTGCTCCTGCTCGGAGCCCTGCTGCCGCTCGCGGGTCCAGCGCCCGCGGCAAGTGCCGCCGGCAGCGGCGCGCGCGCAGCGGGGCTGCAGACGGCGCAGCAGGTGGGGCAGCAGGTGGGGCAGCAGGTGGGGCCGGCGAAGGCCGCGTCCCGCCCGGTCGTCCGGGTCGGCACCGAGGGCACCTATCCGCCGTTCTCTTTCGTCGACCCCAAGAGCGGTGACCTCACCGGCTTCGACATCGAGGTGGTCCGCGCCGTCGCACAGGAGGCCGGCTGGAACCTCTCCTTCACCAAGGGCACGTTCGACTCGCTGTTCCCGGCCCTGGACGCAGGCCGGGTGGACCTGCTCGCGGATCAGATCACGATCAACCCCGACCGGCAGGCGCACTACCTGTTCAGCACCCCCTACACGTACTCGCACGGGGTGATCGTCACCGCCGCCGACAACCACGACATCACCTCGCTGGCCGACCTGAAGGGCCGCACCGCTGCCCAGTCGCAGACCAGCAACTGGACCCAGGTCGCCAAGGACGCCGGTGCCAAGATCCAGTACGTCGACGGGCTCGACCAGGCGGCTGCGCTGATCGCCCAGGGCCGGGTCGACGCGACCGTGAACGACAACATCGCGGTGCTGGACTACCTGGAGAGCTCGGGCTCGACCAAGATCAAGGTGGCGGGCAACGCCGGCGACGAGGTCAGCAAGCAGGCGTTCGCGTTCCGGAAGTCCAGCGCCACCCTGCGCGACCAGGCCGACCAGGCGCTCGCCGCGCTGGCCAAGGACGGCACCCTGGCGAAGATCTCGCAGAAGTACTTCGGCGCCGACGTCACCGTGCCCAACTCCGGCAAGGTCAAGGTCAAGGCCTCCGACACCGGCCGCAGCACCTGGCAGGTCGTCCAGGACACCGCCTGGCCGATGCTGCGGGAAATGCTCAAGGGCACGATCCCGCTGACGGTCATCAGCTTCCTGGTCGGACTGGCGATCGCCCTGGCGGTCGCCCTGGCGCGGCTCTCGACGTACCGGCTCCTGGACGTGCCCGCCCGGATCTACATCTCGATCATCCGGGGCACGCCGTTGCTGGTGCAGCTGTTCATCGTCTTCTACGGCCTGCCCGAGCTCGGCGTGCGGCTGCCCAGCTTCCTGGCGGCCTGCCTGGCGCTGAGTCTCAACGTCGGCGGCTACGCCGCCGAGATCATCAGGGCGGCGATCCTCTCGGTGCCGCGCGGGCAGTTCGAGGCCGCGACGACGATCGGGATGGACCACTGGCAGACCATGCGACGGATCGTGCTGCCGCAGGCGGCGCGGATCGCCGTCCCGCCGCTGTCGAACACGCTCCTCTCCCTGGTCAAGGACACCTCGCTGGCCTCCGTCGTCCTGGTCACCGAGCTGTTCCGCGAGGCCCAGGTCGCGGCGGCTGTGAGCACCCGGACGATGGCGCTCTACTGCCTGGCGGCGCTCTACTACTGGGTGGTCTGCTACATCATCTCGCTCGGCCAAGGCGCGCTGGAGCGGCGCGTGGGGAGGTATGCGACATGACCGGGACACCACCGGTGCGGGCCGGGCTGGTGGAGGTGACCGGGCTGGAGAAGTCGTTCGGTGACCGCCAGGTGCTCCGTGGCGTCGACCTCGGCGTCGACAGGGGTTCGGTGACGGTCCTGCTCGGGCCGTCCGGCTCCGGCAAGACGACGGTGCTGCGCTCGCTCAACGTCCTGGAGACGCCCGAGCGGGGCAGCGTCCGGATCGGCGAGGCGAGCGTCGACTTCTCCGCGCTGCCGAAGGACAAGGGTGAGCGACGCCGCCGGATCAGGGCGCTGCGAGCCCGCAGCGGGATGGTCTTCCAGGCGCACAATCTCTTCCCGCACATGACGGTGCTCGGCAACCTGGTCGAGGGGCCTTTGCACGTCCAGCACCGCCCGCGCGAGGAGGCGGTGGCCGAGGCCCGGGTGCTGCTGGACCAGGTCGGTCTGGCGGGCCGGGAGGATGCCTACCCGGGCCAGCTGTCGGGTGGGCAGCAGCAGCGCGTCGGCATCGCCCGCGCGCTGGCGCTCAAGCCCGAGGTGCTGCTGCTCGACGAGCCCACCTCGGCCCTCGACCCGGAGCTGGTCGGCGAGGTCCTCGGCGTGATCCGCGACCTGGCCGCCGAGGGCTGGACGCTCGTCATCGTCACCCACGAGGTCCGCTTCGCCCGCGACGTCGCCGACCAGGTGCTCTTCCTCGACGGGGGAGTGATCGCCGAGCGCGGCGGCCGCGAGGTGCTCACCGACCCCAGCGAGGAGCGCACCAGGCGGTTCCTCGCGCGGGTGCTCGAAGCCCGCTGAGCGCGGTGTGCTGTCCAGCGTGAGCCAGAGGTCACGCTGAGCACCACGAGGCTGCGCGGACATCGGATGGATCACAGCGGTCCCTTCCTGCACTGGAGAGATGGGCCGGCGTTGCCGGACCCGTCGACCGGCCTGCGGGCCACCGAGCGGAAGGCGGTTGCGAGGTGAGGGCTCATCTGCGCGGCACCGGTCCGGGAGGGTCGCCGTGACCCTGCCTCTCACCGAGTCGCCGGCGGTCTCCGACGACCCGACCGGAGCCGCCGACGCGGCCGCGCATCGGGCGAGGCGCGCCGGCAAGCGTGCCTTCGACATGGCGGTCGCCGCGGCAGCGCTGGTGGCGCTCTCCCCGGTGTTCCTGGTGCTCGCGCTCCTGGTCCGCTGCTCCAGCCCGGGGCCGGTGTTCTTCACCCAGACCCGCGTCGGAGTCGACGGGAGGCCGTTCCGAATGGTGAAGTTCCGCACGATGCGGGCCGATGCGGAGCGGCTCGTCGTCACGCTGACAGCGCTGAACGAGGCCAGCGGGCCGCTGTTCAAGATCCGGCGCGATCCGCGCTTGACCCGGGTGGGGCGGTGGCTGCGGCGATCCTCCCTCGACGAGCTGCCCCAGCTCTACAACGTCCTGACCGGTTCGATGTCGCTGGTCGGCCCGCGACCGGCGCTGCCGCACGAGGTGGCGGCCTTCGACCGGTCGGCGCACCGGCGGCACGCGGTCCGGCCCGGGCTGACCGGGCTGAGTCAGGTCAGCGGCCGCAGCGACCTGGACTGGGAGCGGACGATCGCCCTGGACCTGCACTACGTCGAGCACTGCTCGCCGTCGTTGGACCTGGTGATCCTCGCCCGGACGGTGCTCGCGGTCGTGGTCGGCCGCGGCGCCTACTGAGGGTCGGCGTGACGGCCCGCCAAGAAGTCGGGGTGCCGGTGGATCAGCCGGCTGTCCGGACGGCACTGGAGTGACATGAGTTCGATACAGGAGGTCCCCGACGTGAGCACCCTGCAGCAGCCCTGGGCGGGGCCGCAGGTCGATGCGGCGCTCGCCGCGGACATCGCCGTACGCCGCCCGCGGGGCTTCGACCACCGTCTGGCCGGGCACCCGCTGATGAGCATCGACGCGATCGCCGAGCTCGGGCAGGAGCTGGGGCCCGACTCGATCTCGGCCGAGGACGCGGTCAAGCCGCTGGTCACCGCCGAGCCCGCCTTCCGCGAGCTCGCGGCCGAGGCGATCGCCGACCGGATCCGCTCGCTGGCGGCGGCGGACTCGTGGTTCACGCTGCTCAACATCGAGCAGGAGCGGGCCTACCGCGAGCTCGTCGACGAGCTCGTCGAGGGCGTGGCGGAGCGCGCGGGGCTGGACCCTGCCGGCCTGCGCAGGCGGATGGGCTTCGTCTTCGCCAGCTCGCCCGGCTCGGTGACGCCTGCCCACTTCGACATCGAGCACAGCCTGCTCATGCAGCTGCGCGGCAGGCGCCGGCTCTCCTTCGGACGGTTCGGCTCACCGGAGGTTCGGGAGCGGGAGATCAACCGGTACTGGACCGGCTCCTCCTTCGGCCGGCTGGAGTCGATGCCGGAGCCGGTCAGCGAGCTCGAGCTCGGCCCCGGCTCGGGTGCCTACATCCCGCCCTACACGCCGCACTGGCTGAGCAACGGCGAGGAGGCGTCCTACTCGCTGACGGTGACGTTCTTCGAGCGCTCCAACGAGGACGAGTCGCGCGTCCAGGTGCTCAACGAGCGGCTGCGGCGCCTCGGCATCACGCCCAAGCCGTACGGCGCCGCGCCCGCCCGCGACAGGTCCAAGGCAGCGCTGATGCGGTGGTACGCCGGGATGCGCCGGCGCGAGGAGACCTCACGCTCGCACTGAGGGCGAGGCGTCACGGCGTGCCCGCGACGCCCGCGACGCGAGCATTGCCCGCCCGGCCCGGGCAGCCCGGATCCTGCGCACCGCCCGACGCAAGCCGGCCTCGACCGTGAGCACGGCCCGGGCAGGGAGCCCGTGGGCCGCGCGGAGCCGCAGCAGCGGCCGCCGACCCGTCGCGAAGTGGTCCTTGTAGCCCTCCTCGCCACGCAGGAGGTCCACCTCGGCGTACTCCCCGGCGGCGGTGTCGATCACGCGGTCGAGCAGCACCGTGCCGGCGCTGCCGTGAGCCGGATCCAACGACCGGGCCACCTGGTAGAGGCTCAGCCGGTCGCCGACGCCGAACGCGATGCTGACCGCGAGCGGTTCGCCGCCGGCCTCGATCACGTCGAGGTGACACTCGCCGCAATCCACGCCCGCGAGCACGATCCGGTCGAGGACTGCGGCGTACCCGATCAGGCGATCCCTGTCACCGCGCGCCTCGTGCAGCGCCCAGAAGGCCGCCAGCGCGCTCGGCACCTCCTCGGGCGGGATCCGGCGATGCTGCGCGCCCGCCTCGGACAACCGGCGCGCGGAGCGCCGCAGGTTGCGCCGGAAGCTCGCGGACAGCGTCGCCGGGTAGGCGTCGGAGCCGGCCCCGAGGGTGAGGTACGGAGCCGCGTCGACCGCCTCGCCCTGCCGGCCGATCGCCCGGGCCAGCAGAGCACCTGCGGCGAGACCGTCGAGATCGAGCAGCCGCGACCCGCGACCGCGGAACCACTGCGCGAAGGCCCGTGCCACGGCCGCCTCCTCGCCGGGCGCGGCCAGGAGGTCGAGGTGGTCGGGCGTGAGGACGCCCTGCCCGAGGAACCTGTACCGCGGCACCAGCAGATGCCGATCGACGGCCAGCGCCACGCCGCCGAGGAGGACCTCGCCGCGCAGGAGGAGGACGTACGCCGGGCGGGCGTCGGACGCGCGTGAGACCGCGTCGAGCCACCAGCTCCGCAGGAACGGCGAGCCCGTGGCAGCAGCGAGCGCATCCCACTGCGCACGGAGCCCACCGACGTCGGCGACCAGCCGGAGGTCGAGCCCGACGTCTCTCACGGCGCGCAGACTACACAGGGCGGCCAAATTGAGCAGGGCTTTACTCGGAATTGCAAGCATCTGCAGGGGTTTCGGCATAAATCTTCGTTTTTTGCGTAACCTGTTCGTCTTCCTCGCGTTGAGGTTTCCACCTGACACTCTCGGGTCGTGCTCGGGTCACATGCGTCACCCCTCCAGACACTGACACCCCGCCACCCATGGGAGCAGGACACACATGACCGCGGCATACGACCGTGCCGAGGCGGTCGAACCCGACCTCGGTTCGACCGTCGGCATACCCGACAACGTTCGTCCCCTGCGACCGATCCGACCGATCGTCGCTCCGCCCACGGACGCCGAGCTGCTGCGCCGCTGCCGCCACCAGGATCCGGAGGCGTGGCAGCTGCTCGTGGAGCGCTACGAGCGGCTGATCTTCTCGGTCGCCCTTCGCAACGGCCTCAGCCGCGAGGACGCTGCGGACATCACCCAGACGACCTTCGTCGCGCTGATCGACAGCCTCGACCGGGTCCGTGACGAGGAGCGGCTGGCGTCCTGGCTGATGACCGTCGCCCGCCGGCAGGCGTGGCGGCTGCGGAACACCTCCCGCCGTGCGATGCCGCTGGAGTCGGCTCCCGAGCTGGCCGAGGACCCGCTCTCGGACTGGGACACCCTGGTCACGCTGCACGACTCGCTGAGCACGCTCGGCGGCACCTGCCGCGAGCTGCTGCTGGCGCTCTACTTCGATCCCGAGGAGCCGAGCTACGTCGACATCGCCCAGCGTTTCGGCCGGGCGGTGGGTGGGATCGGCCCGCTGCGCGGGCGCTGCCTGGCACGGCTGCGCGAGCTCATGGCCGAGAGCGAGGCCATCTGATGGCCGCCCGGACACCGCGCTTCGCCGAGCTGGTGGACTGGGTCGAAGGCCGGCTGAGCGCCACCCGCGCCGCCGAGATCGAGGCCCAGGCCGCCCACGACCCGGAGACGGCCGAGGCGGCCGCCTGGATCGGTTCCTTCCACGACGCCGCCCGGGTGATGCCGCTGGAGACCCCGCCGGAGCCGGCCCGCGCCGCGCTGCGGGCACTCGTCGCCGAGCGCACGGCACCCTGGCGGCCGACGGCGTACTCGGTCGGCGCGCTGGCGTTGAACGGAGCGGCCGCCACCGCGCGGGGCACTCGCTCGACCGACCTCGACGCCGGGGTTGCCTCGATCCTGGACCTCGTCTTCGAGACCGAGCTGGGTGCCGTGCGGCTCACCGTCCTGCCGGGCCCGGACGGGAACCTCGTGCGGGTGACCACCGAGCGGCCGTTGCCGGCCGATCCCTCGACACGCCTGGTCCTGACCGACGGTGAGCGGGTCCGGGCGACCGGGACGCCGGTGGCGGCGACGGAGCTGGAGGCCCGCGACGTCAGGGGGGACGTCGATGCTGTCTGGCTGGTCCACGGGGAAGGCCGGATAAGGCTGGACCTGCCGCAGCGGTGAGGACGAGGGACGGGGCGGGAGCGATACCGGGGAGCAGGGCGACATCCGTGGGAGGAACCGAGAGGGAGACGGCTCGCAGAGCCATCTCCGATGCTGAGGCGCTGGTCGGGAGCGACCCGAAGCAGGCGCTGAGACTGCTGGACCGTGCCGTCGGGGCGCCGGTCCGGCGGCTCGATCCGACGTTGAGCGCGCGGGCGAGCTATCTGCGCGCGCAGCTTCTGTGCGAGCGCGGTCGCTTCGGGGCCGCCCTCGACGCGGTCCATGCGGCGCGCCGGGACTGGCTCTCCGCGGGGCGGCGCCTGGACGCGCTGAGCACGGACATCGGCAAAGCCACCGTGCTGCACGAGCTCGGCGACTACCGCCAGGCCGTCAACGTGAGCGTCGGGCTGCTCGAGCAGATCGCGTCGTTCAACGCCGAGCCGGGCCAGATGGCCACGATCGCCTCGATGACAGCGCGGACCCACAACAACCTGGGGAACTCGTGGAGCCGGATGGGCGACCACGATCGGGCCCTACGCCACTACGACGTCGCGGCGAACCTGTTCCAGGGTCTGGGTGAGCCGGTGCAGCAGGCCTCGGCCGACGCCAACCGCGGACTGGCCTACCTCCGCCTCGGGATGGGCCACCGTGCGCTCGACGAGCTGACCCGTGCGGAGCAGATGCTGGTCGCCGAGGGGAGGCGGCTGGCGGCGGCGAAGTGCCGCATCGACATCGCCGAGACCCACCTGCACCTCGACCAGGTGGAGGACGCGGTCGCGATCCTGATCGACCTGCGCGACACCCTCGAGGCCCTGGACGCGAAGCCCGAGCTCGGCCGACTCGGCCTGACCCTGGCCAACGCCTACCTGCGCGGGCACCTCCCGCACGACGCACGCCGCGAGGCGCAGGCCGCCGCGGACATCTTCGCCGACCTCCCGGCCACGGGGGAGTACGGCCGTGCCACCTACGTCTCCGCCCTGGCCTCGATGGTCCTCGAGGAGGATGACGCGGCCGACCGTGACCTCACCGTCGCCGCCCGCCTCTTCGCCGACTGTGGCGACACCGGCTTCCAGGCCCGAGTGGACCTGGCGCGGGCCCAGCTCGCGGAGCGGCGCGGCGACGCCGAGGGCGCCCGGACGCTGGCCGCGAGCGCCGTGGAGCAGCTCGAGGGCGGCCGCGACATGGTCCCGGCGACGCTCGCTCGGCTGCTCCTCGCCCAGGCCTGCCCGGTGGACGAGGCCGAGCAACACCTGAACGTGGCTGCCGAGAAGATCGCGATGCTCGGTCTGCTCGCGCTCGTACCCTCCCTCGAGTTGGCACGGGCCCGGCACGAGCGCCGTACCGGTGAGAGCGAGCGGGCCGTCGAGCGGCTCCGGCTCGCGCTGGCGCGGACCGCCGAGCCGGCGCCCGTGCTCGGCGAGGTCGACCTACGGATGGCGGTGCAGGGGGCCCGCACCGAGATCTACGACGAGCTCGTCGACCTGTTGCTGGCCGACGGGTCGCCGCGCCGGATCGCCGAGGCGTGGCAGTGGTCGGCCGTCGCCCGTGCCCGGACGCTGGCCCAGTTCATCGCCCAGGCCGTGCGT
This sequence comes from Nocardioides sp. BP30, assembly GCF_029873215.1. Classification (NCBI taxonomy): domain Bacteria; kingdom Bacillati; phylum Actinomycetota; class Actinomycetes; order Propionibacteriales; family Nocardioidaceae; genus Nocardioides; species Nocardioides lacus. The sequence goes on along the minus strand of NZ_CP123620.1, from coordinate 2,892,321 downwards.
GCGGCAGGGCCCGGCGGCGACGTCGCCCTCGGTGCGGCCGCGCCGGACACGACCCCGGCCTGGACCCGCGACCTGCCGGCCGGGTGCGGCTCGCTGCCGGCGATCCCGGAGGGTCCGGTGCTGCACTACCACGTCCTCGGGACCGACGTCGTCGCCTTCGTGGTCCGTGAGGGCGAGGTCCACGCCCGCCGACTTCCCGGGGCCCGCGCGACCTCCCTCTCGCTGGTGGCCGAGTGGCAGGCCACCTGCGCCGAGATGAGCAGCGCCGCCCGCGACCGTGTGCCCTCGGGGTCCGCCGCCTTCGACCGGGCCCGGCTCGTCCTCGCGGACCTGCACCGCCTCCTCGTGGCCCCGGTCGACGACCTGCTGGACGACCTGTACGGCGAGCCGCTGCTCGTGGTGCCGCACCGCCACTTGTCCTCGGTGCCGTTCGAGGCGCTGCAGGACCGTGGCGAGCCGTTCTCCGCACGGCACTCCCTGGTGTTCGCGCCGGGACTGATGCCGGACCTGGATGAAGCGGTGCCGGATCCGGTGCCGGGAACCACCCTGGTGCTGGCGGTGCCGGACGCGAAGGCGCCGCAGATCGAGCGCGAGGCAGCGGTGGTCGGCGAGCATCGGCCGCACGCCGACCTGTACCTGGGGGAGAAGGCGGTCGCCGACGTGCTCCTGGGCCGCGCGCCCGGCAACGAGATCGTGCACCTCGCGTGCCACGGCCGGTACTGGTGCGCGAACCCCTTCTACTCCGCGCTCGAGCTGGCCGACCGCTCCGTGACAGCGGCCGAGATCATCCCGGCGAACCTCGCCGGCTCGCTGGTCGTGCTCAGCGCCTGTGCGGCCGGGCAGAGCTCGGACGGCGCCGAGTCGACCGGCCTCGGCTGGGCGTTCCTGGCCGCGGGGGCGCGTGGCGTGGTCGCCAGCTCGTGGGCCGTCGAGGACGACGTCGCCGTCGACCTCATGGCCGCCTTCTACCGCCACCTGGCCACCGGGGCGACACCGCGCGACGCGCTCGACGCCGGCCGCGCGGAGGTCCGCCGTACGCATCCTCACCCCTATTACTGGGGCTCGTTCCGCATCACCTGCTCGCCTGCAACAGCCCTTTCGGAAGGACTCTCCTGATGACCAACCGCATCTGTGTCGCGCTGGCCGCGGCCGCGATCGCCACTGCCGGGACCGTGGGTGTCACCCTCGGCGGTGTCGCCGCGACCGTCGCGGCCGCCGGCTCCGTCGACGACACCGTGACCCAGGTGGTCGCCTCGGAGGTCGCCGGCACGACGCTGGTCTCCTCGGAGACGGCGTCGGGGTCCACGGTGATGATGGAGCACGGCAGCTGGTGACCCCGGCCTGCTGACGCCGTCAGGGGTCGAGCCGGTCATCGGGCGGCTCGATCTGCGCGTCGTCGTCCGCGTAGCCGAACGGGTCGTCGTCGCGACAGCCGCTCGTGCGACCGGTGACGCCACGGCGCTCCACCCGGACCAGCTCGTGCAACGCCGCGTGCACCCGCTCGGACTCGTCCAGCCGGGTGTCGAGCACCTCCAGCGCGAGCGCTCGCAGCTCGTCGGCCCGCTGCTGCGCCTCGGCGACGATGGCGCGCGCCTCCTCGCGGGCCGAGGCCAGCCGGACCGCGGAGAGCCGGGCGACGGTGGTGCGCAGCCGCTGGGCCTCGCGTGCGACCAGCAGCAGCAGCTCGGCGGCAGCGGTGCTGTCGAGCTCGTCGGCGTGCTGCAGCCGCTGGAGCAGAGCGTCGATCGTCGCGTGCGGGAAGCTCGGCGGCCAGCTGCCGTCGGAGCCGGGGCGGTCGGGCTCCGACCGGCCGGGACCCTTGTCGTCGTCGTTCGTCGGACATGCGTCAGCCGTCGGGACCATGATCATCAGCGCGACCGCCGCGAGGTACGGCGGGCACCGTGCACGACGGTGCCGATCACCCGGGTGTCGACGTCGCGGAGCAGCTGCACAGCCGTCGCCAGCACGCGCGGCCGGACCCGACCCGCGGGGACTGTCAGCACGAGACCGCCGCCGATCGCCATGATGCGTGCGTCGTCGGACTCGGTGACGGGCGCGGCGTGGATGAGCACGACGTCGTACTTCTCGTCGATCTCGTCGAGGAACGCGCCGAAGCGCATCTCCAGCAGGCTCGGAGCGGCCAGGTCGACGTTGCCGAGCGGCACCACGGTGACGCCGTCGACCGGACCGGTCAGCCGGGCGCCGTCGAGGGAGACGGTGCCGGCGAGGATGTCGTAGAGACCGGGCAGGGAGGTGGTGTCGAAGACGGGGTGCCGGTGCTTGGCCGAGCGGTTGGCGTCGACGAGCAGGACGCGGTGGCCCACCTCGGCGAGGGTGACGGCGAGGTTGACCTCCAGCCAGCCGGCCCACGGGTCGGTGGCGGCGGGGGCGACCACCAGCGAGCGCGTCGGCCGGTGCACGGAGGCGAACTCCAGGGCGACCCGCAGGGCACGCAGCGAGGGGAACTCGCGGCTGCCCGGCTCCAGGGCGGGCACGCCCTTGGCGTCGGTGGGCCGGGCGATGACGCCGAGGACGCCCGCTCCGGTCTCCTCGGCGACCTCCTCGGCGGTGTCGACGGTGCGTGCGGCCCGGTCGTAGACGAAGGCAGCGCCGACGGCGAGGGCGAGCGCGAGCAGGGCGCCGGCCAGCACGACCACGGGCACGTCCGGCGAGGCGAAGGAGTCCGGCACCGTCGCGGGCTGGGTGGTCGTCAGGTCGAGGCCGCCCTGACCGGGGTCGTGGGCGGGGAGCGCGGCCGCGACGGCGTTGGCGATCTGGGCGGCCAGGCGCGCGTCCTGGTCGGTGACCGAGACCTGGATCAGCACGGTGCCGTAGACGACCGACCCGCGCACCTCCCGCTGCAGCTGGGCCAGTGAGCGTGAGGGCACCGCCCGCTGGACCTGCTCCAGCACGGGCCGGGAGTGGGCGACGTCGGCGAGGGTGCCGAGGAGGTCGTCGTACCCGGCCGGGGACTGGGTCAGGCTGGCCGGCGGGGTGGCGGCGACACGCGCCGCGGCGGTGTACTGCCGCGGTGTCAGCGCCAGCACGGCGGCGACGGCTGCAGCGACCACGACGAGCATGAGGCCGGCGACCAGGCGGCGTCGCCACAGCACGGCGAAGAAACCGCGGACGCCGTCACCGGCCGGCTGGTGCCGGTCGACGTCCTTGTCGGTGAGGATGGTCTGCATGGCGAGAACCCTTTCGTCAGGCCCCGTGACACACGGGAGGCGAGGCTACGGGGGAGTGGCGAGGAACGGCGTAGCCCAGGACCGCACTGATCCGGGTACCGCGGGGGACGGGGTGGAGCAGCTGCATCCGCAGCACTCGGGTGGCGCCGGGCGTGAAGCAGTAGAAGCGCCCGGAGATGACCGCGACGAGGTGACCCGTGCGGTCGGTGAGGAAGGCCTGGCCGGCGACGTACGGGCCGATCGAGGCCGGCGCGGTGAACCGGGCGGTGACGACCGCATCGGTGCTGGTCCGGCTCAGCGTGGCCGTGCCGACGCGGAGCTTCGGCGCCGGGGCGTCGGTGAGGCGGCGCCGCGCGGGCAGCACGTCCAGGTGGACCGAGCCGACCGCTGCAGCGTCGTGCGGCAGGTTGACGAACAGCCCGAAGCGCTTGCCGGGCGACAGGCCGACGACGGTGCAGCACGTCGAGCCGGTCGCGCCGGTGGTGCGGGTGATCACGTGTCCGCGCCGGTCCAGCACGGTGATCCGGACCCGCGCGTAGTCGACGGTGCGGGTGCCGGCGTTGCGCACGACCAGCGAGAGCAGGTCGCCGTCGACGCCCCAGGAGAGGGGGTGGAGGTCCACGGCCCCCGCGATGGGGGAGGCGGGGGCCGTGGACGTCGGGAGGGCGGCGCTGCTGGCCGCGGTCGACGTGGTGCCGGTGGCCACGTCGAGTGCCGGCGGAACGGCTGTCCCCCTGGTGGAGGCGCCGCAGCCGGTCAGGAGGAGCGCCACCGCGGCGGCGCCGGCGAGGGCTGACCCGAGACGTCTCATCGACGGCCTCCGGCCAGGGCGGCCGAGCCCGCGGAGGCGTGGCCGGCACCGGGGCGGGAGCCGCCGGAGACCGGCCCGGCCAGGCCCGTGTAGCCGGCGCGGTAGCCGGCCAGCATCCGCTCGGCACCGAAGCGCGCGGCGACGGTGGCCCGGCCGCTCGCGCTCAGCCGCATCCGGCGGGCCGGGTCGCGGATCAGGTCGCGCAGCGCCACGCCGAGGAGCTCGGCGGACCCCGGCTGCACCAGGTCGATCGCGTCGCCCAGAGCGCTGCGCAGGTCGCCGACATCGCTGGCGAGGACGGGTACCCCGAGCGCCATCGCCTCCAGGACGCTGATCGGCAGGCCCTCCCACGACGTCGGCAGCACGGCGAGGTCGGCGGCGGCCAGGATGGTGGGCACGTCGTCGCGCTCGCCCAGCAGGTGCACCCGATCCGACAGACCGGCAGCCCGGACGTCGGCCTCGACCGACGGCCTGGTCGGGCCGTCACCGACGAGCAGCAGCACCGTGTCCGCCGGCAGCGAGGGAAGAGCCCGGCGGAACGCCTCGAGGAGGAGGTCGTGTCGCTTCTGCAGGACCATCCGGGCCACGCACACCAGCACCGTCGCCGTCTCGGGCAGGCCGAGGAGTGCTCGGGCCGGCCCCCGGTCGGGGGCGTGTGGCGTCGCGATGCCGTTCTCGATGACCGAGAGCCGCTCTGCGGGTACGCCGCTGGCCAGCAGCCGGCGGGCGACGTCGGACGACACCGCGACGACCTCGTCCGCGGCCCGGCGCACGATCGCCGCGGCGGCCGCGTACGACCGGTCCGGGACGCCGTGGACCGTCACCATGATCGGCGCCGACCCGCCGATCGCGAGCCCGGCGACCAGCGCGGCCTTGACGTTGTGGGCGTGCACCAGGTCGGGGTGCTGATGCCTCGCCGCGGCGCGGAGACGGCGTACGGAGGCGAGCAGATCCGCCGGACGGCGCCCCTGCAGCCGCAGCGGCACCACCTCGGCTCCTGCCGCGGCCAGCGGCGCGAGGCGGAAGCCGCCCGCCGAGGCGATCGTGCTGTGGTCGCCGGCGCGCAGCTGGTCCAGCACCAGGGCCTCGGCCAGGGTCTCGGCCCCACCGGAGCCCATCACCGGGATGACGTTGAGGATCCTCATCGGGCTACCTCCCTGTAGACGTCGAGCAGTCGGTCCGCGCAACGCGCTGCCGTGAGGTCGCTCAGCGCTCGTGCGCGGGCGGCGTCGCCCAGCAGCGATCGCAGCGCCGGGTCCCGTGCCAGCCGGTCGAGGGCGGTGGTGAGCGCGCGGACGTCGTCGGTCTCCACGAGCAGCCCCTCGACGCCGTCGCGGACGACCTCGGGCAGGCCACCGGCGCGGGTGACGATCGCCGGCAGGCCGAGCGCCATCGCCTGCAGCAGCGCCAGCGGGCAGGCCTCCGCAGCCGACGGCAGGACGAACAGGTCGGCCTCGGCGAGCGCCGCCTCCGGCTCGGCGAGGAAGCCGGTCAGCTCGACCCGGTCGCGCAGGTGCAGGGCATCGATCGTCGCCTCGACCACCGCTCGCTCCGGTCCGTCGCCCACCAGGCGCAGGCGCAGGCCGGGCACCTGCGCGACGGCACGCACGAGCAGGTCGACGCGCTTGACCGGGGCCATCACGCCGAGCCAGACGGCCAGCGGTGCGGTGGTGTCGGGGGTGGGATCCGCGCCTCGGGCTGCGCGAACGGCGCGGTCGTGGCCCGTGTCGCCGCCCGTGTTTCCGCCCGTGTCTCCGGCTGCGTCGATGGCTGCGTCGACGGTCACGTCGACGGCCACGCCGTTGGGCACGACGACGACGCGGTCGGCGGGTACGCCGACGTGCCGGCGCGCGTAGGTGGCGACAGCCTCGCAGGGTGTCACGACGACCGATCCCGAGAGCCGGGCGAGCTGGCGCTCGGCGCGCAGGTAGGCCAGCCCGTCGCGTCGGCGGCGCGGCGCGACAGCGACGTTCCCGGGCACGAGGTCGGCCAGTGAGTCCGGAACACCGTGCAGCGTGTACACGCACGGTGTCGCACGGCGCGCCCACAGCCGACCGAGCAACCCGGCGCGGCGGTCCTGGGCGTGCAGCACGTCCGGCCGCAGGCGTGCGAGGTGGCGCACGACGGCGCGGCCCCCGCGCAGATCGAGGGCACCGCTCATGGCAGCGCCGTGCCAGTGCGCGGAGCTTCCCCGGAGCCGATCGGCGTAGTCGCCTGGTGGACCGATCAGGTGGCTGTCGTGCCCACGCTCGGCGAAGGCGAGCGCCATCTCGACGGCATGGTCGACCGGGCCCCCGCGGGCCTGGGTGATCAGCTGGACGATGCGCATCTCAGGCACCTCCCGCGACGGCCGCCGTCGCCCGGCGGCGACGCGTGACCCGGGAGCGGGGGTCGAGGACGGCGCCGAGGCCGGCGAGCAGCCAGACCGGCAGGTAGTACTGCTCGGAGAGGAAGCACGCTGCGACGGCGACGCCGACGAACGACAGGCACACGCCGGCCGCGAGGTCGGCCTCCACCCCGCGGGCCGCCGTACCCCGTCGAGCACCGCGGGCGGCGCCCGCGAACCCGGCCGCCATCATCGCGACGAACCCGCCGAGCCCGACGAGGCCGAGCTCGCTGCTGACATCGAGGTACATCTGGTGGGCGACGTCGAGGTGGGCCGGGTCGGTGACGCGCGGGCCGAGGTAGTCGTCGGAGTCCGCCGCGAAGCCGCCGGGGCCCTGCCCCAGCACGGGATCGGCGGCCGTCATCTCGGCCGCCACCGACCAGGTCACGAAGCGGTCGTCGACATTCTGCGCGGCGATGTGCTGCTTGGCCTCCAGGCTGCTGCGGACCAGCCCGGGGTCGACGGCGACCACGGCGGTGGCCCCCAGTGCGAAGGCGGCCAGCGTGACCAGCACCGTGCGCAGCCGCAGTCGCCCCGCGACGACGCCGTACACGACCATGGCGGCGATGCCCACGAACGCGCCCCGGGAGAAGGTGAGGGCGATGGTGAGCAGCAGCGCAAGCGCGGCGGCGTCGTACGCGAGCCTGGGCAGCAGCGGTCGGCGCCGCAGGGCGATCCCGAACGGCAGCGCGCAGACCAGGTAGAAGGCGAAGTCGTTGGGGTCGGCCATCGGACCGAAGGCCCGGCCCTCACCGGAGACGAGGAAGACGACCATCCCGACGATCGCAGCCGCGGTGCACGACCACCAGAAGACCTCCACGACGCGGCGCGGGGTGGTGCGGGCGCCGGTGGTGGGAGTGGCGGTCGTGGTGACGTCGGTGAGGATCACCAGGATGCCGAGGTAGGACAGGTAGCGGACCATCACGACCACGCCGGCCGAGCCGTGCGAGTGCAGCACGGCTGAGGCGAGCAGCGCCACGGTGAGCACCGCGGCACCGCCGATCACGCCGTGCCGCAGGGCCAGCGGGCGCCGGTCGAGCACCAGCCGGACGAGCCAGGCGACGAACAGCAGGGCGCCGACGCTCTTGACCGAGAGGCTGCCGAAGGACTTCAGCGCGTCGGCGAACGGCGCGAGCGCGACGTAGACGAGCACTGCCCAGCCGATCCGCAGCGTCATCAGCGCCACGGCGGTCAGGGCGGCGACGGCGACGATGGCCTCGATCGGGTGGCCGGCCAGAGCGAGACCGCCGGCCGCGGCGACCAGCGCGAGGGCGATCGTCAGCAGCAACGCGGTGGTGCGGGGCGTGAGGGTGCTGTGCGGGTGGTGGCGCGCGGGCAGACCCAGGACGGCGCTCATCGCGGCCCCCGGCGGTCGCGACGGCGCTCGATCGGCCGCATCCAGGTGTACGCCCCGTCGAGCTGGCGGATGACGTCGGCGGCGTCGTCGAAGGCGAACGCGCGACGCAGTGCGAGCGGGTCGTGGCCGGGCCGGTTGCGGCCGCGGTCGACGGTGATCGCGCGCTCGTACCCGGCGACACCCACCGCTGCGTGGATCTCCGGGTTCCAGCCGCCCATCGGGTAGGCGAAGGAGGAGACCTCGCGCTGGAGGAGGTCCTCCAGGTCGGCCTTGGAGGTCTTCAGCTCGACGGCGACGTCCTCGGGCGCGAGCCCGGGCAGCCACGGGTGGGTGGCGGTGTGCGAGCCGATGTCGAACCCCTCGTCCGCCGCCTCCCGGACCTGCCTGGACGAGGCGATCCGGACGCTGTCGTCGTGCGGGCAGTGGTGGCGATCCCAGGGGAGACGGCCGCCGGCCAGGTAGCTCGAGACGACGAAGACGGTGCCCGGCAGCCCGCGGCGCTGGAGCTCGGGCCAGGCCCGCTCGAAGACGCTGGCGTAGCCGTCGTCGAAGGTGAGGGCGACGGCACGCTCGGGCAGCGCGTCCTCGGCCAGCAGGGCCACGGCCACGGGCAGCGGCAAGACCCGGGCACCCCACGCCTCGAGGGCGTCGAGGTGGCGCCGGAAGTCGTCGAACGACGTCGAGAGCCCACCCGGCCCGGCGTCGATGCGGTGCCAGCCGAGCAGGGTCAGCGCACCGCGGTGGTCGAGCGCCGTTGCGACGCGGGCCAGCGGGTGCGCCACCCGGCCGACCATCCGGTTCGCGGACCTCACGCCGCACCTCCCAGGAACCGCGCCACCGGCCTGCCGCCGGTCAGCGCCCACAGGACGGCGGCGTACAGGGCGATGGCGACAGCGCCGATCAGCACCAGTCCCGGCGCCGATACCCGCGCCCAGGGCATCAGGGCGGTCGCGGTGAGGATCACGGCACCCATCACGGCGCCGCCCACGATCGCCGGTCGCAGGCCCGCGAGCAGGCCGGCCGGGCTGAAGCCGGTCACATGGCGTCGGGCCAGCACGAGGGACGCCGCCGCCGTCACCGCCACCGCGGCGAGCTGGGCGATCGCCACGGCGGTCACGCCGAGGTGGGCCAGCCCCAGCAGCAGCCCGGTGAGCAGCACCAGGTGCAGCAGGTTGAGCACGAAGGTGTCGCGGGTGCGGTCGACCGAGTTCAGCGGCACCTGGCACATCTGCACCAGTCCCAGCAGCAGGCCGTACGCCGCCAGCCACGGCACCGAGGGCACCGCCGGCGCCCACTGGTGGCCCAGCAGCTCCAGCTGGCGGGCGAGCGTCGCCATCCCGACGTAGAGCGGGATCAGCAGGGTCAGCGTCAGCACGCAGACCTGCTCCGCGGCGCGCCCGACCGCGCCCTCGCCGAGCCGGCACAGGTAGGGGAAGGCGGCGCCACCGATCACGACCGCACCGAGCAGGTAGGGCATGAAGGCGAGCCGGAAGGCCACGGAGTACTGTCCGAGCGCGCCGGAGCCCAGCACGCGCGCGACCACCAGATAGTCCACGTTGAGCATCAGCAGCTGGACCATGTTGGCGCCGGCGAGGTGGCGGCCGTAGGCGACCAGCCCGTCCACGTCGTCGCGTCGCCAACCCGGGCGCACCGGCCGGCGAGCCGTCCAACACAGCAGCATGACCAGCACCGACTGGGTCAGCTGGCTGACCACCAGGGCGTAGACGCCGTGGCCGCGCAGGGCCAGCACCAGCGCCACCGGCACGCTCACCAGCGAGGAGACGATGTCGGGCATGACCCGTCGGCCGAAGGCCATGTTGCGGCGCAGCAGCTCGCGGCTCACGCCTGCCACGGCGGTGAAGGGCAGCGCGAGCATCAGCCCGCGGATGACGCCGGTGCCGTCCTCGCCGGTGCGCAGGGCGTCGGAGAGCCACGGTGCGGCCGTCCAGCCGACGGTCACGATGAGGATGCTCATCCCGAGCGCGAGCGTCAGCGCGCTGCGACTCGCCTCCTCGGCGTCGCCACGCCAGTAGACGAGTGCTGTGCTGCTGCCGAGGTCGGTGAACGCGCTGGCAGCGTTGAGGATCAACGAGCCGACAGCGACCACCCCCATCGCCGACGGATCGAGCAGGGCCGCGAGGAGGAGCAGGATGGTCGTCTGCGAGGCCTTCACCACGAACGCGCCCAGGCCGAGCCAGACCGCGCCGCGCAGGGCCGAGAGCCGGCCGGGCGTGGCGTCCCGCGCCGAGCTCGCGGTGGGTGACGCGGTGGGTCCGGCGGTGGGGGAGGCGGTGGGTGACCCGATGGCGCCGGTCTCGGCGGTGTCGGCGAGGGTGCGCATCGCGTCCCAGTCGGGAGCCGGTTGCTCGGTCGCCCGGACGTGCACGAGGTAGCCCGCGAGCATCAGGGCGGCCCGGGTACGGCGGTCCCAGCCGCTCCAGCGACGGCCGCCGACGCGGTGGGGGACCAGGTGGGGCCTGTCGACCAGCTCGCCGCAGCGAGCGGCGAGGTCGCCGCCGCCGTGCACGCTCCGGCGCCGGGCGACGACCAGCAGCCAGTCCAGCCCGAGCGGCGCATCGGGGGTCGCCTGCTCCCAGCGTGAGAGCACCAGCCGGCCGCCGGCGTGGCCGAGCGCTCGCGGCGACAGTGCGCCGTGGCACCAACCGGTGGGGACGGCCTGCTCGAGGCGCTGCAGGGAACGCTCGAACGGCGCACGCAACCGTTCCGGTACGGCGGGGGTCGCCTCGACCCAGGCCCGTGCCCAGCCGGGGCGGGTGCTGCCGGTGACGGTGGTCTGCAGCGCCTGCGCGACCCGCTCCGCGTCGTGCCAGCCGCGTCGGGTGTGGCGCGCGGACACCGCGAGGCGGCGCGCCGCGCGGCCGCTGGGGACCGTCCGGTCGAGGTCGTCGGCGTGGTCGGTGTCGCTCGGCTCACCGGGCCACGGTGAGGCCGTCCAGGGGTGGTCGGCGCTGGTCCCGGTCGCGACGCTGCCGGCGACCAGGTCGGCCAGCGCGGGGACGCCGCGCAGCATCGCGTCGAGGACCGTCTCGCCGGCCGCGTCCGAGAGCGGCGCGCCGACCCGGACGGCGACATCGCGTTCGCCGCGGAAGCGCAGCACCAGCGGACCGTCGCTGTGTACGCCGACGAGCTCCATCCGCTCGCCGAGGGCGCTGCGCAGATCGGCTCCGACGTTGTCGGCGAGTGACTCGAACGGCTCGCCGTCCACGGCCACCCGCGGGAGCGGAGGGGAGCCGAGCACGGAGCGCTCGGCGCGGTGCCGCAGGCGGCGACGGACCCTGCGCTTCTCGGGCAGCGGCCAGTCGCGGCGCCACACGACGGCGGCCCGCTCCGCGTCGGGATAGAGCGTGTAGTCGCCGCGGGCGCCGATGGTCACCAGCGAGCCACGGGCGGACATGAGGTCGAGCAGCGGCTCGAGCCGGTGCAGCCGGGTGTCCACGACGAGCAGCCCCACGCTGCGCCGAGCGATGCCGGCGAGCTGCGGCGAGCGGTCGTCGTCTCCGCCGTCGGCGTCCAGCACCGTCGCCTGGGGGACGTGCGGGAGCAGGGCCGCAGCGAGGTGGGCGGAGACGGCCAGGACGACGTGGCGGTGCGGGCGTGCGGGCAGCAGGGCCACGAGCCCACTGAGCCGGCGGTCGAGGTCACCTGGGTCGACGCTCATGATGGCAGCCCCAGCACGACGCGTCGCTGTGGCAGGACCGCGCGGGCGGTCCACTCGGTCGGCAGCTCGGTCGGCAGCTCGGCCTCATCCGCCCGGCCGAGGACGCGTCCGTAGGCGTCCAGCAGCGACCGGCGCTGGTGCTCGCGGGAGTGCCGGGCGGCCAGGGTCAGGGACGCCCGTTGTGCGGCGTACCAGTGGTGGGGCGCCTCGAGGTCAGCGAGCCGGTGTGCGAGGGCCACCGCGGACCCGGCCAGGCCGGGCAGGTCCAGGCTGTCCAGCGGCGGGATCGAGCGCACCGCCAGGGGGAGTCCGGCGCTCGCCGCCTCCAGGATGCTGAGCGGCGCCGCCTCCCAGGCAGCGGTGTGCAGGTAGACCTGGGCATCGGCCAACCGGTCGAGGATCTCGTCCTGACCGAGCCAACCCGTGACCTCCACCCCGGCAGCCGCGAGCTGTCGCTCGTCAGCGGGCTCCCCGCCGCCGAGCCAGGTCCAGCGCGCACGCAGGCCGAGCTGGTTCTCGGCGTACCGCTTCACGTGCAGGAGGTAGTGCCAGTCCTTCTGCCGGCAGATCCGGCCGGCCGCGACGATGTGCAGCGGGCGGCTGAAGCCGGCGCGCCGCAGCGCCGGGTCGACCGGCCGGTTGGGGGCGTAGGCCACGGTGTCGTGACCCAGTCCCACGGCCAGGTCGAGCTCGCTGGGGGCGACGGCGAGCAGAAGGTCGGTGCGAGCGGCGAGCCCGCGCTCGATGCCGGTGAAGGCGCGCCGCTGGAGGGCGGAGAGATCACGGCGCTCGAAGGCGAAGCAGTGCGGGCTGTAGACGACACGGGCACCGCGAAGGCCGGCGATCCGTACGACGGCGCCGGCCACCGAGGAGTGCGCGTGGACGATGTCGGGGAACAGCTCGCGCACGCGGCGACGTACCGAGCCGACGGCCGCGACGGGGTTGCGCGGCAGCATGGTGACCGAGGTGAAGAGGCGGGCGAGGTCGGTACCGGTGTCGTGGGCCGTCCTGGGACGGGCCAGCAGGTGGTGGTCGAGCTCGGGCGTCGCCTCGACCATCGCCGAGATCGCCGAGGTGATGCCGCCGCCGAGTGCCTCGGAGACGTGCAGGATCCGCATCGTGGTCACGTCCGTCCTCCGCGTGCTCACCGCTCCTCCGCGGCGATGCCGCGGAAGAGGGAGCCCAGCGGCCAGGCAGCGGGCACGTCCCCGCCGGAAGCGCTCTGCGCCTGGCCGCTGGTCCGGTCCGCGGCCCCCGCCGCGGTCGGCTCGGTGTTCCCCTCGTCGGGGTGATCGGTGTCGTCGGTGCCTTCGGCGGCGAGCTGGGCCTCCAGCTCCGCCTCGAGCTCGGCCTCGGCGTCGATGTCCTCCGGGTTGATGTCCTCGGTGCCGGTGTCCTCGGTGCCGGTGTCCTCGGTGCCGGTGTCCTCGGTGCCGGTGTCCTCGGGGTCGGTCGCCGGCTCAGGAGCGACGTCCGCGTCCTGGTGGGTCGGGGAGGGCTTCTGGGCACCCGTCGCGACGGCCTCCGGGGTAGCGTTCCGGTCGGCGCTGCCGGCCGTGGGCTCGGACGGCGCCACGACGGCTACCCGCGCCGCCGCGTCCCGGCCGATCTCGGCCAGACGGTCGCCCTGGCGCTGGATCGAGACCAGGTAGGAGGCGATCGCGTCGGCGAACGACCGGGCCGAGTGGGCAGCCTCCTCGGCCGCCAGCTGGGCGCGGCTCAACACGTCGCGCGCCTCCGCACGGATCGCCTCGGCGTCCCGGTCGGCGGCGGCGCTGACGCGGGCGACGTACTGCCGACTGGTCTCCGCGGCCTCGGCGAGCGCGGCGCGCTCGGCCTCCGCACGGATCCGGTCCGCATCGGCGCTGGCCGCATCGAGCAGACCGGAGACGGCCTGCTCCACCTGCCGGCGCTGCACCGCCGCCCAGGCGCTCGTCTCCTCGCGGGCCTGGGCCGCCTCCCGCTCGGCCTCCTCGTTGAGCCGCAGCGCTGTCTCCTGGGCCTCCCGCATGATCTGCTCGGCCTGAGCGGACGCCTGGCCGCGGACCTTGGTCGCCAGCGCGAGCATCCGCTGGGCCTGCTTCTGCGCCTGCAGCGTGGCCTGGAGGGCCTGGGCGTGCTCGGATGCCTCACCGGCGACCCGCTTGAGCGGAGCCGGACCGGGCGTGCTGGCGATCGTGGTCACCTGCTCCAGGCGCCGCATCAGCTCCTCGAGATCGGTGGGTACGGCGCCCTCCGCGGCGACCACGCTCTCGACGAGCTCGGCCTCCGGGACCTCGGTGTCCGGGACCTCGGTGTCTACGACCTCGTTGTCAGTGGGCCGGACCCCGTCGGACTCACCGGTGTTCTCGATCGCATCGGTGTCCTCGGGCTTCTCGGCGCCCTCGTCGGTGACGGGATCTGTGACCACGGTGGCCTCCTCGACGGCCTCGACCTCGGCAGCGCTGTCGCGTGCCGCGCCGACGCCGTACTGCTGCCCCAGCTCACGCGCTGCCTTGGTTCGGTTGAACATGCCCCACTAGTGCCGGGTGGTGGCCCCGTGATCCGACGGGCTCGAAGAAAGCCGAGAAAAATTCCTGCGGGTCGGTCCGGACGGTTCCGGCCGCGGCGTGCACTAGAGGGGCATGCCACCTCACCTCAGCACCCGCGGGCTCAAGGTCCTGGTCACCGGCGGCGCCGGATTCATCGGCAGCACCGTCTGCTCCGCGCTGGTCGATGCCGGGCACGTCCCGGTCGTGCTGGACGACCTGAGCACCGGGCGGCGGGAGTTCGCCCGCGGCCGCGCGTTCTACGAGGGTGACATCGCCGACGGCACCGTCGTCGGCCGGATCCTCGCCGAGCACCCGGACATCGCCTGCACGATCCACTGCGCGGCCGCCATCGTCGTACCGGAGTCGGTGGCCGAGCCCTTGGACTACTACGACAACAACGTCGCCCGCAGCGTGCGACTGTTCGGTCTGCTGGCCGCGCACGGCAAGCGCCGGGTGCTGTTCAGCTCCTCGGCCTCGATCTATGCCGCCGACCACGCCGGTGGCGTCGACGAGGCGGCGCCGCTGGCACCCGGCAGCCCGTACGCGCGCACCAAGGCGATGATCGAGCGCGTGCTCGCCGACGCCGCCGCCGCCGGGGCGCTCGAAGCCGTGTCGTTGCGCTACTTCAACCCCATCGGGGCCGATCCGCTGCTGCGCACGGGCCTGGCCATGGACCGGCCCTCGCACGCGCTCGGCCGGCTCATCGAGGCATGGGAGAGCGGTACGCCGTTCGCCCTGACCGGGGTGGACTGGCCGACCCGCGACGGCACCGGCCTGCGCGACTACGTCCACGTGTGGGACCTCGCCCGTGCCCACGTCCGCGCGGTCGAGCGGTTCGACGACCTGATCGCCGCGGGGCGCGAGGGGCATCTCGCCCTCAACCTCGGCACCGGCCGCGGGACGACGGTCCGCGAGCTCGTCGAGGCCTTCGGCCGTGCGGTCGGCACCCCGGTCCCGGTCGTCGAGACCGCGCGACGCCCCGGCGACGTGGCCGGCGCCTATGCCCGCAGCCGTCACGACCCAGCGCTGCTCGGCTGGCGCCCCGAGCTCACCGTCGCCGACGGGATCCGGCACGCCCTGGCCTGGCGGGAGCGGTGGCTGGCGCTGAACCCGGCGGCGTGATCGCTGGTCTTTTGTTGGGGTAGTCCGGGGCGGAAATCAGCGGTTCGGGCCGCTGAGGGCTGATTTGCGCCCCGGACTACCCCGACGATCGCCCCCGCACCACCCAGGCATGATGTGCTCATGACCCGCATCGACGAGATCCCCGGACCAGACGGCCGCACCCTCGAGGTGCTCACCGGGGGAGATCCGGACGGCTTCCCGCTGCTCTTCCACATGGGCTCGCCGTCGGCGGTGGCGGCCAGCGCTGCCATCGACGCGGCGGCCCGGGCGGCCGGGCTGCGCTATGTCACCCTCTCCCGTCCTGGGTACGGTCGCTCCACGCCCCGGCCGGCGCCGGGCCGGTTCGCCGACGACGTGGCGGACAGCCTGGCGGTGCTCGACCACCTCGGCATCGACGCGTTCCTCACCGCCGGCTGGTCCGGGGGCGGGCCGCGGGCGCTGGCCTGCGCCGCCCTGCTGCCGGACCGCTGTCGTGCCGCTGCCACGATCGCGGGGGTGGCGCCGTACCGTGCCGAGGGCCTCGACTGGTTCGACGGCATGGCGGCGGAGAACCTGGAGGAGTACCACGCCGCCGAGCAGGGCCCCGAGGTCTACGGCGCGCTGGTCACCGAGCAGATCCTGCCGATGCTCGCCGCCACGCCCGACCAGATCGCCGACGCGATGGGCGGCCTGGTGACGCCGGTCGACAAGGCGATGGTCACCGACGACTTCGCGGACTGGATGAGCCGCACCTTCAACCACGCCGGCGCTCAGGGCGCCATCGGCGTGCGCGACGACGGGTTGGCCGCCGTCGCACCGTGGGGCTTCGAGCTGGCCGACATCCGGGTCCCGGTCGCGATCTGGCAGGGCCGGCAGGACGCGATGGTGCCCTACGCGCACGGCGCCTGGCTGGCCGAGCACGTCCCGGGCGCGCGGGCCCACCTGTTCGAGGACGAGGGCCACCTCTCGCTCGTGGGCCGGCTCGACGACATCTTCGCCGACCTCAAGGAGCTCGCCGGGAGATAGCTCGGCGGCGCCGGACACACCCGCCGTACGTCGCCTACTTCCCGTGCGGGTCGCTCCGGTTGAGCGTCGCGACGACCTGGTCGTAGTCGCCGCGCGCCTCGCCGTACCGGAGGAACTTCACGCGCTCGACCTGGATCTCCGTGGCGTCGGGCTGGTGCTCGATCAGCTCGACGACCTCGGCGATGAACTCCTCGAGCGGCATCGCGAACGCGCTCTCGCGCTGCCCGGGCAGCAGGTCGGTCTGCACCGCCGGCGGCTCGAGCTCGACGACGCTGACACCCGTGCCGGCGAGCTGGAGGCGGATCGACTCGCTGAGCAGGTGGATGGCGGCCTTGGTGGCGTTGTAGGTCGGGGTGACCTTCAGCGGCGCGAACGCCAGCCCCGAGGAGACGGTGACGATGGTCGCCTCCGGCCGGTCGCGCAGGTGGTCGAGGAACGCGTCGATGAGCCGGATCGGCCCGAGCAGGTTGGTGGTGACGATCTCGGCCGCCTGCTCGGCGAACCCGCCGCGCGTCCAGTCCTCGACCCGCATGATGCCGGCCATCGTGATCAGCACGTTCAGCTCGGGATGGTCGGCGAGGACCTGCCGCGCGGCAGCCTCGATGCTCGCCGGGTCGGCGGTGTCGATGGCGATGGTCGCCAGGCCGTGCTCGGCAGCGATCTGGTCGAGCAGGTTGCGACGGCGACCGCCGACGATGACGGTGTTGCCCTTGTCCCGCAGGGCGAGGGCCAGGGCGAGACCGATGCCGCTGGTGGCACCGGGGATGAAGATGGTGTTTCCACTGATTCGCATGTGCCTAGCCAACCGTGTCGGTGAAGCGGGCGGCAGAGAGCGCTCATCGGGGGATCGGCGGTCCCTGTCTCGGCGCTGTCGGGTGCGCCATCATCGAGCCATGGACCGAGCCGCACTCGCCGACTTCCTGGTACGCCGCCGGCAGGATCTCGTGCCGGCCGACGTCGGGCTGCCGACCGGTGCCCGGCGCCGTACTCCCGGCCTGCGCCGCGAGGAGGTCGCGGCCCTGGCCACCATGTCGACCGACTACTACACCCGGCTCGAGCAGCGCCGCGGCCCGCAGCCGAGCGTGCAGATGCTCGCCGCGCTCGCCCGGGCGCTCCGTCTCACGCCGGACGAGCGCGATTACCTCTACCGGGTCGCCGGCCACAGCGCGCCGGACCGGCTGGCGCCGGGCGAGTACGTCGCGCCGGCGCTGCTGCGGGTGCTCGACCGGCTCTCGGACACGCCGGCGATGGTGATCAGCGCTCTGGCCGAGACGCTGGTGCAGAACGACCCGGCCCGGGCGCTGTTCGGCGACCAGACGGCCTACGTCGGCCTCGAGCGCAGCGAGGTGTATCGCTGGTTCGTCCGTCCGGGGACCGAGCGGCTGCGCTACCCCGAGGTCGATCGGCCGCGGCACAGCCGAGCACTGGTCGCCTCGATGCGGGCGGCGTACGGCTCGATGGGTCCGCGCTCGCGGGCCGGTGAGCTGGTGCGCGAGCTGCAGCGGCTCAGCCCCGAGTTCGCAGAGCTGTGGGAGCGGCACGAGGTCGCGCGCCGCTTCGAGGATCACAAGGTGCTGGTCCACCCCGAGGTCGGGGCGATCGAGCTCGACTGCCAGGTGCTGTTCACCGAGGACCAGTCGCAGGCGCTGCTGGTGCTGACAGCTGCTCCGCGCACGGAGGACGACGACAAGCTGCGCCTGTTGGCGGTGCTCGGCACGCAGCAGTTCAGCGCGCGCAGCTGATCGCGGACGGAGGCCCGACTCGACCCGGACGGAGGCCCGACTCGACCCGGACGGAGGCCCGAGTCGACCCGGACGGAGGCCCGAGTCAGCGCGCGGGCTGCATCCGGTACTCCAAGGTGTCCAGCATGACCTCGACCTGCCGGTAGGTCTCGGAGCTGTCCGCCCCGATCGCGCGCTCGGCGCCGAGCGCGTCGCGCATCGCGTCGAGGTACCGCTGCTGCACCGTCAGCAGCTGGTCGCGCGGGACCGGCGGGCCCTCCCGGGTGTCCTTCGTCGCGGCGATCAGTCGCGGCAGGACGCTCTCCTCCATGGTGTGCACCAGCGCCGGGTCCAGCGGCTGGCCGTCGATGGTCTGCTCGCGCAGCGGACCGAGGCTGTCGATGGCCGTCTCGCCCACCCGCCGCAACAGCCCCTGGACGGCATCGTGCCGCTCCTCCTCGGTTGCCGGGGTGAACCGCATCCGCGCGATCAGCGCCGGCAGGGTCAGTCCGAAGAGCACCAGCGTGATCAGCGCGACGAAGAACGCCGCCAGGATCACGGTGGCACGGTGCGGGGTGCCGACCGGGATGGTCTGGGCGGCGGCGACCGTGACGACGCCGCGCATGCCGGCCCAGGCCAGCACCAGCATGCCGCGTGCGGTGATCGGCTCGCGCTCCTCGAACGCCGCGTCGGCCCGGCCCCGCGCGAGCCGGTGCCGCGCCCAGGCGAGCCGGCTCTCCTCGCGCTCGTCGGTCGGCGTCATGGCGTCGAGCCTCTCCTCGAAGGAGGTCAGCCGGGCCTCGACCTGATCGCCGCGCTCGCCGGGCCCGAAGCGGTCGGTCATCGCGGGCCAGGCCAGCCCGAGGAAGCGGATGGCGATCAGCAGGCCCACCACGATCAGGACCAGGCCGGTGATCTGACCGGTGTCGGTCTCCGAGCGGGCCGCGTCGACCAGCTCCGGCAGCTCGTAGCCCATCGCCAGGAAGACGGCGCTCTCCAGGATGAAGCTGATGGTGGTCCAGGTGGTCGACTGGGTCTGCCGGTCCCGCGCGCTGAACCGGCGGCTGCCCATCGTGCCGGTGAGCAGGCCGGCGACCACCACCGCGAGCACTCCCGAGGCGTGCGCCTCCTCGGCGGGGAAGTAGGCGAGGAAGGGCACCGCGAAGGAGATGGTGGTGTTGAGCACCGGGTCGTCGAGTCGCTGTCGCAGGAGGACCGTCACCACCCCGACGATCAGCCCGATCACGACACCGCCGAGGACGGCCCAGCCGAAGTCGAGCACCGTGTGACCCAGGCTGAAGCCGCTCGCTGTCAGCGCCGCGACCGCCGTGCGCAGCAACACCAGCGCGGACGCGTCGTTGACCAGGCTCTCGCCCTCCAGCACCGTCATCAGCCGCGGTGGCAGTCCGACCCGGTGGCCGATCGCGGAGGCGGCGACGGCGTCCGTGGGGCTGACCACGGCGCCCAGCGCGGTCGCCAGCGCGAAGGAGATCCCCGGGAAGACCGCGTGCACGACGGCGCCGATGACCAGCGCCGAGACGATCACCATCACCACCGACAACCAGGTGATCAGGGAGAGGTTGCGGCGGATGTCCAGCACCGGCAGCTGCACCGCCGAGGCGTAGAGCAGCGGCGGTAGCACCCCGGCCAGCACCAGCTCGGGCTCGACGTGGATCTCGGGCGTCGGCGGCAGGTAGCTGGCGCCGATCCCCAGTGCGACCAGGAGCAGCGGGGTGGCGATGCCGGTCCGGCGGGAGAACACCGAGGCGGCGATCATGATCGCCAGTGCCGCACCGGCGATGAGCACGAACTCGTGGTCCATGAGGCGGAGTCTAGGGATCCCGTGTCAGGCCTCAGCGCCGTCGCGGCAGCCAGTCGCCGTGCTGCACCACGTCGTACAGGGCCAGAGCAGCCGCGCCCGCACGCCTGTCGGTGCGCCACGACAACCCGATCCGTCGGATCGCGTGGGCCTCACCGATCGGGACCTCCACCACGTCGGTCGGGTGCGGGACGGCAGCCGGGAGTACGGCGACGCCCAGCCCGGCGGCGACCAACCCGCGCAGGGTCTGCACGTCCTCGCCCTCGAAGGCGATGGTCGGGGTGATGCCCGCCTCGGCGAGGAGGTCGTCGACCTGCAGGCGCAGGCCGAAGGCCGTCCGCATCACCAGCAGCGGCTCGGCGGCGATGTCCTGCAGCCGCACCCGTCGCCGCCGGGCCAGCCGGTGCTCCGGCGGGACGGCCAGCACCAGCGGCTCGTCGTAGAGGTGGACGGTGCGTACGTTCGCCGTCGCCGGCAGCGCGGGGGAGACGATGACGGCGTCGGCCGCGCCGGAGTCGAGGGCCTCCAGGCAGGCGTCCCGGGCGCCCTGGTGCAGGTCGAACCGCGCGGTGGGGTGCTCGGCCCGGAGCGCCCGGACGAGCGCCGGGACCACGATCCTTCCCTGGGTGTGCTGGAAGGCCAGCGAGACGGCGTCCGCCCGCTCGCCGGTGAGTCGCTCGACCGCAGCGAGACCGTCGTGGAGGGCGGCCAGCGCGCGCTCGGCGTACGGGAGCAGTGCGGTGGCCTCCGCGCTCAGCCGTACGCCGCGTCCGTCGCGGTCGAGCACCGGCACGCCCAGTCGCTCGGCCAGCCGGGCCAGACCCCTGCTGACCGTCGGCTGCGGGACGCCCAGCTCGTCCGCGGCAGCGGTCACCCCGCCGGTCGCGTCGACGGCCACGAGGTAGGGGAGGTCGGCCAACACCTCGCGTCGGGCCGACGTGGTCAGCTGAGACATGCGGACATGATATCGGTAGGTGCCGATCCATGCATTGGTGCGATCGGATGCGACGTCCTACCGTCGATCGCATGACGATGACCAGCGTCCCTGCGGTCCGATGGGAGGGGCACTCGCGCGAGTCGACCGAGTACCGCCGCATCCTGGTCGCGCTGGCGTGCGCCGGCGTGGCCACCTTCGCGCAGCTCTACTCGCCCCAGGGCATCCTGCCGCTGGTCTCCCGCTCGCTCGACGTGAGCGCCGACCGCTCGGCGCTGCTCATCTCCGCCGCGACCCTGGGCCTCGCCGCCGGGGTGCTGCCCTGGTCGTGGGTGGCGGACCGGATCGGACGGTTGGCCGCGATGCGACTCTCCCTGGTGGCGGCGACAGTCCTCGGGCTGGCGGTGGTGCTGTGCCCGGACTTCACCTGGATCCTGGCGCTGCGCATCGCCGAGGGAGCCGCGCTCGGCGGTCTCCCCGCGCTCGCCGTGACCTACCTGCAGGAGGAGATCCACCCGGCGCACACCGCCGTCGCGGCCGGTACCTACGTCTCGGGTACGACGATCGGCGGCCTGCTGGGCCGGGTCGTCGCCGCCCCGGTCGCGGCAGCTCTCGGCTGGCGCTGGGGTGTGGCCAGCGTGGTGGTGCTCTCGGCCGTCGCGGCGGCGGCCTTCATGCTGCTCGCACCGGCGCCGCGCGGCTTCCGGCGGAACACACGCGCGCCCGGTGCCGCGGTCCTACGGCTGGTCGCGACGCACCTGCGCGACCCGCGGATGCTGGTGCTCTACGGGCAGGGCTTCTTGCTGATGGGCGGCTTCGTCACGATCTACAACTACCTCGCGTTCCGGCTGCAGCGGGCGCCGTTCGACCTCAGCACGGGCGTCACCTCGCTGCTCTTCCTCGCCTACCTGGCGGGCACCTGGTCCTCGCGGCGGGCGGGTCTCGCGGCGACCCGGCTCGGACGCCGCCGGGTGCTGCTGGCGAGCATCGCGGTGATGATCGCCGGCGTGCTGTTGACCCTGGTGACCTGGCTCCCCGGTGTGCTGGTGGGTCTGGTGGTGCTGACCGTCGGCTTCTTCGGTGCCCACGCGATCGCATCGGGCTGGACGGGCGCCCGCGCGCGGGTCGGCCGGTCCCAGGCGACGTCGCTGTACAACCTCTTCTACTACCTCGGCTCGAGTGTCATGGGCTGGCTCGGCGGCGTGGTGTTCACCCACGCCGGCTGGAGCGCCACCGCGGTGGCGGTGGCGGTGATGGCGGCGCTCGCCGGCGCCTGGGCGCTGCTCACCGCCGACGCGTAGGGCCGCCCGGCCGGCGCCGGACGGCCCTGCACGGTCGCGTTGCGGGCGGTTGCGGTCAGGACGGCTCGACGGTGCCGTGCTCGGCGTCGTACGTGTTCCCGGTGAGCTTGGCCTTCGCGAAGCTGATCGCCGAGGCGATCCGGCCGCCCGGGGTGTCCCAGTACTCGGCGTGCTCGACCTCGACGCGCAGCAGCGCGGCGTTCGGGTCCTCCGGCCCGGCCGGCATCCAGGCCTCCGCGAAGCTGTTCCACAGCTCCTCGAGCTTGGCCTGGTCCTCGACCAGCTCGGCGCGTCCGGTCATCGCGACCCAGGCCGAGGAGGAGGAGAACGTGAGCGAGACGGCCGCCGACGTGGCCAGGTCCTCGACATGGCGGGTGTGCCGGGCGGTGATGAACCACATCTCCGCGCCCGGATCGACCTCCTGGCGCGCCATCGGGATGCTGTGTGGCCCGTCGGGGCCGTAGGTGGTCAGCATCGCGATCGGCATGTCCTTCATCAGACCGATCAGCTTCTGCTGGTCGTCGTCGCTCATGGGCGGTCCCTTCGGGGTGGGGGCGGTCGCAGTCCGGTACCCACCGCCCGGGGAGGACGATCAGCGCCGCGCCAGCACCAGGGCGAAGTCGGCCATCGGGTCGGTCCACCACTGCTCGACGTGCAGCCCCGCGGCCGTCAGCTCCTCGGCGAGACGCTCGCGGCGGAACTTCGCCGAGATCTCGGTGCGGATCTCCTCCTCGACGTCGAGCCGCACCGGAAGGTCCAGAGCGCCCAGGCGGGCCGAGATCGGTCGACGCGCCCGCAGCCGCATCTCGATCCACTCGTTCTCCGCGTCCCACAGGGCGACGTGCTCGAAGTCGTCGGGGTCGAGGTCGCCGTCCAGCTCGCGATCCAGGACGGAGATGACGTTGCGGTTGAAGGCGGCGGTGACGCCGGCGGCGTCGTCATAGGCCGCCACCAGCCGCTTCGGGTCCTTGACCAGGTCGATCCCCAGCAGGAACGCCTCGCCGGGTCGCATCGCCGCACTCAGCGCCGCCAGCAGCACCGCGCGTTCGGCCGGCGGGTAGTTCCCGATGGTGCCGCCCAGCAGCACCCACAGCCGGCGGCCGGGCGCCGGCAGCAGGGCCAGGTGAGCGTCGAAGTCCGCGACCGCGCCGTGCAGCGGCAGGTGCGGGTAGTCGGTGCGCAGGCTGCTCATCGCATCGCGCAGCGCGCCGACGCTGACGTCGACGGGCACGTACGCCGCGAGCGTGGCCTGACGCGCCATCGCGTTCAGGAGCAGCCGGGTCTTGTGACTCGACCCGGAGCCCAGCTCCAGCAGCACCTCCGCATCCGCTGCCGCCGCGATGTCCGTGGCGTACGCCGACAGGATCGCGTGCTCGGTGCGGGTGGGGTAGTACTCCGGCAGCCGGGTGATCTCCTCGAAGAGCCGGCTGCCGCGGTCGTCGTAGAAGTACTTCGGCGGCAGCCACTTCGGCGTGGCGCTCAGCCCGGCCCGGGCGTCGCGTTCCAGGGCAGCGCGCAGGTCGGCCGGGGTCAGCAGCACGTCGAGGCTGGCTCCCGGCGTCGAGAGGGTGGTCACCGAGGCGCCTCCGGGTCGAGGGGTGCGTGCAGGGGGAAGGTGGTCGGACCGCAGGGGTCCAGTGCCGCCACGGTGCCCGGTGCCAGCGGCACCCATGCGGAGTCGCCTGCCGGTGGGGTGGCGGCGACGGCGTACTCCCAACCGCCGAGCTCGACGACGCCCAGCGGCAGGCCCCAGGCGAGCGCGGCCAGCTGGTCCCCGTCGGCGAGCAGGATCGAGCACGCCGGTAGCCGGTGGCGGGTAGCGGCCCTGACGAGCAGGCTGGCGGCCGGCAGGTCCGCCCCGCCGGGCGCGTCACGCTCCGAGGCGACCGCCGCGTGCACCCGCTCGATCTCCTCCGCGGTGGCCGCATCGACGCCGATCCGCCACGCGCCGGTGCCTGTTCCGGCGCCTGTGCCTGTCACGTCGCAGCCGTCGTCGCTCGTCCACCCCGCGACGGTCTCAGCCCGGCCGAGGACTGCATGGTGGCCGCACAGGACGCGCGCGGTCCAGACCGGCTGGGTCGTCAGGGTGATCGCGTCGGTCACGCTCGGCCCGCCCGCGTCGCGCCGTCGTCGGCCAGCCGCACACCGGTGAGCGGCCAGCGCGCACCGGGCGGGAAGAAGTTGCGATAGGACGCCCGCGCATGCCCCGGCGGTGTCAGGGCGCAACCCCCGCGCAGCACCATCTGGCCGGACATGAACTTGCCGTTGTACTCGCCGATAGCGCCGTCGGCCGGGTGGAAGCCGGGATAGGGCAGGTACGCCGAGGCCGTCCACTCCCAGCACTCGCCGAAGAGCTGCCGCAGCGCGCCGGTCGGGGCACCGGCCGCGCGCGGGTGCCACGACCGCCGGCCCTCGGCGGAGCCCACGTCCACCGGGCCGGTCGAGGTGCCGCCCACCGAGCCCTCGTCCTCCAGCCGGGCGGCGTGCTCCCACTCCGCCTCGGTCGGAAGCCGCTTGCCCGCCCAGGTGGCGTAGGCGTCGGCCTCGTAGTGACTCAGGTGGCAGGCCGGCAGCTCGGGGTCGACGGGCCAGGTCCCGGTGAGGGTGTGCTCGAGCCAGACGCCGTCCTGCTCGATCCAGTAGAACGGCGCCCGCCAGCCCTCGGCGTTGATCCGCGCCCAGCCGTCGCTGAGCCACAGCTCGGGGCGGCGGTAGCCGCCGTCCGCCATGAAGGCCTGCCACTCGCCGTTGGTCACCAGCCGGTCGGCCAGCCGGAACGGCTGGAGGAACTGCTGGTGCACGGGCAGCTCGTTGTCGAAGCAGAAGCTCCCGTCGCGGCTGCCGTCGTGGCCGATCTCGACCAGGCCGCCGTCGTACTCCTGCCAGCCGAGCGGCCCGGAGACGCCGCCGGTCGTGGGGCGGCCGGCGTAGACGGGTCGCAGCGGGTTGAGCGAGAGCACGTGCTTGATGTCCATCAGCAGCAGCTCCTGGTGCTGCTGCTCGTGGTGGAAGCCGAGCTCGATGGTCGGGGCGAGCTTGGTCAGCGTGCCCTCGTCGAGGGTCTCGAGCAGCTCGCGCATCCGATCGTCGACGTTGCTGCGGTAGAGCCCGACGTCGTGTGCCCCGGGTCGGCTGATGACCCCGCGCAGCGGGCGGGCGTAGCGAGGCCCGATCGCCTCGTAGTAGGAGTTGAACAAGAACCAGTACTGGTCCTGGTACGGCGCGAAGCGTTGCTCGTTCTCAGCCAGGACGAACGTCTCGAAGAACCAGGTGACGTGGGCGCGGTGCCACTTCGTCGGCGACACGTCGGGCATCGACTGGACCGTCTGGTCCTCCGGTGACAGCGGCGCGGCGAGCTGTTCGGTGTAGGCCCGGACCTCGTCGTACCGGGTCTGGAGGGTGGTGACGTCGGCACTCATGCTCTCGACCATGACACGAGTGCCGACGCTTCGAAAGGGCCGCCGGGTGAACTCAGTTCGTCGCGGAGGCGGTCGGCGAGGCGCTGGCTGAGGGATCCGTCGAGCCGGTGTCGTCGGACGGGTCATCCGAGGAGCCTGTCGACGGGGCGTCGGATGCGGATCCGGACGGGTCCTCGGTCGGGGTGCCGGTCGGCTCCAGACCGGCGATCGGGCCGTCGGTGGTGTCGGGGTCCACGAACGCCTCGACCACGTCCTGCACCTGCGCCTTCGCCTGCGCCAGCGTGAGCCCGTCGAGCAGCGTCAGGCAGCGGGTGAGTGCCGCCTGGACCGCGTCGTCGGTGGCATCGGGGTAGGTGCTGGCGATCTGCAGCTGGCATACCTCGGTCAGCTGCGCGGTGGTGGCCGCGCCGGGGGCAGTGGTGGTGGGGCCGGTGCTCGCGCCGGTGGTCGGGGTGCCGGAGGTCTTACCCGGGGTCGTGCCGGGGGTGGCGCTCGTGCTCGACGTCGAGGCGCTGGTCGTGCTGGTGTGAGCGGCCTTGTGGTGGTGCTTCTTCGTGGTCTGGTGCTTCTTGGTCTTCTTCTGCTTCGCGGTCGCGTCCGTGGTGGCCGTGGCGCCGGCGCTCCCGGTGGGCACCAGGAACGTCGCCGGGACGACGCCGGTCAGGTCGTCGTCGGTGCTGTAGGACGTCGCCAGGGTCTGCACCCGGGTCGCGTAGGCGTCGCTGTGGTTGTAGCGCAGCAGCGCCGCGTGCTGGGCCGCCGGTGTGGAGAGATCCGCCCCGGTGGAGCACAGGTAGACCGCCGAGGCGAGGGCGGCATCGTTGATGTCCTGCGGGTCCCGGCGCCCGTCGCCGTCGCCGTCCACCGCGACCATCACCCAGGTCGAGGGCAGGAACTGCATCGGCCCCACGGCCCGGTCGGAGGTGGGATCGCCGTCGAGCTGGCCGCCGTCGGTGTCGGCGATCTGCTGGGTGTGGTGGGTGCCGTCGAGGTCGGGACCGTAGATGGCGGGCGTGGCGAGACCGGCCGGGCTGAGCTGGCTGCCGCCGGCCGTGCCGTTGCCGGACTCGACGGTGCCGATCGCCGCCAGCAGCTCCCAGCCGAGGTTGCAGCTGGTGTCGGCCTGGTCGATCACCGAGGCTGCGCGCTGGTAGGCCGACAGGGCGGTGCTGGAGATGGCCGAGGTGGCGCCGGCGCCGCTGACGGCGACGCTGCTCAGCCGGCCCAGCAGCGGACCGTTGCCGCCGCCGACGGTGAGGGCGCCGGAGAGCTGGCCCGGGCCGGTGACACTGGCCGGCGGCGCGTCGGTGGTGCTGGCGGCGTCGAGCTGCGGCGTCACGCTGGGTGTCGCCGAGGGTGTGATAGCGGCGGGCAGCACCGGAGCGACGCTCGCGGCGGTGCTGCGCGGACCGGCGGTGGCTGCCGTCCCATCGCTCTGCTGGGCCTCCACGGTGGCCACCACGGCGGTGAGGGCGGCGAGGGGGACCAGGACCACAGCCTTGGTACGGAGAAGGTTCCGCGACATCATCACTACTTCTGCAACTCGGGCAAGCCCAGCAAACGCCGGACCCGGGAACGGGCGTTTCATCCATCCTGCGCCGGAACCGTAGGTAAGTCAGGTGAACAGCGGATGTTTCTCAGGAGAATGTCCAGATCCACTCATCCGGGTGACAACTTCGGGCCTGGTCGCTGCCCTCAGTCTGGACCATGCCCGGAGAGGGGACCCGTGCGTCTCGCCGGCAGGTCAGTGCGGCCAGCCGCGCCGGAGGAGCTCGACGAGCTCGCCGGCCGGCCTGGGCCGGCTCAGGTGGTAGCCCTGTGCGTAGTCGACGCCGATCTCGCGGACGATCCGCAGCGTCTCCGCGTCCTCGATGCCCTCGGCCGTCACGAGCATCGAGTAGGCCTTCCCGACGTCGACGATCGCGCGCAGGACGGCCCGCGCCGTCGGGTCGCCGGCCAGTCGCTTGACCAGCAGCTTGTCGACCTTGATGCCGCCGACCGGGAGCTGGTCGAGGCGGGCCAGCGAGGAATGACCGGTGCCGAAGTCGTCGATGACGACGCGGAACTCGGCGTCGCGCAGTTGCTGGAGCGCCTCCTGGCTGGCCTCGAGGTTCTCCATCAACGCGGACTCGGTCACCTCGAAGGTGATCGGCCACGAGGTCAGGCCCGCGTCGGCGACCCTGGTCATGACGCCTGCGGCGAAGCCGGGCATCCCCAGCTGCACGGCGGACAGGTTGACCGGGATGCGCACGTGCGGCAGCGCCGCGCGCCAGGCCAGCGCCTGGTCGATCGCCAGGTCGAGGACGAGGTCGCCCAGCGGCACGATCAGACCGGTGGCCTCGGCCAGCGGGATGAACCGGTCCGGCCCGACGACCTCGCCGCCGGGCCGATACCAGCGCACCAGCGACTCGGCGCGGTTGAAGACGCCGGTGGCGAGCTCGAGGGCGGGCTGGAAGACCAGACCGAACTCGCGGTTCGTGATGGCGCGTCGCAGCGCGGCGTGCTCGGCGAGTCGGGCGGTGGCACGGGTGCGGAGCGAGCGTTCGTAGTGCCGGAACCCGTCCGGCGTCTCGGTGCGGGGTGCAGCGGCCGCGATCGACGCGTCCCGGAACAGCGTGTAGGCATCGCCGTCGCGGCCGCCGGTGGCGATGCCGATCGCCGGCAGCAGGGCGAACTCGCCACCCGCGACGGCGAACGGCTCCTCCAGGCAGCTGAGCAGCCGGCGGGCGAGTCGCTCGCGGTGCTCCAGCGTCCCGGCCGGCAGCAGGAGGCCGAGCTCGGCGTCGTCGAGCAGGCCGACCAGGGCGCCCGGGCCGTGCGCCTGCGCCAGCCGCGCCGCGACGGCCCCGACCAGGGCGTCGCGAGCCGTCCGCTCGGTGCTGTCGTCGAGCAGGTCGATCCCGCCGAGACGGACGGCGTACGCCGCCTGCAGGTCCGCGGAGCCGGTGAGGCGATGCTCGACCAGACCGAGGAAGTGGTGCCGGCCCGGGAGCCCGGTGGCGGTGTCCAGGGTCAGGTCGCGGAGCAGCTCGCGGCGTGCCGACGTCTGGGAGACGGCGAGGGCGGCCAGCCGCTCGAGCCGGTTCCCGGCGGCGGTCGTGAGGTCGATGACCGGATCCACGAGGTCGATCGGCTGCTCGCTCCAGTGCGCCCACTGCCTGCCGCCGTTGCTCTTGGCGGCGTACATGGCCTCGTCGGCCCGGCGCAGCACCAGCGCGGGCTCGGCGGCTCCGGCGAAGCCGGCGATGCCGATGCTCGCCGTGACCGGGTGGACCGGGTCGGGAGAGGCCGTCCGAGCGGCGTCGGCGACCACGGCGAGCAGGAGGTCGGCGATCTGGGCTGCGTGCTCGCTGCCGGCCTCGGGCAGGAAGACGACGAACTCGTCGCCGCCGATCCGGCCGAGCGCCGCCTGCGCCGGCAACCGGTTGCTCACGGCGCCGGCGATCCTGACCAGGATGGCGTCGCCGACCGCGTGTCCGTAGGTGTCGTTGTGGTGCTTGAAGCCGTCGAGGTCGATCATCAGCAGCGCGCTGGCCTGCTGCTCGTCGCAGTGCTGCCCCACCCGCTGGGCGAGCAGGGCCTCGAAGGCCCGCCGGTTGAGCGCACCGGTGAGGGGATCGTGGTGGGCCAGGAAGCGCATCTGCTCCTCCTGGGCGCGCTGCTCGGTCACGTCGCGCTCGATGCCGACGAAGTAGCCGGCGTGGTCGGGTCCGTCCCCGGGCAGCCACCGCCCGGAGATCTCCAGCAGCCGGGGGTCGGTGCCGTCCGGACCGCGGAAGCGGTAGTCGATCGTGGCAGGACCGCGGACGTCCTGCAGGGCGAGCAGCAGCTCACGGTCGTCCCGGTGCACCCCGCGCAGCAGGTCGTCGATCGAGAGCACGAGGTCGTCCGGGTCGCGGTAGTGCAACCGGGCGAGCTCGCGGGAGATGGCGATCTGCATCGTCGCCAGATCCACCTCGAAGGCGCCGACGTGCGCTGCCTCCTCGGCCACCTCCTGGCGCTTGAGGGTGCGCTCGAGCCGGTGCCGGGCGGCGACCGTCTCGCTGATGTCGTGCACGATCGTGCACGCACCGATGACGGCACCGTCGTCACCGGTCACCGGCAGGCACGTCAGCGAGATGTGCGCGACGGTGCCGTCGGGCAGCCGCCGCTCCGTCTCGTTGATCGCCGCGGGGACGCCGGAGAGGGCCCGGAGCAGTGCCGCACGCTGGGCGTCGCGCTCCTCGGGCGGCGCCAGCTCGTCGACGGACCGGCCCAGCATGTCGTCGGCCTCGACCTGGAAGAACCGCTCGGCGGTGGCGTTGGCCTGACGCACCACCAGGTCCTGGTCCACCGTGATGACCACGTCGGGGGAGTTGTCCAAGATGGTGCGCAGGTAGCGGGCCGGATTGCTGCGGTGCCGCGCCACCGAGGCCCGGGCGACCTTGCACAGCGCCCGCAGCACGGTGGCGTCGTCGCCTTCGAGGTAGTCCTCGGCGCCGAGCTGGATCGCGTCGAGGCCGCGTTGCTCCTCACCGGCCGGCACGAGCGCCACCACCGCCGTGTCACGTTGCGCGGAGCTGTGCAGCAGCTGGCGGAGCTCGGCGCCGGAGCACACCGTCACGTCGACCAGGAGCAGGTCGGGTCCCTGGCCGTGGTTCAGCGCGGCGAGCACCCCGGCCGGCGTCTGCGTGCGCCGGACCAGCAGGCTCGTCCCGTCGGCGCTCGCGGCTGCGGCGACGGTCGCCGCGAGGCGGCCGTCGGCCGTGAGCATGAGCGTGTCGATGCCAGCGTGCAAGCGGACCCTCCGTCCCAACCCATGAGGCCTATCGGAGATTTTGGCGCAGAGTTGACGGCGAATTCTCGGGTTCGCCGCGACTCGGGACCCCGGGACCCGGCCGGTCGCCTGCCCGGTCGCCCGCCCGGTCGCCTGCCGAAACCTCGATCGTTCCCGGAGTGACCTGGCCGCTGGTGGATAACGAGGTGCCGTGCCCTCACTGATGACCTTCGGCCCGCTGCGGATCGCGTACGCCGACGACACCCTGCGCCCGCGTCC
This sequence comes from Nocardioides sp. BP30, assembly GCF_029873215.1. NCBI lineage: Bacteria > Bacillati > Actinomycetota > Actinomycetes > Propionibacteriales > Nocardioidaceae > Nocardioides > Nocardioides lacus. The sequence continues at coordinate 2,862,013 of NZ_CP123620.1, read as the reverse complement.
CTGGACCGAGCAGCAGTCCGCATGGGCGCGCGAGCTGCTGGCCGCGGCGCCGGCGGGTCCGGTGCTGGAGCTGTGCTCGGGCGTCGGCCACATCGGACTGCTCGCCATCCTCGGCACCGGCCGCCGCCTGGTCTGCGTCGACTCCTCGCCCTCGGCGTGCGACTACGCCCGGCGCAATGCGAGCGCGGCCGGTCTCGGCGAGGTGGTGGAGGTGCGCACCGGTGCCATGGAGGAGGTGGTGGCCCCGCACGAGCGTTACGCGTTGGTGATCGCGGACCCGCCGTGGGTGCCCAGCGACCGCACCGACCACTACGCCGAGGACCCGGTCGACAGCATCGACGGTGGCGCCGACGGCCTCGACATCGCGCGTACCTGCGTGCGGCTGGCCGATCGGCACCTTCTCGAGGGTGGACAGGTCCTGCTCCAGCTCGGCGACAGCGGTCAGGTCGACGCGTTGGCCCAGGAGCTCGCCGACCTCGACGTACGGGAGGTGCGCGAGGGGGAGGGCGGCGTGCTCGCGCTGCTCGGCAGGCGGGCGTAGCGGCGACGCACCCGGGTGCACCCGGATCCACCCGGGCGCACCCGCTGCGCCACCCGGTCAGGTGCGGGTCAGGGCGCGACCGGGTAGCCGCTGGTGATCGCCAGCCGGTTCCAGCCGTTGATCGCGATGGCGACGGCGGTGACGGCGGCGATCTGCTTCTCGTCGAGCGCCGCCTCCACGTCGACGGCGGGTGCCGGCGAGGTGTGCTCGGCGCCGATCTGCGTGACCCGCTCGGCGAGGGTGAGGGCCGCCTGCTCCTGCGGGGTGAAGTACTGCGACTCCCACCAGGCGGCGACCACGGCGAGCCGGTCGGTGGTCTCGCCGTTCTCCAGCGCGTCGCGGGTGTGCATCCGCAGGCAGAACGCGCAGCCGTTGAGCTGCGAGGCGCGCAGCCGCACCAGGTCGACGAGCAGCGGGTCGAGGCCGGCGGTCTCGGCCGCCTCGCGGGCGGCGGACTCGACCTGGAGCTGCGCCTCGTAGAGGGCGGGGAAGAGCTTGCTGACGTTGACGTGCTGACCCATCGGGGGACTCCTTCGTGCGGGATCGGCCGGGTGCTCCCGGCGTACGTCCTCTTGACGAGGCGGCCCTCGCCGATGTGAGGTCCTCACAGATCACCCCGGTGGATCGTCATCACGTCGTGAGCACCCAAGGCAGGCCGATGGACAACCTCGATGCGGTGATGGCGGAGCGGCGTCGGCTGATCGCGCTCGGCTACCGCCTGCTCGGCACCCTGGAGGAGGCCGAGGACGCGGTGCAGGAGACCTACCTGCGCTGGTACCGCCTCTCCGAGGCCGAGCGCGCGGCGGTCGAGAACCCGCAGGGCTGGTTGACCCGGGTGGCCAGCCGGATCTGTCTCGACATCCTCAAGTCGGCGCGCGTACGCCGCGAGCAGTACGTCGGCCCCTGGCTCCCCGAGCCGGTGCCCTCCGAGCTGCTGGCGGCCCCGACCGACCCCGCCGACCGGATCACCCTCGACGACACCGTCAGCAGCGCCCTGCTCGTGGTGCTGGAGGCGATGACCCCGGCCGAGCGGGTGGCCTTCGTGCTGCACGACGTCTTCGAGCTGCCCTTCGCCGAGATCGCCGAGGTCGTGGGACGCACGCCGGCAGCGGTCCGCCAGCTGGCCACCTCCGCCCGTCGCAAGGTGGGCTCCCAGCGCCGCGAGCTCGCCCCCGCGCCCGAGCACGACGCACTTGTCAGGGCCTTCGGTGCGGCCGCCGCCGGCGGTGACCTCGGGGCCCTGACGGCCCTGCTGGATCCGGCGGTGGTGCTGCGCGCCGACGGTGGCGGCGTGGTCAGCGCTGCCCGCAACCCGGTGACCGGCCCCGACAAGGTCGCCCGCTTCCTGCTCGGCGTGCTGGCGAAGCGGCCGACGTGGCGGCTGGTGGAGCGGCGCACGGCCGACGGCCTGGCCCTGACCTACGCCGAGGAGACCGCAGTGCGCGGCGTGCTCAACCTGCGGGTCGCGGGCGGGCGGATCACCGACGTGTGGGTCGTGCTCAATCCCGGGAAGCTCGCCGCCTGGCGGCCGTGAGCCGGTCGTGTCGCGACGGCGTGGTGGGCCGGGCAGGGCAGGTCGCTCGTGCCAGCATCGAGCCGTGTTCGAGCAACGGTTCCTGGCCCGACGTACGACGGAGTCCCGGCAGTTCACCGAACGGGTCCAGACGGTGATGGAGCTGACCGCGAGGCTCAACGCGCTGCCGTTCGAGGACCTGGCCGGACGCGCCGCGCTGCTCGACCTGATCTTCGGGAGGCGGTGCCCCGAGACGGTGACGATCTACCCGCCGTTCTACTGCGACTACGGTCTGGGGACGGTGCTGGGGGAGGGGGTCTTCGTGAACCAGGGCTGCTCGTTCCTCGACCTCGGCGGCATCACCATCGGGGACCGGACCATGATCGGTCCGCACGTCACGCTGACCACCGCCGGTCATCCGATCCCCCTCGCGGACCGCTACAGCGGCATCACGCACGCCCCCATCGTGATCGAGGAGGACGTCTGGATCGGCGCCGCCGCGACCGTGGCGCCGGGTGTCAGGATCGGGCGCGGCTCGGTCGTCGGCGCCGGCACCGTGGTGGCCAAGGACGTGCCGCCGATGTCGGTGGTGACGAGCACCGGGCACGTGGAGCGCAGGAGCATCTGAGGGCGCCTACGTCGGCCGGGCCTGCCGGGGCGCCTCGGCACGCTCGGCCGACGACGAGGGCAGCCGGACGGTGACCAGCAGCCCGCCCTCGGGACGTGGCGCGAGCAGCAGGACGCCGTCGTGCGCCTCGGCGATGCGCTGGGCGATGGCGAGCCCGAGACCGACGCCGGCATGGTCGGCGTGGAGGCGCTCGGTGCCGCGACGGAACGGCTCGGTCAGCGTGGCGACCAGGTGCGGGCCGAGCCGGGCGCCGGTGTTCTCGACGGTGAGCACGGCGGTCCCTGCCTCGCAGGAGGTGGCGACCCGGACCGTCCCGCCCTCGGGCAGGTTGTGCACGATCGCGTTGTGGACCAGGTTCGCGGTCAGCTGCTGGAGGAGGGCGGGCGAGCCGCTGGTGGGTGCCACCTCGCCGGAGGTCTCGATCGTCACGCCCTGCCGCTCGGCGAGGGGCAGCAGCGTCTCGGCGGCCTCCTCCGCCGCCAGGGAGAGGTCGACCGGCTCGCGGGTGAACGCGCGCTGGTCGGCCCGGCTCAGCAGGAGCAGCGCCTCGGTGAGCTCGATCGCCCGGGTGTTGACGATCTGGAGCCGGTCCAGGAGCGTGTCGATGTCCCGGTCGGGGTCGCGGCGGGCGACGTCGAGCAGGGTGTGGGTGATCGCCAGCGGGGTGCGCAGCTCGTGGGAGGCGTTCGCCGCGAACCGACGCTGCTCGCCCACGTGCGCCTCGAGCCGCTCGAGCATCGCGTCGAAGCTGTCGGCCAGCTCGCGGAACTCGTCGCTGGGACCCTCCATCTCGATCCGGTGGGACAGGGAGCCGCGCGCCGCCATCCGGGTGGCGTCGCTGATCCGGGTGAGCGGAGCGAGCATGTGCCCGGCCAGGATCCAGCCGCCGAGCAGGCCGAAGGCGAGCAGGAAGCCGAGGACCACTGCCGCGATCGGGGCGAAGGAGTGCAGCAGGTCGGCATGGCTGCGCACCGTGAAGACGACGCCGGGATGGAAGCCACGCGAGAGCGAGAAGTAGCCGGCCACCAGCAGCACGGCACCGGCGAGCAGGAGGAATCCCGCATAGCTGAGCGTCAGCTTGAGCCGGACGCTGAGACCGGGTGGTCTATCCATGCCCGGATCCGTCGGTGTCGATCCGGTAGCCGACACCGGGGACGGTGGCGATGATCCACGGCTCGCCGAGCCGCTTGCGCAGGGCCGAGACGGTGATCCGGACCGCGTTGGTGAAGGGGTCGGCGTTCTCGTCCCAGGCCCGCTCCAGCAGCTCCTCCGCGCTGATCACCCCGCCCTCCGCCGCGACCAGCACCTCCAGGACGGCGAACTGCTTGCGGGTGAGCGCGACGTAGCGGCCCTCGCGGTAGACCTCCCGGCGGAACGGATCGAGGCGCAGCCCGGCGAGCTCGCGCACGGGCGGTCGGTGGTGGGCGCGGCGGCGGTCCAGGGCGCGGAGCCGCAGGACGAGCTCCTGCAGTGCGAAGGGCTTGGTGAGGTAGTCGTCGGCGCCGAGCTCGAAACCCGATGTCTTGTCGTCGAGCCGGTCGGCGGCGGTGAGCATGAGGATGGGCATCCCGGACCCCGAGGCGACGATGCGCCGGGCGACCTCGTCACCCGAGGGTCCGGGGATGTCGCGGTCGAGCACCGCGATGTCGTAGGTGTTGACCCCGAGCATCGCCAGGGCGCTGTCCCCGTCGCCGGCGACGTCGGCGGCGATCGCCTCCAGGCGCAAGCCGTCGCGCACCGCCTCGGCCAGGAGCGGCTCGTCCTCGACCACCAACACGCGCATGCCCCGATGCTAGAGAGCGGATGCATATCGCCGGCATATCGAAAACCGCATACGCGCCGGCAACGCGGCACTGCGTGGAATGGCTGCATGAGATTCCACAGCTCGGCGCGACCTGCGGTGCGGCGTACGCGCCCCGTCGTGATGACAGCCGTCGTCGTCACGCTCGCCACGGCCGGCATCGTGGCCGTCCTGGGCCGCGAGTCGCTCATCGGGTTCTCCTCCACGACGTCCACGCGAGCGAAGCCCGGGGCGCTGGACCCGGCCGCGCCCCTGACCACGACGGTGCTGCACGAGCGCTCGGACGAGCACCTGCCGGTGCGGGTGCCGGGCAGCCGCGGGGACGTCGTGGACAGCGCCGACGGGAAGCTGCCGGACGGGGTCACCGTCTTCGACGAGCGCTATCCGGGGGTGACGCGGCTCGATCCCGCGCTGCTGGGCGCCCTGCGCGACGCCGCGACCGACGCGAGGAGCGACGGGGTCACGTTCTACGTCAACAGCGGCTGGCGCTCGCGCGGCTACCAGGAGCAGCTGTTCGCCGAGGCGGTGGCGAAGTACGGCTCGGCCCGGGTGGCGGCGCGCTGGGTCGCCCGACCCGGTACGTCGGTGCACGAGGCCGGCGAGGCGGTCGATGTCGGGGGAGCCCCGGCCGACGGCTGGCTGGCCGAGCACGGCGCGGCCTACGGGCTGTGCCGGACCTACCGCAACGAGTCCTGGCACTTCGAGCTGCGGCTGAGCGCTATCGACCACGGCTGCCCGGCGCCGTACGCCGATCCGACCCACGACCCGCGGATGCAGCAGTGAGCAGCCGCCATCTTGCGCCCTTGACCCCCGGCCACGGCGTCGTCATCGTCGGCACGCGCAGCGACTGGGTCGCCCGGTACGACGTGGTGGTGCTGTCGACGCTGGCGGCGCTGCCGATCGCGGTGCTCGTCGGCTGGTTGCTGGCGCGCCGTCGGCGGCGCGGCAGGGCCTCCGCACGCTGGGCGTGGTGCAGCGCGCTGTGCGAGGTCGGGATCGCCTACGGGACGCTGCCGTGGGTGTGGCTGACGATGCTGCCGGGCAGCGGGGCGGGCCGGGTCCACGGTCAGCTGAGCCTGGTGCCGCTGCGCGACCTGCAGACGATGCCGACCTACCAGGTGGTCGGCAACCTGCTGGTCTTCGCCGCGCTCGGCGCGCTCGGGCCGGTGCGCTTCCGCGCGCTGGCGTCGCTGCCCCGGATCGTGGTGCTGGGCGCCGCGTGCTCGGCCCTGATCGAGACGGCGCAGTACGTGCTGCCGCTGGGCCGGGTGGCCTCGGTCGACGATGTCCTCCTCAACACGGCGGGTGCCGGGCTGGCGGCCGTGCTGACCTGGCCGTGGTGGCGGCGGGACCGGTCGACCGCGGCGGCACCCGTCGGCGATACGCGTGCGACCGCCACGGCGGGGCCGGGCCCCGTCGTCGGCGCCGGCCGGTGATCCGGTTCCTCCCCGGCCACGGCCGCCGTCAGACGTTGCGGCGGTACTGCCCACCCACCTCGAAGAACGCCTCGGTGACCTGGCCGAGCGTGCAGACGCGGGCGGCGTCCATCAGCACGGCGAAGATGTTCTCACCCGACATCGCCGCCTCCTTGAGCCGGGTGAGGGCGGCGGCCGCCTCGTCGCTGTGGGCCTGCTGGAAGGCCCGGGTGCGTTCGAGCTGGGACCGCTTCTCGGCATCGGTGGCACGGGCCAGCTCGACCGTCTGCGGGGTGCCGTCCGCATCGGGCCGGCGGAAGGTGTTGACGCCGATGATCGGCAGCGAGCCGTCGTGCTTGCGGTGCTCGTAGAGCATCGACTCGTCCTGGATCCGACCCCGCTGGTAGCCCGTCTCCATCGCCCCGAGCACGCCGCCGCGCTCGCTGATCGCGTCGAACTCGGCCAGCACGGCCGCCTCGACCAGGTCGGTGAGCTCGTCGATGATGAACGAGCCCTGCAGCGGGTTCTCGTTCATCGCCAGCCCCCACTCCCGGTTGATGATCAGCTGGATCGCCAACGCTCGTCGGACCGACTCCTCGGAGGGCGTGGTGACGGCCTCGTCGTAGGCGTTGGTGTGCAGCGAGTTGGCGTTGTCGTAGATCGCCGTCAGCGCCTGCAGGGTGGTGCGGATGTCGTTGAAGTCCATCTCCTGGGCGTGCAGCGAGCGGCCCGAGGTCTGGACGTGGTACTTGAGCTTCTGGCTGCGCTCGCCCGCGCCGTACCGCTCCTTCATCGCCACCGCCCAGATCCGGCGCGCGACCCTGCCGATCACCGAGTACTCCGGGTCCATCCCGTTGGAGAAGAAGAAGGAGAGGTTGGGGGCGAAGTCGTCGATGTCCATCCCGCGGGCCAGGTAGGACTCGACGTAGGTGAACCCGTTGGCGAGGGTGAAGGCGAGCTGGCTGATCGGGTTCGCGCCGGCCTCGGCGATGTGGTAGCCGGAGATCGAGACCGAGTAGAAGTTGCGCACCTGGTTCGCGATGAACCACTCCTGGATGTCGGCCATGCACCGCAGGCTGAACTCGGTGGAGAACAGGCAGGTGTTCTGACCCTGGTCCTCCTTGAGGATGTCGGCCTGGACCGTCCCGCGGACGTTGGCGACGGCGTACGCCGCGAGCATGGCGCGCTCCTCCTCCGAGGGATCGCGACCCTCCTTGCTGCGGAACGCGTCGACCTGCTGGTCGATGACGGTGTTGAGGAAGAACGCCAGCACCGTGGGAGCGGGTCCGTTGATCGTCATCGACACCGAGGTCGAGGGCGCCACCAGGTCGAAGCCGTCGTAGAGGAGCCGCATGTCCGCCACCGTGGCGACCGAGACGCCCGAGGTGCCGACCTTGCCGTAGATGTCGGGACGCTCGTCGGGATCGCGGCCGTAGAGGGTGACCGAGTCGAACGCGGTGGACAGGCGCTTGGCCTCGCTGTCGGCGGAGAGCACCTTGAACCGTCGGTTCGTCCGGGCCGGGTCGCCCTCGCCGGCGAACATCCGGGCCGGGTCCTCGCCGTCGCGCTTGAACGGGAACACCCCGGCGGTGAAGGGGAAGTGTCCCGGCAGGTTCTCCCGGCGCCAGAACCGGACCAGCTCGCCGTGGTCGGTGAAGCGCGGCAGGGCGACGCGCGGGATCTTGCTGCCGCTGAGGGACTCCCGCGTCAGCCGGGTGGTGAGCTCGCGGTCCCGGATCCGGACGACCTGCTCGTCGCCGGAGTACGACGCCACCACGGCCGGCCAGGTCTCGATCTGCTGCTGGATGTCACCGGGCAGACCGGCGCGCGCCCTCTCCAGCAGCGTGGCCAGGCCGCCGTTCGCGCCCGTGTCCCCGCTGCCGTCCGCGCTGCCGTCCGCGCTGCCGTCGCCGCTGCCGTCCCCGCTCAGCTCGGCCGCGACCTGCGTCACGCGCTGCAGCCGGCTGGCAGCCTCGGCGAGCCGCTCGGTCTCGGCGTGGTAGCCACGCACCGTCTCGGCGATCTCGGCGAGGTAGCGGACCCGGTCGCCGGGCACCACCTGGTGGACCCCGGAGGAGTGCCGCACCTCGACGCGCGGCAGGGTGCCCTGGTCGAAGGTGGCGCCCTTGTCGGCGAGGACGTCGCGCAGGTGCTGGTAGAGCGCCGTGACGCCATCGTCGTTGAAGGTGGCCGCCGACGTACCGAAGACGGGCATGTCGGCGGGCTGCTTGCCGAAGGCCTCGCGATTGCGGACGAGCTGCCGTCCCACGTCGCGCAGGGCGTCCTTGGCGCCGCGGCGCTCGAACTTGTTGATGGCGACGACGTCGGCGAAGTCGAGCATGTCGATCTTCTCCAGCTGCGAGGCGGCGCCGAACTCCGGCGTCATCACGTACAGCGAGGCGTCGACGAACGGCACGATCGCCGCATCCCCCTGGCCGATGCCGGGGGTCTCCACCACGATCAGGTCGAAGCCGGCTGCCCGCGCGACGGCGATCACGGCGTCGAGGTGGTCGGGCAGCTCGTGCGCGCCGCGGGTGGCCAGGCTGCGGAAGAAGACCCGGTCCCCGTCCAGGGAGTTCATCCGGATCCGGTCGCCGAGCAGCGCGCCACCGCCCCGGCGGCGGGTCGGGTCGACGGCGATCACGGCGATCCGCAGCTTGTCCTGCTGGTCGATCCGGAAGCGCCGGATCAGCTCGTCGGTGAGGGAGGACTTCCCCGAGCCGCCGGTGCCGGTGATCCCGAGCACCGGGGCGTGGTGCCGGGCCGCGGCTGCCCTGATGCCGGCGAGGACGTCGGGCGGGAGCACCCCCGCCTCGGCGCCGGTGATCGCCCGGGCGACGGCGAAGCGATCGCCGCTGATGACCTGGTCCGCGCTGACCTCGCGCGAGCTCCACAGGTCGAAGTCGCACTCGGCCACGACCGTGTTGATCATCCCCGCGAGCCCGAGCCGCTGACCGTCCTCGGGGGAGAAGATCGTGACCCCGGAGCGCCGCAGCCGCTCGATCTCGGCCGGCACGATGACGCCACCGCCTCCACCGACCACCTTGACGTGGCCTGCGCCCTGGCTGCGCAGCGACTCCACGAGGTACTCGAAGTACTCGATGTGACCACCCTGGTAGGAGGAGACGGCCACGCCCTGGACGTCCTCCTCCAGGGCGGCGTCGACGACCTCCCGGACGGACCGGTTGTGGCCGAGGTGGATGACCTCGCAGCCCTGCGCCTGGAAGATGCGCCGCATGATGTTGATCGACGCGTCGTGGCCGTCGAAGAGGCTCGAGGCGGTGACGAGTCGGATCGGGTGGGTGGGCGTGTGCAGGCCGGACATGGCTACCTCGCGGAACTCGTTGGACGTCCTACCACCGAAGATACTAGGACATCCAACTATTTCGGGCCACGACGCCCGCCCACCTACCGCTCGTCTGCGTCCCGGATCGCTGGGTACCGCCGGTCCCATGGACTCTGAGACCTGGGACGACGCGGTCGATCAGCGCCTGCGCGAGGCCTTCGAACAGGCCGACCGCGCGTCGAAGGCGCTGCGCGAGGGCCGCGACGAGTACGGCAACCCGCTCGAGCCCGGCCCGGAGGGCGACACCGCCCAGCGGCAGCGGGCTGTCGCAGCGGAGGCGTGGAACGACTACCGCGCCCAGCACGGCCGACCAGTCGCCGTGAAGGAGTGAGCGGAGCCGGTGTCGCGGCTCCGGGCGTGACGACCGCGGCGACGATCAGGAGCCGTCCTCGGTGAGGCTCGCGGTCGGCAACCAGTCGGCGCCGAGGAGCCGGGCGAGCTCGGCGAGGCCGGTGGTGTCGCTGCCGACGGTGTCGGAGGCGGCGGCGATCCGCTCGACCATCACCTTGCCGACCTGCTCCTCCACGGTGCCCTCGGCGTAGGCGATGTGCCACGGCGAGACCTGGTGGTCGCGGTGGGTGCGGCCGGTGACCTGCCGCCCGGCGATGCCGGAGAAGCGGGCCTGGTGGAAGACGCCGACCCGCGGCTCGGTGCTCGCCTGGCGGCCGTCGGGCAGTGTCTCGCCGGCGTGCAGGCTGATCGAGGCGACGGTGGTGAAGACGCACACCTTCGCCTGCCCGGTCTGGAACCGGAGCCGCTCGGCCTCGGCGTCGAAGCGGTCGCGCCCGTAGATCGTGGCGACCTCGATCCCGGCGTCGCGCAACCTGTCGGCGATCGGGTCCGCGGCGGTCGCGACGAACTCGACCGAGCACGCCACCTGCCGCGTCGACTGGACCTGCTGGGCGATCCAGTCGACAGTCGAGTCGACCCGGATCAGCCCGGCCTTCTGCCGGAAGCGCAGCAGCGCGGCCCGACCCAACGCGTTGTTGCGGCCGCGGCGGGCGATGTCCATCTCGCGGCCGAACTCGCCCCACTCGGCCTCGTACGCCGTCCGCTCGGCCGGCGTGAGCGCCACCGGCATGCCGGAGATCGGCACCGGGCCCCACGGGGCTGCCCGGTGCAGCATCGCCGGCGGCCGGTCGTCGGCGAGCCACCCGCGCACCAGCTTGAGGTCGGCGGCCCGGCGGCCCGGGTCGGTGGTCCAGGCGGCGCCGTACCGGCTCTGCTCGATGCCGACGCCGTGCCGCTCGAGCGCGGTGGCGAACGCCGCCCCGGGCTGCGTCGCGGAGGTCCACTCCCTGATCGGCTCGCCGAGCACCTGCGCGTAGGCGGGGGCGAGGTAGGGGAGTTCCAGCGGTGTATGGCCGGGTGTCGCTGTCGTCGCGATCACGAACGGCGCCTTGTCGTGCGGCAGGGTGTGGCCCGAGATCCGCGACCACAGCTTCCAGCGCTTGGTCGTCGTACGCCGCAGCGCGTGCGCCTCGTCGGCGATGATCACCTCCCAGCTGTGATCCTTGACCTTCTCCAGCCGGTCCCAGGTGATCACCACCCATTCCAGACCCCCGTCGCCGAGGGCCGCGATCGTCCGGCACCAGTGCCCGATGGTGATGGCGGCCGGCCGGTCGGCCACCACGAGCACCCGCCGGGCGCCGCGCAGATCGCCGACCGCCGTCGCCGCGAGGACCGCCGAGATCGTCTTGCCCACGCCCGGCTCGTCGGCCAGCAGGAACAGCCGCCCACCCGCCGCCGCCCGCGCCGCGATCGCATCGGCGGCCTCGAACTGGATCCTGCGGGGCTCGAGCGCGTCGGTCGGCTCGGGGTTCGGTGCCGGGTGGTCGGGGTTGAGGCTGTTCTCGAGGAAGCGACCGAGCGTGTAGGGCCCCGGAGCGTATGGCGCGAGGTGTGCCGGCAGCGCGTGCCCGACGTACAGGTGGGTCTTGACCGCCGGATGCCACGTCGCACCGTCGACCTGGGTGCCGTAGGGCACGTCGAGCACCCACACCCGCTCACCGGGGCCGGCGATCGGCAGCGCCCGCTGCGTCCGCGGGGCTCCGCCCCGCCGCACGGGCGCCTTGCGGCGGCGCGTACCGGATCGACGAGAGCTGGCCACCCCCGCACGCTATCGGGGCGCGCTCGGATGCCGGGGGAGGCGCCTCCGTGCTGCCGCGGTTCTGTCGGGCCACCGACCCGTGCCGCGGTGGGTGGGGCAGCGCTGCGACAGCATCCTCGATGGTCTCTTGGGGGCTACGCCCTGGGGACGCGCCGTTGACGAGGCGATCGGTTGGCTCTGCCTGCCCCTGGGCGGAGCCGGTTGTCTACGCGCCCGGTCACACTCGTCCGCGTCTCTTCGGGCGACGCTGAGCCACTGCCTGAGTCCGGTCGTCCCCGCGAGGAGACAGTGACAGCCAGCGCATGATCGCAGCGACGCCAGCTTCGAAGGCTCGCTACGGACGCGAGGGTCGCCGTTCGACGAGCTCGTACAGCTGCCCGTCCGGCGCGGTGAAGTGGAGGTAGCGCTCGCGCTCGTTCTCACCTGGCTCGCCGACGGCGATGCCGGCGGCGGTCAGCTCGGCTGAGGCCGCTTCGAGATCGGCGACGAGGAACCCGAGCGACCTGGTGGTCTCGCCCATCCCGCCGGGCCACGATACGGCGAACGAGCTGCCGTCAGGCAACTCGAAGAGGTCCACCTCGACGCCCTCGACCTCTTGCTTCGGCAGCCCGAGCACGTCGGCGACGAACGGGGTCATCCGATCGCGGGCAGCGGTCGAGGTGCCGGCGAAGCAGAGGCCCAGGATGTGCATCCGAGCAGCCTAACGATCCGGTCTGCGCCCGGCGCAGGCTTCTCAGGCGGGAGCGGTCGGCGCGGCAGGGTCACTCGGCGTGGTCGACGTCGATGTACGCAGCATCGCGTCCACCGCGTCCGCGATGTAGGCGCGTGACTCCTCGCTGGGCGGAGCGCTGAGGTCGAAGCCGCCCACCGACTCCAGACTGGCGAACCCGCCGACGACGCTGCCGAGGAGGCGGACGGCGTGGATCTGGGCATCACCCGACAGGTCGTAGGCACGCAGGACCGCTCGCAGGAGGGCCGCGTGACGACGGCCCGCGGCCACCGCGAGAGCGACGCCCTCCTCGCCCGACGGGGGAGTCGCCGGCAGGCGCATCCGCATGGCGGCGTACCGGCCAGGGTGGCTGCGCGCGTAGGCGCCGTACGCCTCCAGCAGCGCCAGGACCGCCGACCGCCCCGAGCAGCCCGCGATCGCGTCGGCGACGAGATCGGCCAGCTCGTCCAGCGCCAGCGCACAGATGCGCGCGGAGAGATCGGTCGAGCTGTGGACGTGGGAGTAGAGGCTCGGCGGGCGCACGTCCAGGCGGCGGGCGAGCGCAGAGATGCCCACGCCGTCGAATCCGACCTCATCGGCCAGGTCGGCCCCGGCGCGTACGACGATCTCAGCGGTGAGCCCCTGTCGCAAGCTAACTCCTCAAGGTTTTTGCCTTATGATCGTAGGAAACCTAGCATGCTCGGCGTGAGCCCGTTGACCGACCAGCAGATCCGCACCGCCTTCGTGAACCTGAGCAAGGGTGCGGCGGGACGGGTCAATCTCCCCGCGGACCTGGATGAACGGCCGTGGGCCGACCTGGACTACCTGGGGTGGCAGGATCCGAAGGCTCCGGCGCGGAAGTACCTCGTCGTCGAACGTGGTGGTCGGGTCCGCGCGGTCGCCCTCCGCGCCTCGGAGAGCGCCGTGGGGAGGGCGCGCAAGACGATGTGCGACCTGTGCACGACCGTCGGATCCGTGGCCCTGATGGTCGCACCCCGGTCGGGAGCAGCAGGCCAGCGCGGCGATTCGGTCGGCATCTACCTCTGCGCGGCGCTCGACTGCTCGCTCCTGGTGCGCAACCTCCGCAGCAACGGCACCGTCGTCATGGAGGAGCGGCTCACCTCCGAGCAGAAGGTCGAACGGCTGCTGGCGAACCTGGACACCTTCATCTCCCGGGTGCTCCGGTGACGTACCTCGGCGCGCCGGCGGGGGGAACAGGCCCCCATGGGCTGAGCCTGGCCGATCAGTCGGTGAGGTGCCACCGCAGGTGTCCGTGGCGCCAGTTGAGGGTCGCCCGATGGTGGTGGAGGTCGAACCCGGCTCCGTCGTACCCCACGAACCTGACGAGGAGGGTGCGGTGGCTCAGGCGCAGGCTCCTGACGTCTTCGTGCTCCTGGGCGTGCGGGATGTGGCGCAGGTCGACGGTTCCCAACAGCTGAGGCCCGGACCCGTAGACGGCGATCAGCATCGGCCAGAGCACTCCGCCGGCGTCACACTCCAGCGGCGCGATGCCGACCGATCGGTGCGAGCTGCCCAGCCGCCCGAAGACGGCGTGCCGCTTCAGCAACCGGACCGACCCCTCGGATCCGAAGTCGCGGTGGTAGCCCACGAGCCGGGTGGCCGGATGTCGGCAGGACGCGGGGGCGGTGGCGTTGCGGAGCGCGCCGACGCCATGGACGCCATGGACGCCATCGGCCGAGGCGGAGGGCGCTCCCGCCAAGGCCAGGCCGGCCGCGCCGAGCAGCGCCGCGGCCGCCGCGGCCGATCTGGCCACCGTCGACGTGGCCGGTCCCATGCGCTTCCTCCGCATCGCGTCGGCGCGCTCATGCTCGCCCTGATCAGCGCAAGCGACGTGCCAGCCTCGGTCGCTACGGTGAGTATCGCGCTCCGCGTCGGGGCTGTCATCACCCCGCACGACAACGGCCCCCGACCGTGCGATCGTCAGACGTCGCAGATCGGGGGCCGCTTCGGGCAGAGCCGGTGGCTCTCAGGTCACAGGATCAGATGTCGTAGTAGAGCTCGAACTCGTGCGGGTGCGGCCGCAGCTGCACCGGCAGGATCTCGTTGTTGGTCTTCCAGTCGATCCACATCTCGATCAGGTCCTCGGTGAACACGTCACCGACGGTGAGGAACTCGTGGTCGTCCTTGAGCGCCTGCAGCACGTCGCCGAGCGAGGTCGGGACCTGGTTGATCTCGGCCATCTCGTCCGGCGGGAGCTCGTAGATGTCCTTGTCGATCGGTGCGGGCGGCTCGATCTTGTTCTTGATGCCGTCGATGCCCGCGAGCAGCAGCGCCGAGAAGGCGAGGTAGGGGTTCGAGGACGGGTCGGGGAAGCGGGTCTCGATGCGCTTCGCCTTCGGGTTCGAGCCCGTGATCGGGATACGTACGGCGGCGGAGCGGTTACGCGAGGAGTAGACCAGCGAGATCGGCGCCTCGAAGCCCGGGACCAGGCGGTGGTAGGAGTTCACCGTCGGGTTGGTGAAGGCGAGCACCGCGGCGGCGTGCTTCAGGATGCCGCCGATGTACCAGCGGGCGACGTCGGACAGGCCGCCGTAGCCGTTCTCGTCGTAGAACAGCGGCTCGCCGTCGGCCCAGATCGACTGGTGCACGTGCATGCCCGAGCCGTTGTCGCCGAAGAGCGGCTTCGGCATGAAGGTGACGGTCTTGCCGGCGGCCCAGGCGGTGTTGCGGACGACGTACTTGAACTTCATGATGTCGTCCGCCGCCTTGAGCAGCGTGTCGAACTTGTAGTTGATCTCCGCCTGCGCGGCGGTGCCGACCTCGTGGTGGGCGCGCTCGACGAGCAGGCCGACCTCCTCGAGGTGCTTGACCATGTCGTCACGCAGGTCCTGGGTGCCGTCGGTCGGCGTGACGGGGAAGTAGCCGCCCTTGGTGCGGACCTTGTAGCCGCGGTTGGGGGAGCCGTCGGGGTCGGTGGCGGCACCGGTGTTCCAGGATCCCTCGAACGACTCGACCTCGTAGAACGACTTGTTCATGCCGGTGGCGAACCGGACCGAGTCGAAGATGAAGAACTCCGCCTCGGGAGCGAAGAAGGCGGTGTCGCCGATACCGGTGGTGGCCAGGTACGCGAGCGCCTTGCGAGCGATGTTGCGCGGGTCGCGGGAGTAGGCCTCACCCGTGATCGGGTCGTGGACGAAGTACATCATCGCCAGCGTCTTGTTCTTGCGGAACGGGTCGATGTAGGCGGTGCTGACGTCGGGGTAGAGCGCCATGTCGGACTCGTGGATGCTCTGGAAGCCACGGATCGACGACCCGTCGAACGCCATCGGGTCCAGGTTGAACGACGACACCGGGACGGTGAGGTGCTGCTGGATGCCGGGAAGGTCGACGAAACGGACGTCGACGAACTCGACTCCCTCGTCCTTGATGAACTTGAGCAGCTCATCGCCAGTGCTGAACATTCGTCCTCCTTGGCCGCACGTTCGCGCGGCCGAGATCGCTCGCGGGTGGAACTCGGCTGAGGCGGCACTGCCTCGGCTGTGGCTCGCAAACTACGTCCGGGCAGTTGCGCAGCCGTGACGTGATTGTTTCAGCCGTGTAACAGGTTGGCCGAGTCGGGGTCCGGGGGGTGGGCATCTAGGCTGGGCGGGTGAGCTCCGCAGCACCCACCTCGACCGACCCGCGCGCGCTGCCCTTCGAGACCGCCTCGTGGGCCCGCCGGGTGCTGGCACTGATCGTGGACTGGGCGCTCTCGATCCTGGTGGTCGTGTTCTTCATCGGCTGGGACGCCTACACCTCGCCCGGCGGAGCCAAGCAGGTGCTGGTCCCGGTCGTGTACGTCGTGGAGTCGGCGCTGCTGACCACGCTCGTCGGCGGCTCGTTCGGCAAGCTCGCGACGCGGTTGCGCACGGTGCGCGTCGACGGCGATCCCCGGCCCCTGGACCCGCTGCGCGCCGTGGCGCGCCAGCTCATGGTCGCGGTGGTGATCCCGCCGCTGATCTTCCGGCCCGACGGCCGGGGCGTGCACGACCTGTCGTGCGGCAGCGCCACCGTCACCCTGCAGACCTACCGCACCTACTTCCGCCGGCTCGCCGGCTGAGCGCGACGCGTTTGGTCGGGGGTGGGGCGGGCAAGATGGATGACGACAGACGGGCCGGTGACACCAGGTCCGCACGAGACTTCGGAGGCACCGTGCACCGCACCATCCGCCGTACCCGCCTAGCCGGTGTGGCCGGCCTGGCCAGCGTGGCCCTGATCTCGCTCGGCGCGCTGAGCGCGTGCGGCAGCAGCGGCTCGGACAAGGCCAGCGACCCCCAGCACAGCGACACCGCGAGTGCCGCCCAGACCGTTGCCCCGGGCAGCACCGTGGAGGCCGTGGACGCCAAGAGCCTGATGACAGCGGCAGCGGCGTCCATGACGTCGATGAAGGTCTCGGCCGACATGGCGCTGGGCTCGTCGGGGGCGATCCACATGTCGGGCGTGGAGCAGACCAGGCCCTCGCTGCTGGGCGAGTTCAGCGTGAATGCGGCCGGCCAGAAGCTGAGCATGCGGATGATCGGGACCCGCTACTACATCCAGGTGCCGCCGAGCGCGGGCCTGCCCGGAGGCAAGAAGTGGGTGACCATGGACGTGAAGGAGCTCGGCTCCCTGACCGGGATGGACACCTCGTCGCTCACCGGCGCGCTCCAGGACCCGGCCTCGAGCCTGGACAAGTACTCCAAGTACATCTCCGGTGGCACCTACGTCGGCGAAGAGAAGGTCGACGGTGTCAGCACCAAGCACTACGACTTCACGATCGACGCGAAGAGCGCGATGGCGCAGATGATGCCCAGCGGCACGCCCTCGGGGGTGACCCTGCCCGACGCGATGAAGGAGAGCGTCTGGATCGACGCCGAGAACCGCCCGGTCCAGATGAAGACCGACATGGGCTCGCTGGGCACCGTCGAGATGCACCTGAGCGACTTCGGCACCAAGGTCTCGGTTGCCGCGCCGCCCGCCGACCAGGTGCAGGACATGGCCAAGCTGCTGAGCGGTGCCGGCACCTCCTGACCGCCGTACGACGGGGAACGGGGCCGGTCCGCATGGACCGGCCCCGTTCTGCGTCGAGCTGGGGGAGAGGTAGCCGCTCAGCGACCGCGCAGGTTGCCGCGCTGGCCCTTCATGCTGGTCGGGACCGGGCCCTTCGGAAGCGGCAGCGTGCCGCGCTGGGCGTCGAGCGCCTTGAGCCGGTAGAGGATGTCGGTGATCTCGGCCGGCTTGACCTGCCGCTTGAGCCGGGTCACATGCGAGACCAGCTTGGGCAGCGGGACCTCGCCCTCACCGTTGCCGGCGACGATCTCGGTGAGCGGGGTCTCCGGGAGCACCCGCTGGTGCTTGGTCCGCTCGGTGGCAAGCAGCGCGCGGACGCGGGCCGGGCTGGTGCCCTCGGCGACCAGGACGATTCCCGGCGGGCCGACGACGCGGTGCACGACGTCCTGGTTCTTGTTGAACCCGACCGCGGGCGACACCGTCCACCCGCGCCGCAGCATGTTGAGCGCCGCGGCAGCGGCACCGGGCTGTCCCTCGATCCGGTTGTAGGCGGCGCGCTGGGCGCGACGGGAGAAGATCAGGAGCGCGGCGACGATGCCGAACAGCACGGCACCGACGACGGTGAAGATGATGCCGAGCAGGCCGCTGGCGGGCAGCAGCCAGAACAGGACGCCGCCGACGACGGCGCCCAGCACGAAGGTGCCACCCACCCACAGGCCGACCGTCGGGTCGGCCTGCCGGGTCATCCGGTAGGTCTCGACGATCTGCTGCCGGCGACTCATCGAGCTCGGGTCGAGCTGGGACATCAGCGGGAGGGCCTCTCTAGCACGGGAATGCGGCAACCGACGCGTCAGGCGGGCGTCTGCGCCTCGCGACGGTCGATGGCCTGACGGTACAGCCGCCCGGCTCGGTACGACGAACGCACGAGCGGCCCTGACAGCGCGCCGGCGAAGCCGATCTCCTCGGCCTCGGCCTGCAGCTCGACGAACTCCTCCGGCTTGACCCACCGCTCCACCGGGTGGTGCCGCAGGCTGGGCCGCAGGTACTGCGTGATCGTGATCAGCTCGCAGCCGGCCTCGTGCAGGTCGCGCAGCGCCTGGGACACCTCGGCGCGGGTCTCGCCCATGCCGAGAATGAGGTTCGACTTGGTCACCAGCCCGAATGCGCGTGCCTGGGTCAGCACGTCCAGCGAGCGCTCGTAGCGGAACGCGGGCCGGATCCGCTTGAAGATCCGCGGCACCGTCTCCAGGTTGTGCGCGAGCACCTCCGGGCGGGACTCGAAGACCTCGGCCAGCAGGTCCGGCTTGCCGTTGAAGTCGGGCACCAGGTTCTCCACCCCGGTGTCGGGGTTGAGCTCGTGGATGGCGCGCACGGTCTCGGCGTAGAGCCACGCCCCGCCGTCCTCGAGGTCGTCGCGGGCGACGCCGGTGATGGTGGCGTACTTCAGCCCCATCGTCTGCACCGACTCGGCCACCCGGCGCGGCTCGTCGCGGTCCAGGGGCTGCGGCTTGCCGGTGTCGATCTGGCAGAAGTCGCAGCGCCGGGTGCACTGGTCGCCGCCGATGAGGAAGGTGGCCTCGCGGTCCTCCCAGCACTCGAAGATGTTGGGACAGCCGGCCTCCTGGCACACGGTGTGCAGGCCCTCGGACTTCACCAGCTGCTGGAGCTGGGTGTACTCCGGGCCCATCTTCGCCCGGGTCTTGATCCACTCCGGCTTGCGCTCGATCGGGGTCTCGGCGTTGCGGACCTCGAGGCGGAGGAGCTTGCGGCCTTCAGCAGCTGGCGCAGTCGTCACGCGACAAGCCTACGCCGGGCACCCCGCTCGGACGCAGCCGGGACTGGCAGGATGACGGGCATGATCGACGCCGCCTCCGCCGCCGTGCCGGGACCCGCCTTCGATGCGCGGCTCGCTGCGCGCTTCCTGGACGTCATCGAGCACGACATCGTGCCGCTGACCCGCCGCGGGGTGGCCACCGGCGACAAGATCTTCGGCGCGGCGCTGCTGCGCAAGGACGACCTGTCCCTGGTGCTGGCGGAGACGAACCACGAGACGGCCAATCCGCTGTGGCACGGCGAGGTGCACTGTCTCAAGAGCTTCTACGAGCTGCCCGAAAGGCCGGCGACCGGCGAGCTGCTCTTCCTCTCCACCCACGAGCCGTGCTCGCTGTGCCTCTCGGCGATCACCTGGACCGGCTTCGACAACATCACCTACCTGTTCAGCCACGAGGACTCCCGCGACGCGTTCGCGATCCCGCACGACCTCCGGATCCTGCGAGAGGTCTTCGGTGGCGGCTACCGCCGGGAGAACGCCTTCTGGACCTCGCGGCCGATCAGCGCCCTGGCCGCCGGCTCGCCCGAGCTGACGGCGCGGATCGAGGACCTGACCGAGACCTACGACGAGCTGTCCTCGATCTACCAGGCAGGCAAGGGCGCGGCCGGGATCCCGCTGGCCTGACGCCCGCAACGCCCGCCGACCTGCTGCCACGCGGAGAGCTCAGGACGACGGCGTCAGCAGCGCGATGCGCGGGCCGTGCTTCGGCTCGGGGCGCGGCTCGTAGTCGGGCGTCGCGTCGTACGGCTCCCAGGCCAGGTAGTGCCGCAGGTGCGCCTCCAGGACCGGAGCCGTCATCGCGACCGACACCTCGTGCCCCGTCTCCAGGGTGAGGCTGGTGACGCCGGCGTCGCTGATGCCGCACGGGATGAACCGGTCGTACCAGTCCATCTCCACGTCGCAGTTGATGGCGACGCCGTGCATGGTCACGCCCTGGCTCACCCGCAGCCCGATGGCGGCGATCTTCCGTTCCGGACGACCGGCTCCCGACCGGGCAGGGCTCGCCGCATCGGTCGGGACGTCCGCCTGCAGCCAGACGCCGCTGCGACCCGGCACCCGCGCGGTGGTGACACCGAGGTCGGCGCAGGTGCGGATCATCGCCTCCTCCAGACGGCGGACGAAGTCGACGACCTTGACGTGGTCGGGCAGTCGCACGATCGGGTAGGCGACCAGTTGGCCGGGACCGTGGAAGGTGATCTTGCCGCCACGGTCGACGTCGATCACCGGCGCACCGCCGGCGTCGACCGGCCGCTCGTGCGGGTCGGTGCGCTTGCCGGCGGTGTAGGTCGGCGGGTGCTCCAGCAGCAGCACCGTGTCGGGCCGGGTGCCCGCGACGACGTCCGCGTGCACCTGCTTCTGCAGCTCCCAGGCGTCGAGGTAGTCGATGGTTCCCAGGGCCTCGAAGCGCAACGCTGTCACCCCGCGAGCGTACTCCCCAGGAAGGCGAGCTCGGCGGGGAGCATCCGCCGCCAGTAGCCGGCCTCGTGGGCACCCTCCTCGAAGGTGCTGCGCACGTGGGCCGAGGCGGGGAAGCCCGCGACGTAGCGTCGGACCGCGACGTAGAACGGGTCCTCGCGGCCGATGTCGACCCGCACCGGGATGCCGGCGAGGTCCGACTGACGGTCGAAGACGGAGTAGCGGTCATACTCGGCAGCGCTGGAGAAACCGGCCGGGGAGACCCCGGAGGCGTCGACCCACAGGGCCGGACTCGCCACCGCCACGCCGCGCACCCGGCGGCTACCCAGGAGACCGGCCAGGCGCAGGGCGCCGTACCCGCCCATCGACCAGCCGTGGAACCCGAGCGTGCGCGTCTCGACGTCGTGCTCGGCCAGCAGCGGGAGCAGCTCCTCGGTCACCATCGCGCCGGCGTCCTGGCCGTGGTGCGGGTGCCAGTAGCTCTCCCCGCCGTCGACGGAGGCGATCGCGTACGGCGCCACGCCGCGCGACACCGCCTGCGCCAGGAACTGCGGGCCGCCGAGCTCGTGCACGAAGGTCCTGTGGTCACCGCCCCGGCCGTGCAGCGTGACGACCAACGGCAGCTTCCCGGCGACGCGCGGTGGCCTGATCAGCGACCAACCCGTGCGGACGCCGCCGCGGGCGGCCGAGACGAACGATCCGCTGATGATGGGGCCCGGGGCGACGTCGGGGATCGTGCCGTCGGCGCCGGTCCAGCCCAGGGCCCGGTGCATCCGGGCGCGGCCGGGCAGGACGCCCTCCTGCACGCCCGCGAACACGGCGGCGCCCCCGACGCCGACGGCGAGGGGAGCGGTGAGCAGCGTACGACGCGACAGCATGGGCGCATCGTTGCAGCAACGGGGGCTGAACGTGCCGCTCCCCGGACGAGACGGTGGGTCCGACGGCGTGTCGGCCCCCGTGTCGCCCGGGGAGCGGAGGGTGCTGGTGGAGCGGGTGGATCAGAGGTCGAAGACGCCGGCCTCGAGACGCTTCTTGACGTCCTGCAGGAACCGGCCGGCGTCGGCACCGTCGACCAGGCGGTGGTCGTAGGTCAGCGCCAGGTAGACCATGTGCCGGATCGCGATGGTCTCGCCGAGCTCCGGGTCGTCGATGACGACCGGGCGCTTCACCACGGCCCCGGGGCCGAGGATGGCGACCTGCGGCTGGTTGATGATCGGCGTGTCGAACAGCGCGCCGAACGAGCCGAGGTTGGTGATGGTGAACGTGCCGCCGGAGAGCTCGTCGGGGGTGATCTTGTTGGTGCGGGTGCGCTCGGCCACGTCGGCGATCTTCTTCGCCAGACCGGCGATGGAGAGGTCGCCGGCGTCCTTGACGACCGGGGTGAGCAGGCCGCGCTCGGTGTCCACCGCGAACGCGACGTTCTCGCGGTCGTAGTAGGTCACCTCGCCCGCCTCGGTGTTGAGGTTGGCGTTGAGCTTGGGGTGGGCCTTGAGCGTGTCGATCGCGGCCTTGGCGAAGAACGGCAGGTAGGTCAGCTTGACGCCCTCGCGGGCCTGGAACGCCGCCTTGTTGGCCTCGCGCAGGCGGGCGATGTTGGTGACGTCGACCTCCATCACCTGGGTGAGCTGCGCCGAGACGTGCAGCGACTCGGTCATCCGCTCGGCGATCACCTTGCGCAGGCGGGAGACCTTCTCGGTGGTGCCACGCAGCGGCGAGGCGGCGGCCGGAGCGGCGGCGGACCTGGCCGGAGCCGCCTGCGGCGAGGCGGCGGGGGCCTCGGGAGCGGCCGGGGTCTTGGCGGCCTCGGCAGCGGCGAGGACGTCCTCCTTGCGGATGCGACCGCCGACGCCCGATCCCTGGACGCTGGAGAGGTCGACGCCGTGCTCGGCGGCGAGCTTGCGCACCAGCGGCGTGACATAGCCGCCGGCCTCGATGCTGCTGCTGGGCGCGAGCGGGGCCGAGGTGGCCGGGCTGGTCGGCGCCGGGGAGCCGGCCGGTGCGGTGGCGGCGGGCGTCGTCGCACCGGTCGAGGACTCGGCGGCCGCCGGCGGGGCGTACTCGGCCGAGGCGGGGGTCTGCTCGCTCTGGGCCGGAGCGGCGGCCGGGGTCGGCTGCGCGGGCTCGGCCGGGGCGGCCTCGGAGGAGGCGGCCGGCTCGGCGGGCGCCGCGGGAGCCGCGGGAGCCGCGGGAGCCTCCGGCGCCGCGGGGGCTGCCGAGGCGTCGCCGACGAGGGCGAGCTCGGCGCCGACCTCGACCGTCTCGTCCTCGTTCACCTTGATCTCGAGCAGCGTGCCGGCGACCGGCGAGGGGATCTCGGTGTCGACCTTGTCGGTGGAGACCTCGAGCAGCGGCTCGTCGACGGCCACGGCGTCACCGACCTGCTTGAGCCACCGCGTCACCGTGCCCTCGGTGACCGACTCGCCGAGGGCGGGCAGGGTGACCGACGTGGCGTTGCCGCCGCCGGCGGGAGCAGCGGGGGCCTGGGCGGCAGCCGGAGCCTCCGGCGCGGCCGGGGCCGGCTCGGCCTGGGCGGGCGCCTGCTCGGCAGGTGCCTCGGAGGCGGCGGGCGCCTCGGGCGCGGCCGGTGCAGCGGAGCCGGCCTCGTCAGCGGCACCGATCAGCGCCAGCACGGCGCCGACCTCCACGGTGTCGTCCTCGCCGGCCTTGATCTCGACGAGGGTGCCCGCCACCGGCGAGGGGATCTCGGTGTCGACCTTGTCGGTGGAGACCTCGAGCAGGGGCTCATCGACGGCCACGGTGTCGCCGACGTTCTTGAGCCAGCGGGTGACAGTGCCCTCGGTGACGGATTCGCCGAGTGCCGGGAGGGTGACTTCGGTGGCCATGGACTTCCTTCGCTGCGTACTGGTGGTGACCGTACTGGGACCGTAACGTGTGCGTTCATCTTGGCACCCCGCACACAGGCGCGCAGCACCGGCTGTCCTACCGACTGGTAACGGAATGTGCCACATCACATGGCGCGACCGGGCACACTTGCCCCCATGGCGTGGTGGGATCGATGGCGTCGCGGTGGCCGCTGGCGCGCACCGGCGGCGGATGGCTACAGGACCGGCTCGACCCGGGTGCGCGCGGCGGACGGTGCCGACGTCGAGCACCTGCAGGCGTTCATCGACGGCCGGCGCGGCGTCGAGGGCTTCGTCGAGCCGCGCACGGCCGTCAGCGATGTGACGCTGCTCCTGGTCGCCCACGACGGGGAGTGGACCCGGCGCCGGGTGCCCTCGGTGCGTTGGGCGCACGAGTTCTGCAACGACCGGATGGTGCCGTCGTACGACGCGGCCGTCGTCGGCGTCCCGCAGCGGATGCGCGACTACAACCGCCGTCGTAAGCAGGAAGGGCGCTGAGCGCGGCTCAGACCAGCGACCGGGCGTAGTCGACCAGGGTCGCCGTCGCGGTCCCGGTGGCGCCGGGGCTGAGGTGTCCCGAGGCGCCGCCGGCGTTCCACGACGGCCCCGCGATGTCCAGGTGCGCCCAGGGCAGGCCGGCGGTGAACTCGCGCAGGAACGCGGCGGCGAACAGACCGCCGCCCCACCGGATGAAGTCGTACTGCGCCAGGTCGGCGATCTTCGAGGAGTGGACCCGCTCGTCCATGATCTCCGGCAGCGGCATCGGCCAGGCGTCCTCGCCGGCGATCTCCGCCGCGGCCAGGACGGCGTCGACCATGTCGGGTGTGCCCATCACGCCGGTGATCTTGTCGCCCAGCGCCGTGACCATGTGGCCGGTCAGGGTGGCGACGTCGATGATCGCATCGGGGGAGACCTCGGTCGCGCGGACGAGCGCGTCGGCGAGGATGAGCCGGCCCTCGGCGTCTGCGTTCAGCATCTCCGAGGTGGTGCCGCCGTAGTGCGTGATCACGTCGCCGGGCCGCATCGCGGCACCCGAGATCATGTTCTCCGCCATCGGGGCGAAGGCCGAGATCCGCACCGGCAGCCCGAGCCGGGCGATCGCCAGCGTCGCCTGCACGACGGAGGCCGCGCCGTGCATGTCGGTCTTCATGTGCGTCATCGCGCCGCCGGGCTTGATCGTCAATCCGCCGGTGTCGTAGGTGATGCCCTTGCCGACCAGGGCGAGGTGGGCGACCGGCGCCTCGGGCTGGTAGGACAGCTCGACCAGCCGCGGCGGGGCGGCCGACGCCGCGCCCACGGCGAGGATGCCGCCGCAGCCGAGGTCGGCGAGCTGCTGCTCGTCGTACACCGTCACCGACACCCCCGGGACACCGCCGGCGGCGGCCACGACGGCGTCGGCGAACACCGGCGGGGTCAGGTCGGCGGCAGGGGTGTTCACCCAGTCGCGCACGGTGGCGATCGCCGCGGCGAGCACCTGCGCCTCCTCGAAGGCGGCCGTCGCGGTGGCCTGCCGCGCGATCGGCGACAACACGATCACGTCGGCCGGCGCCTGGCTCTGGGCACCGCTCTTGTAGACGGTGAAGGTGTAGCCACCCAGGACGCTGCCCTCCGTCACGGCCCGGACCAGCTCGCCGGAGTCCGCCGGCAGCGCCAGCGCCACCGACGTCGCGTTCGGTACGGCGCGGGCGGCCACGCCGGCGGCCCGCCGGACGGCATCGGGCGTCACGGCCGGTCCGATGCCGACGAGGACGAGCAGCTGGGCCGCGAGACCGTCGCCGGCCGGCAGCCGGGTGACCTCGCCGGCCTTGCCGGTCACGCCCAGCGATGCCAGCAGACCCCGCAGCCGGCGGCCGAAGGTGTGCGCGACGTCCTCGGCCCCAGCGGCCAGCTCCGGGCCCTTCGCGCCCTGCACGACGCCGACCACGACGGCCTCGGCGCGGGTCTTGGCGGGGCTGGCGGTGCGCAGGGTGTAGGACGTCACGCCCGGCAGCCTACCTACGGTAGTTTCGAGGCCATGTCCGAAGCCGATGATCTGCTGACCTCACCCCTCCACGACCGCCATGTCGCGCTCGGCGCGAAGTTCGGCGAGTTCGGCGGCTGGTCGATGCCGCTGGAGTACGGCGGCGCCGGTGGCGGGGTCGTCAAGGAGCACACCGCCGTGCGCGAGGCCGCGGGCATCTTCGACGTCAGCCACCTCGGCAAGGCGACGGTGCGCGGGGCCGGCGCCGCGGCGTACGTGAACGCCACGCTGTCGAACGACCTGCGCCGGATCGCGCCGGGGAAGGCGCAGTACACCCTGTGCATCGACGACCTCACCGGCGGCATCGTCGACGACCTGATCGCCTACTACAGGAGCGAGGAGGAGGTCTTCCTCATCCCCAATGCGGCGAACACGGCCGAGGTGGTGCGCCGCCTCGCCGAGTCCGCGCCCGAGGGGGTGCAGGTGAGCGATCAGCACCGCGACTTCGTCGTGCTCGCCGTGCAGGGCCCGCGCTCGGACGAGGTGCTGGCCGCGGTGGGGCTGCCGACCGGCCACGACTACATGAGCTTCGTCGAGGCGCCGCTGCCCGGCGCTGCCGCCGGCGGCACCGTGGTCGTGTGTCGCACCGGCTACACCGGCGAGCGCGGCTACGAGATCGTCGCGAGCAACGCCGACGCGGCGCCGCTGTGGGACGCGCTGATGAGCGCCGGTGCCGAGTTCGGACTGGTGCCGTGCGGCCTCGGCGCCCGCGACACGCTGCGCACCGAGATGGGCTACCCGCTGCACGGCCAGGACATCTCGCCGACGATCAACCCGCTCGAGGGCGGCGTCGGCTGGGCCGTCGGGTGGAAGAAGGAGGCGTTCTGGGGGCGGGAGGTGCTGGCGCCGATCAAGGAGGCCGGCCCGACCCGGGTCCTGCGCGGCGTCCTGGCGACCGGACGCGGCATCCCGCGCCCGCACATGGTCGTGTCGCTGACCCCCGACCTCCTGGTCGGGGAGGTCACCTCGGGCACGTTCAGCCCAACCCTGCGCAAGGGGATCGGTCTGGCCCTGGTCTCCACCAAGGTCGCGCCCGATGCCGAGATCGGCATCGATGTCCGCGGCCGGCGTGAGGTCTTCCAGCTGACCTCGCCGCCGTTCGTCCCCGCCCACGTCCGAGAGGCCTGAGCCGTGTCCCTTCCCGATGTGCCCTCGCCCTTCCGCCCGACCCCGCCGCCCGAGCAGGCCTGGTGGTGGCGCCTCCAGGACGCCGCCGGTGAGGAGGTGGGTGTCACCGAGGAGTACGCCGACCAGCGGTTCGCCTCGCAGGGCGACGCCGAGTCGTGGGTGGGGGAGTACTGGCAGGAGCTGGCGGAGCAGGGCGTGAGCGCCGTCGTACTGCTCGAGCACGACCGGCAGGTCTACGGGCCGATGTCCTTGAGCGCTGACGGCTGATGACGGACGCGACGACGCCCGCCCGTTCCGACCAGCCCGACCAGCTCGACGAGCAGGCGGGCTACCACCAGAGCCTGGGGCGCCGTCAGGTCCAGATGATCGCCATCGGCGGCGCGATCGGCACCGGCCTCTTCCTGGGCTCGGCCGCTCGGCTCAACAGCACCGGTCCGGCGCTGCTGCTCAGCTACGCCGCCGTGGGCGTGATCGCCTACTTCCTGATGCGGGCCCTGGGCGAGCTGGTCCTGCACCGCGCGACCTCGGGGGCCTTCGTCTCCTACATGCGGGAGTTCTACGGCGAGCTCGGCGCCTACGTCACCGGTTGGATGTACTGGCTCAACTGGGCGCTGACCGGCATCGCCGACCTCTCCGCCGTCGGCCTGTACGTGAAGCACTTCGACAAGAGCATGCCCTCGTGGGTCACCGTGCTGATCGCGCTGGCGGTGGTCCTGGTGGTCAACCTGCTCTCGGCGAAGGCGTTCGGCGAGTTCGAGTTCTGGGCCTCGCTGCTCAAGGTCGGCGCGATCGTGGCGTTCCTCCTGGTCGCCCTAGTGGTGGTCGTCGGCGGCCTGCACATCGGCGACCACCAGGCCGGCTTCCAGAACCTCTGGAACAACCCCGGCGGCTTCTGGCCGGCCAGCGGCGACTTCCACTGGTACGGCCCGATCCTCATCATGTCCAGCGTCGTCTTCGCCTACGCCGCCATCGAGATGGTCGCCGTGGCCGCCGGCGAGATGGAGGATCCGCGCCGCGAGGTGCCCCGCGCCGTGCACTCGGTGGTGTTCCGGATCGGGGTGTTCTACGTCGGGTCGATCCTGCTGCTCGTCGCGATGCTGCCGACCTCGGACTACCAGTCCGGCACCAGCCCGTTCGTCACCGTCTTCGACCGGCTGGGCTTCGGCGCGATCGGCGACGTCGTCCAGGCGATCCTCATCATCGCCGCCATGTCGAGCCTCAACTCCGGGCTCTACTCCACCGGCCGGGTGCTGCGCAGCCTCGGCGGGGCCAAGCAGGCGCCGGGCTTCACACTGCGGATGAGCGCCAGCGGCGTCCCGTACGCCGGCATCCTCATGACGGCCGTCGTCTACGCGCTGGGCGCCATCCTCAACGCCGTCGCTCCGGGCTCGGCCTTCGACATCGCGCTGGAGTGCGCCTCGATCGGCGTCCTGGCGACCTGGTCGGCGGTCTTCCTGTGCCAGCTGCGCCTGCGCCAGCTCAGCGATCGCGGGGTGGTCCCGGCGAGCTCGTTCCAGGCGCCGGGATCGCCGTACACGAGCATCATCGGCCTGGTGTTCATCGGGCTCGTCGTGGTCGGGATGGCGATCTCGGGGTGGCAGGAGTCGGCCGACTTCTGGCACAAGACCGACTTCCTGGTGGTGGTGCTCGGCCTGCCGGTCATCGTCGTGGTGCTCGCCGTCGGCTGGCTCTACGCCCGACCCCGGGTGGTCGCCAACACCGGCAACCGGTTGGGCTCGCGCTGGACCCTCGACGGCCCGAGGTACGCCGAGGGCGACCGGGCCGGCGCCTGACCCCGGGGGCGCTGCGGGCACGGCGTGGCTGCGACCTGCGGCTGCCGGCGGGTTCGCGTGCGGCGTACGAATGCGTCCATAATGCGCCCCGTCATCCCTCGCAGACCGGATCGGGCGGCGCCCTGTGCCGTCCTGGTCCCGCACAGTCTTGACTAGGACTTCTCCATGGACCGCTTCTTCCGCATCAGCGAGCGTGGCAGCACCGTTCGCACCGAGATCCTCGGTGGTCTCGTCACGTTCGCGACGATGGCCTACATCGTCGCCCTGAACCCGGCCATCCTCGGCGGAGTCAAGGACGCCGCCGGGCTCACCCTCGACCAGACCCAGCTCGTCACCGTCACCGCGCTGGTCGCCGGCGTCATGACGATCGCGATGGGCCTGTTCGCCAACGTTCCCATGGCGCTGGCCGCCGGCCTGGGTGTCAACGCCTTCGTCGCCTACACCCTGGTCGCCGGCCGCGGCCTGAGCTGGGCCGACGCGATGGGCGTGATCGTGATCGAGGGCATCGTGATGCTCGTGCTGGTCCTGGTCGGGCTGCGCGAGGCGATCATGAACGCGATCCCGGACGCTCTCAAGCGTGCGATCGGGGCCGGCATCGGCCTGTTCATCGCGCTGATCGGCTTCGTCGACGGCGGCATCGTGATCCACCCCGAGGGTGGGGGCACCGTCGTCGCGCTGAGCGACCACTTCCGCAGCTGGAACACGCTGGTCTTCGCCGTCACCCTGCTGGTGGTCGCCATCTTGATGGCACGGCGCATCCCGGGTGCGCTACTGATCGGCATCGTCGTCGGCACGATCGTGGCGCTGATCGTCAACGGTGCCGCCGACGGGACCCCCGTCGCCGGGGCAAGCTGGCCACACAAGGTCTTCGCCACGCCGGACTTCCACCTCGTCGGCGACGCCCGCTTCCACGTCTTCGACGTGCTCGGGTGGGGCGCCGCGATCGGGCTGATCCTGACCGTGCTGATGGCCAACTTCTTCGACGCGATGGGCACCGCCCTGGCGATCGGCCGCGAGGCGGAGCTGGTCGACGAGGACGGGCGGCTGCCGCAGATGCGCAACGTCTTGATCGTGGAGTCCGTCGGCGCCGTCGCCGGTGGCGCGGCCTCGGCCTCGTCCAACACGATCTTCGTCGAGAGCACCGCCGGTGCCGCGCAGGGCGCCAAGACCGGCCTGGCGAACATCGTCACCGGCGTGCTGTTCCTGCTCGCGATGTTCCTCTCGCCGATCGTCGGGATCATCCCGTCCTCGGCCACCGGCCCGGCGCTGGTGATCGTCGGCGCGCTGATGATCAGCCAGGTCGCCGGCATCGACTGGCAGGACATGGGCGTCGCGCTGCCCGCCTTCGTCACCATCACGCTGATGCCGTTCACCTACTCGATCGCCAACGGCGTGGGCGCGGGGATCGTCACCTTCGTGCTGATCGCCCTGGGTCGCGGCCGGTGGCGCGACGTGCACCCGCTGCTCGCCGTCGTCGGGGCGTTCTTCGTCTGGTACTTCCTGCGCGGGGTCGTCTGAGGCTCGGCGCTTCGCACGGCGTCCACAGCGCTGGGGTGGGCAGGACGGGCCGAGACGCTACGGTCGAGCCATGCGATCCTTCCGACAGGTCGACGTCTTCTCCGCCGAGCCGCTGCTGGGCAATCCGGTGGCCGTCGTCCACGACGCTGAGGGGCTGGAGGACGAACAGCTGGCGGCGTTCGCACGCTGGACGAACCTGTCCGAGACGACGTTCCTGCTGCCGCCGACCTCCGCCGAGGCCGACTACCGGTTGCGGATCTTCACCCCGGGCGGCGAGCTGCCGTTCGCCGGTCACCCGACGCTGGGCTCCGCGCACGCGTGGCTGGAGGCCGGCGGTCGTCCACGGGGTGAGCGAATCGTGCAGGAGTGCGGCGTCGGTCTGGTGGAGCTGCACCGCGAGCAGGGCCGACTCGCCTTCGCGGCCCCCGACCGTCTCCGCTCCGGCTCGGTCGGTGCGGAGGACCTGGCCCGCGTCGCCGACGGCTTGCGGATCGGACGCGACGAGATCCTCGACGCCGAGTGGGTCGACAACGGCCCGGGCTGGGTGGCGGTGCTGCTCGCGGACGCGGCGGCGGTGCTCTCGGTGTGGCCCGACCCCGCCGCGCTCGGTGACCTGGCCGTCGGCGTCGTCGGGATCTACCCGGAGGGGGAGTGCGCCATCGAGGTGCGCGCGTTCGTCGGCGGCCTCGGCGTCGACGAGGATCCGGTGACCGGCTCGCTGAACGCCGGCATCGCGCAGTGGCTGGTCGGCAACGGGACGCTGCCGGCGGCGTACGTCGCGAGCCAGGGCACGGCGCTGGGGCGTCACGGGCGGGTGCACGTCGCCAGCGACCCCGACGGCGTCATCTGGGTGGGCGGCGACACGCGGACGACCATCACCGGCACCGTCGCCCTCTGACTAGGCTGACGCCCGTGCAGTCCTACCTCGATCTCCTGACCCGGATCCTCGACGAGGGCGTCGAGAAGTCCGACCGCACCGGCACCGGCACCCTCAGCGTCTTCGGGCACCAGACGCGCTACGACCTCACCGCCGGTTTCCCGCTGCTGACCACGAAGAAGGTGCACACCCGCTCGGTCTTCGGCGAGCTGCTGTGGTTCCTGCGCGGAGACACCAACGTGAAGTGGCTCCAGGAGCGTGGCATCACCATCTGGGACGAGTGGGCCGACGAGAACGGCGACCTCGGTCCGGTCTACGGCGCGCAGTGGCGCTCGTGGCCGACCCCCGACGGACGCCACATCGACCAGCTGCGCGAGGTGATCGACCAGATCCGGGCCACCCCCGACTCGCGACGGCTGGTGGTCTCGGCGTGGAATCCCGCGGACATCCCGGACATGGCGCTGGCGCCCTGCCACGCGCTCTTCCAGTTCTACGTCAGCCCTCAGGACGACGGCCCGGGGCGGCTCAGCTGCCAGCTCTACCAGCGCAGCGCCGACGTGTTCCTCGGCGTACCTTTCAACATCGCCTCCTACGCCCTGCTGACCCACATGGTCGCGCAGGTCTGCGGGCTCGAGGTCGGCGACTTCGTGCACACGCTCGGCGATGCGCACCTCTACCTCAACCACCTCGACCAGGCCCGCGAGCAGCTGACGCGCACGCCGCGCTCCCTGCCGCGGCTGGTGCTCAACCCGGACGTCCGCGCGATCGACGCGTTCGAGCTCGAGGACATCAGCGTGGAGGACTACGACCCGCATCCGGCGATCAAGGCGCCGATCAGTGTCTGATCCGACCCGGCGCGTCGTGCTGGTGGCGGCGGTGGCCGACAACGGCGTCATCGGCAACGGCCCCGACATCCCGTGGCGCATCCCCGGCGAGCAGGCCGAGTTCAAGGAGCTCACCTGGGGTCACACCCTGCTGATGGGCCGGACGACGTATGAGTCGATCGGGCGACCGCTTCCGGGCCGTACGACCATCGTGCTCAGCCGCGATCCGGACTGGCGGCCCGCGAGCAGCCCGGGATCCGAGGCGGTGCAGGTCGCCGGTGACATCGCGGCGGCGCTCGCCCTCGCGAAGGACACGCCGGGCGACGTGATGGTGGCCGGGGGCGCGCAGGTCTACGCCGCAGCGATGCCGCACGCGACCGAGCAGGTGCTGACCCGCGTCCACCTGACGCCGGAGGGCGACGTCTTCTACCCGGCCTACGACGAGGGGTCGTGGCGGGAGTCCGCACGCGAGGACCGCGAGGGCTACGACCGCATCTTCCTGATACGGCGGACGGCGACCGCGTGAGCGCACTGCTCCGCCGTCTCGACCTGCTGCTGACCCGGCTGCGGTGGACGATCAGCGTCCCGGTCGTCGCGGCCCTCGAGCTGCTCCTCGCCTGGGGCAGCCATCCCCACGGGCTGGTCGTCGCGATCATCGCCGTACTCCTCATCGGAGCGGTGCTCGCCTCGGTGCACCACGCCGAGGTGGTGGCCCACCAGGTCGGCGAACCGCTCGGCTCGCTCCTGCTCGCCGTGTCGGTGACGGTGATCGAGGTCGGACTGATCGTGACGCTGATGGCCGGCGGCGGTTCCGGCACCGACTCGCTGGCGCGGGACACGGTGTTCTCCGCGGTGATGATCTGCCTCAACGGCATCGCCGGCGGTGCGTTCCTGATCGGGGCGGTGCGCCACCGGCTCGCGGTGTTCAATCCCGAGGGGACCGGCGCCGCGCTCGCCACCGTCAGCACCATCGCCGTGCTGTGCCTGGTGCTGCCGAGGTTCACCACCTCCCACCCGGGCCCGATCTTCACCGGTGCGCAGCTGACCTTCGCCGGCCTGGCCTCGCTGCTGGTCTACGTGCTCTTCGTGCTCACCCAGACCGGCCGCTACCGCGACTTCTTCCTGCCGGTCGCCGCCGACGGCACGGTGCGCGACGCGGACCAGGACGGCCATGCCGATCCGCCGGGCATCCGGTCGGCGGTGATCAGTGCGGCGACCCTGGTGCTGGCGCTGGTCGCGGTGGTCGGGCTGGCCAAGGTCGAGTCCGGAGCCATCAAGGACGGTGTGCACGCGCTCGGCCTGCCCGACACGGTCGTCGGGGTGGTGATCGCGCTGCTCGTGCTGCTGCCGGAGAGCATCGCCGCCTTCCGGCACGCACTCGGCGACCGGGTGCAGATCAGCCTGAACCTGGCCTACGGCTCCGCGATGGCCTCGATCGGGCTGACCATCCCGGCGATCGCGGTGGCCTCGATCTGGATCGACGGCGACCTCGTCCTGGGACTGGACCCGACCCAGATCGTGCTGCTGGCGATCTCGCTGGTGGTCGGCACGCTCACCGTCGTCCCCGGACGGGCCAAGACCCTGCACGGTGGCCTGCACGTCGTACTGCTCGCGGCCTTCGTCTTCCTCTCCGCCAGTCCGTAGTCGACTCGGGCCTCCGTCCGGGTTGGTTCGGGCCTCCGTCCCGCGGCGTGGACGCAGGCCCGACTCGACGTGGACGCAGGCCCGACTCGACGTGGACGGAGGCCCGACTCGACGTGGACGCAGGCCCGACTCGACCCGGACGCAGGCCCGACTCGGCGGTCGGTAGGGTGAAACACATGGAGTTGCGCATCTTCACCGAGCCCCAGCAGGGCGCGACGTACGACGACCTGGTCCGCCTCGCCCAGGAGGCCGAGCGCCTCGGGTTCGCGGCGTTCTTCCGGTCCGACCACTACCTGAAGATGGGCGACGTCACCGGGCAGCCCGGGCCCTCGGACGCGTGGATCACGCTGGCCGGCCTCGCCCGCGAGACCACGACGATCCGGCTCGGCACGCTCGTCACCAGCGCCACGTTCCGGCACCCCGGCCCGCTCGCTGTGAGCGTCGCCGGCGTCGACCAGATGTCCGGAGGCCGGGTCGACTTCGGCCTCGGCGCCGGGTGGTTCGAGCAGGAGCACCAGGCCTACGGCCTCCCGTTCCCGGCGACCGGCGAGCGCTTCGACCGGCTCGAGGAGCAGCTCGAGCTGATCACCGGGCTGTGGGCCGCCGAGGGCAACTACGACTTCGCCGGCCGGCACTACCAGCTCACCGACAGCCCCGCGCTGCCCAAGCCGGTCCAGCGCAGCGGTCACCGCGGCACGATCCCGGTGCTCGTGGGCGGGCACGGCAAGAAGCGCACACCCGCGCTGGCAGCGGCGTACGCCGACGAGTTCAACGTGCCCTTCGCCGACCTGGAGGCGACCCGGACGCAGTTCGGCCGCGTCGCCGCGGCCGTCGCTGATGCCGGACGCTCCGCCGAGAGCATGACCTACAGCGCGGCCCAGGTGCTCTGCGTCGGCACCGACGAGGCCGAGATCGAGCGCCGCGCCGCGGCGATCGGCCGCGACAAGGACGAGCTGCGGGAGAACGGTCTGGCCGGCACGCCGGACGAGGTGATCGCCAAGATCAAGGCGTTCGAGTCCGCCGGCGCCGCCCGGCTCTACCTCCAGGTGCTCGACCTCTCCGACCTGGACCACCTCCGCCTGGTGGCGGCTGACGTCATGCCCGCCGTCTGAGCGATACGCTGACCCCATGACCACCGCCGCTCCGTTCGGGACCGTCCTGACCGCCATGGTCACCGTCTATCGGCAGGACGGATCGGTCGACCTCGAGCAGACCCAGAAGGTGGCGCGGCACCTCGTCGACCACGGTCACGACGGTCTGGTGGTCTCCGGGACGACGGGCGAGTCGGCCACGACGACCGTCGCGGAGGACGCCGAGACCCTGGCCGCGGTCAAAGACGCCGTCGGCGATCGGGCCAAGATCGTGGCAGGGGTCGGCACCAACGACACCCGGACCACCGTCGAGCTGGCCCGTCAGGCCGAGAAGGTCGGGGCCGACGGCCTGCTGCTCGTCACGCCCTACTACAACAAGCCCGGCCAGCGTGGCATCGCGCAGCACTTCGGCCAGGTCGCCGCTGCGACCGGCGTGCCGATCATGCTCTACGACGTGCCCGGTCGCACCGGCTCGACGATCTCCTACGACGTCTACCGCGAGGCGATCGGCTGGGACACGGTCCTCGCCGTCAAGGAGGCGACCGGCGACCTGGCGCGGGGCACGAAGCTGATCGACCTCGGCTACGCGCTCTACTCCGGCGACGACGCCCTCAACCTGGCCTGGCTCGCGCACGGCGCTGTCGGCGTCGTCAGCGTCGCCGGGCACGTGGCCGGTGACCTGCTACGCGCCATGGTCGACGCGATGGCGGCCGGCGACGTGGCCACGGCCCGCAAGACGTATGCGCGGATGCTCCCCGCGATCGACGCCATCATGGGCGTCCCTAACTACGGAGCGACCACAGCGAAGGCAGCCCTCGAGCTCACCGGCGTGATCGACAACCGCTCCGTCCGCTCGCCCCTGGTGGCGCTGGACGAGGACGAGGTCGAGGCACTCCGCGCGGGTCTGGTGGCGGCTGGCCTTCTTTGATCGAAAGGGCTTCATGAGCCACCCCCATCCCGAGCTCTCCACGCCTGCGGAGCTGCCCGAGGGCGCCCTGCGCGTGATCCCGTTGGGCGGCCTCGGCGAGGTCGGCCGCAACATGACCGCCTTCGAGTACGCCGACCGGCTGCTCATCGTCGACTGCGGCGTCCTCTTCCCCGAGGACCACCAGCCCGGCGTCGACCTGATCCTGCCGGACTGGTCCTGCATCCGGGAGCGGCTGGACGCCGTCGAGGCGCTCGTCCTCACCCACGGGCACGAGGACCACATCGGTGCCACGCCCTACCTGCTGCGCGAGCGCGGCAACATCCCGCTGGTCGGCTCCAAGCTCACCCTGGCGCTGCTCGGGTCCAAGCTGCGCGAGCATCGGCTCAAGGAGACGGTGCACCACGAGGTCAAGGAGGGCGACCGGCTCAGCTTCGGCCCCTTCGACCTGGAGTTCGTGGCGGTCAACCACTCCATCCCGGACGCGCTCGCCGTGGCCATCCGCACCGGTGCCGGCATGGTGCTGCACACCGGCGACTTCAAGATGGACCAGCTGCCGCTGGACGGGCGGATCACCGACCTGCGGTCCTTCGCGCGGCTGGGGGAGGAGGGGGTCGACCTCTTCCTGACCGACTCCACCAACGCCGAGGTGCCCGGCTTCACCACCGCCGAGCGGAAGATCACCCCGGCGATCGAGCAGGTATTCCGCGAGTCCGAGCAGCGCATCATCGTGGCCTGCTTCGCCTCGCACGTCCACCGCGTGCAACAGATCCTGGACGCGGCGGTCAAGCACGGCCGCAAGGTCGGGTACGTCGGCCGTTCGATGGTCCGCAACATGCAGATCGCCTCGGACCTGGGCTACCTGCACGTGCCCGAGGGCGTCATCGTCGACGCCAAGGAGCTGGCCGAGCTGGCCCCGGAGCGGCAGGTCCTGATCTCCACCGGCTCCCAGGGCGAGCCGATGTCGGCGCTGTCGCGGATCTCCAACGGCACGCACAACTTCGTCCAGATCGCGCCCGGCGACACCGTGCTGCTGGCCTCATCGCTGATCCCGGGCAACGAGAACGCCGTCTACCGGGTCATCAACGGCCTGGCCCGGCTCGGGGCGAACGTCGTGCACAAGGGCAACGCGCTCGTGCACGTCTCGGGTCACGCCTCGGCGGGCGAGCTGCTGTACTGCTACAACATCGTCCGCCCGCGCAACGTGCTGCCGGTCCACGGCGAGATCCGGCACCTGCTCGCCAACGGCGACCTGGCGCGCGCGGTCGGGATCGACAACGTCGTCATCGCCGAGGACGGCGTGGTGGTGGATCTCGTCGACGGAGTCGCGAAGGTCGCGGGCAAGGTCGAGTGCGGCTACGTGTTCGTCGACGGCACCTCGGTCGGCGACATCACCGAGTCGGAGCTCAAGGACCGCCGGATCCTGGGCGAGGAGGGCTTCATCTCGGTGATCGTGGTGGTCGACTCGGTCAGCGGCAAGGTCTCCGCCGGACCGGAGATCCACGCCCGTGGCAACGCCTGGGACGCCGGGGCGTTCGACGACATCAAGCAGCCCATCGTGGACGCGATCAACCGGGTCGTCGCCGAGGGTGCCACCGACACCTACCAGATGCAGCAGGCGGTACGCCGGACGATCGGGCGCTGGGTCTCCGACACGCACCGTCGCCGCCCGATGATCATCCCGGTGGTGCTCGAGGCCTGATCGGTGGGGGCCTGATCGGTGCGCGGGGCCTGATCGGGTGTCCCGACAGGCTCGGCGCCGACCGGCGTGCGTGACTCCTGTGAGCGACACGCACTCCTGTGGTGCGTGTGACGGGTGTGATCACCAAATAGGGTGCTGACTATGGCGACCCGTACGTCTTCCCCGCCGGGTTCGCGGAACAGCAGCACGTCGTCCTCGACTGGCAACGGACCGCGCCCCCGGAGTACCGGCACCACCCGTGCCGCCTCCAAGGCTCCTGCACGCGGCAACTCCCGCGGCAAGAGCTCCGCTCGTCGTCCCGCAGCGCGACCGGCACCACGTGCCGTTCGCAACGGCCGGGGGCCGGTGGCGCGACTCTTCGACGGGATCGCCCGGCTGATCGCGACCATCTGGATGGGCATCGCGCGCGCCGTCGGAGCCGTCGCGCGCAGCGTCGGCCACACCGCCCGCGACCTCGAGCCGGAGCACCGCCGCGACGGCGTCGGGCTGTTCCTGCTGGCGCTGTCGGTGGTGGTCGTGGCGGCGGTGTGGTTCCAGCTCAGCGGCCGGGTCTTCCACGTCACCCGCGTCGCCGTCGCCGGCAGCGTCGGCAAGGTGGGCTGGCTGGTGCCGCTCGGTCTGGTCTACCTGGGGGTCCGCACGATGCGCGACCCGCTCAAGGGCGGCCCCGTCGGCCGTCAGGTGGTCGGCTGGTCGGCGCTCGCGCTCGGCGTGCTCGGCATCGTCCAGATCGCCAACGGCAACCCGCAGCCGGTCAACGGCGACTCCACGGACCTGCAGGCCGCCGGTGGCGCCATCGGGTACGTCGTGGCCAGTCTCCTGCTCGACCTGCTCCGCTCGAACCTGGTCGTGGTCCCGCTGCTGGCGCTGCTCGCGTTCTTCGGCGTACTCGTCATCACCGCCACCCCGCTCTACCAGGTGCCGAGCCGGCTCGCGGAGTTCCGCGACCGTGCGCTCGGCCTCGGTCCCGACGAGGACGAGGAGCCCTACGAGGACCTCTTCGACGAGGGCAACCCGCGCCGTCGCCGCTCGGCCAAGCTCTTCGCCGACGAGACCGACAGCAGGATCGAGGTGCCGGCGTACGACACCCCGGTCGTGGAGGACCCGAAGCCTGCCCGGAAGAAGCGCACCAAGCGTGCGGACAAGGCGCAGGAGCGCGATCGTGACGCGCTCGACCTGGCCCAGGAGTTCAGCAGCGTCGACGCGTTGGCCGGCGGGGACGTCGGCATCGACCTGTTCGACGAGTCCGCAGTGGCCGGCGGCGTCGCCGGAGCTGCCGCAGGGCTCGCCGACCTCGACGACGAGGACGGCCGCGAGCGCACCAACCCCCGGTTGAAGCAGATCCCGGCCAAGCCCAGGCCCGGCGAGCGGATCGACAAGTTCGAGAAGGCCGACAAGGTCGAGCTCGAGCCGCCGCCGCACGCTCAGCTGCCGCAGCGCGTCGAGCAGCTCTCGCTGTCCGGCGACATCACCTACACCCTGCCGGACAGCTCGGTGCTCAAGGCCGGTGACGCGCACCAGCCGCGGTCGAAGGCCAGTGACGACATCGTCGATCGGCTGCAGTCGGTGCTCGACGAGTTCGGCATCGACGCGCGGGTGACCGACTACACCCGCGGCCCGACCGTCACCCGCTACGTGGTCGAGGTCGGCACCGGCGTGAAGGTCGAGAAGATCCTCGGCATCCAGAAGAACATCGCCTACGCGGTGGCCAGCGCCGACGTGCGCATCCTCAGCCCCATCCCGGGCAAGTCGGCCGTCGGCGTCGAGATCCCGAACCGGGACAAGGAGATCGT
Organism: Nocardioides sp. BP30; assembly: GCF_029873215.1. Lineage (NCBI taxonomy): Bacteria > Bacillati > Actinomycetota > Actinomycetes > Propionibacteriales > Nocardioidaceae > Nocardioides > Nocardioides lacus. Next base: position 2,823,538 of record NZ_CP123620.1, on the reverse strand, counting down.
CTCGCTGGGCGACGTGCTGCGGTCCAACGCGGCCCGCAGCAACACCCACCCGATGGTGGTGGGGCTCGGCAAGGACGTCGAGGGCGGCTTCGTCGTGGCGAACCTCGCCAAGATGCCGCACCTGCTGGTCGCCGGCGCCACCGGCTCGGGCAAGTCGTCGTTCATCAACTCGATGATCACCTCGATCCTGATGCGCTCCACGCCCGACGAGGTCCGGATGATCATGGTCGACCCCAAGCGCGTCGAGCTGACCGCCTACGAGGGCGTGCCGCACCTGATCACCCCGATCATCACCAACCCGAAGAAGGCCGCCGAGGCGCTCGAGTGGGTCTGCCGCGAGATGGACATGCGGTACGACGACCTCGCCAACTTCGGCTTCCGGCACATCGACGACTTCAACAAGGCGGTCAGGGCGGGCAAGGTCGAGGTTCCCGAGCACAGCGAGCGCGTGCTCTCGCCGTACCCCTACCTGCTGGTCGTCATCGACGAGCTCGCCGACCTGATGATGGTGGCCCCGCGCGACGTCGAGTCCTCGGTCGTGCGGATCACCCAGCTGGCCCGCGCGGCCGGCATCCACCTGATCCTGGCCACCCAGCGACCCTCGGTGGACGTCGTGACCGGCCTGATCAAGGCCAACGTGCCCTCCCGGCTCGCGTTCGCCACCTCGAGCCTCGCCGACTCCCGGGTCGTGCTCGACCAGCCCGGCGCGGAGAAGCTGGTCGGTCAGGGCGACGGCCTGTTCCTGCCGATGGGCGCCTCCAAGCCGATCCGCGTGCAGGGCTCGTGGGTCGGCGACAGCGAGATCGAGGCGGTGGTCAAGCACGTCAAGACCCAGCTCGAGCCCACCTACCGCGAGGACGTCACCGCCCCGGCGGAGTCCAAGCGGGTGCTCGACGACGACATCGGCGACGACCTCGACCTGGTCATCCAGGCGATCGAGCTGGTCGTCTCCACCCAGTTCGGCTCGACGTCGATGCTGCAGCGCAAGCTGCGCGTCGGCTTCGCCAAGGCCGGACGGCTCATGGACATCATGGAGAGCCGCGGCGTGGTCGGGCCCTCCGAGGGCTCCAAGGCCCGTGACGTGCTCGTCAAGCCCGACGAGATCGACAGCGTGATCGCCACCATTCAGGGAGAGATGTGATGGTCGAGGTACGACGCAACACCCGGCTCGCGACGGTGGTCGCGGTGTCCGCGCTGCTGCTCGGGGTCGGCTTCGCGACGCGCGGCGGGGGATCGGTCCTCGTGGGCGCGCTGCTGCTCCTGCTCGGACTGGCGCACGCCTGGCTCGCCTGGGACGCTCGCACGCCGCTCGCGGTCGTGGACGAGCAGGGCGTCCGGATGCGGCTCGGCCGTACCTGGCGCGGGCTGCCGTGGAGCGAGATCGACGAGGTCGAGCACCAGCCGCGTCCCGCCGGTGCTCGGCGCTGGTGGAGCGACGGACGGCTCACCGTCCTACCGGTCGACAACGCCGCCCAGCTGGACGGCCTGTCCGGCATCGCGCTGCGGCTGGGTCGGATCGCGGAGCGGATGTACGGCGTGCCGTTCGCCGTACCGCTCGGGCTCGGGACGACCGTCTCCGGTGCCGACGAGGGGCTGACCGAGGCGCTGCTCGCGCTGGCGCCGGTCGAGGTGGAGGTGGTCGAGATCGATCCGGCCCTGGCCACCGCCGACGTCACCGACGTCACCGACGTCACCGACGAGTCTCGGGCGATCGACCTGACCGACACCGCCGAGCGGCCCGCCGTGGCTGCGCACGAGGCTGCGTACGCGGCCGGTGACGAGGGCGGCCTGGAGGGTGGCCTCGACCGCGGGACGACGGCGGAGCCGACAGTGGCCGTGCTCCGTCCCAGCGTGACGCCGAGTCCGCTGCGCGAGCCGACCGTGGCGGTGCGCAGCGATGTGGTCGGCAGCGGTTCGCTCGCCCCCCTCGACGCCGCGGCCCCGGTCGCCGAGGTGGCACGGTTCGCCCAGCCAGCCGACGAGTCCGAGACCCAGGTGGTCTTCGACGATCTGGTCGACTCCGGGATCATCCCGGCCGCCGATCCGGTCATCGGCCCGAAGCTCGCCGCTGCCCGCGATCGGGTCGGCCTGAGCGTCGACCAGCTCGCCGAGCGCACCCGGATCCGCCCGCACGTCATCGAGTCGATCGAGGTCGACGACTTCGCCCCCTGCGGTGGCGACTTCTACGCCCGCGGGCACCTGCGCACGCTCGCCCGCGTTCTGGGCGTGGACTCGGCTCCGCTGCTCGCCGAGTACGACGCGACGTACGCGCACGCACCCGTCGACCCGCGAGCAGTCTTCGAGGCCGAGCTGGCCAGCAGCCACGGCGGTGGCCTGCGGCCGATGCGGGGCGGCCCGAACTGGTCGGTGCTGGTCGCCGCGGTGATGGGCGTCGTCCTGATCTGGTCCGTCGCCCGCCTGGTGATGGCCGGCTCGCCGGCCTCGCCCGCCCCGCAGATCAGTCTGGACAGCGGCTCCGCGGGCACCACCAACCCCTACGGCAAGTCCGCCGCGCCGGTGCCGGTGGTGCTGACAGCGGCCGGCGGGGGAGCGCAGGTGGTCGTCCGGGACAGCTCCGGCACCGTCGTCTTCACCGGCGACCTGGCGTTCGGTCAGACCAAGTCGCTGAAGGCCTCACCGCCGGTGCGGGTGCAGACCTCCGACGGCTCGCTCGCGGTCTCGGTCAAGGGCAGCAAGCCTGCGGCGATCGGGGCGACCGGGAAGTCGGCGCAGAAGACCTACACCGCCGACTGACGGCGATCGCGCGAGCGCAGGGAAACGGAAGGCGATCGGCGGCATTCCTGCAGGGGAAGTCCGCCGATCGCCTTCGGTTTCCCCGCCGTGCCGCTCGCCTTCAGTTTCGCCCCGCCACCCCCCGAGCCCCATACTCGTGCCAATGACTGAGCAGCTCCTCTCCGTGGCCATGGTGACCCTCGGGTGCACCCGTAACGAGGTCGACTCCGAGGAGCTCGCCGGCCGGCTGCAGGCGGGCGGATTCCGGCTGGTCGCGGACCCCGCGGACGCGGACACGGTGGTGGTCAACACCTGCGGGTTCGTCGAGCAGGCCAAGAAGGACTCGGTCGACACGCTGCTCGAGGCCGCCGACCTCAAGGAGAGCGGTCGGGCCCAGGCGGTCGTGGCGGTGGGTTGCATGGCCGAGCGGTACGGCAAGGAGCTGGCCGACTCGCTGCCCGAGGCGGATGCAGTGCTCGGCTTCGACGACTATCCCGACATCGCCGCCAAGCTGCGCGCGATCGTCGCCGGCGGCCACCACGAGGCTCACACGCCCTCGGATCGGCGGCTGCTGCTCCCGATCAGCCCCGTCGAGCGCGACGCCGCGAGCATCTCGGTCCCGGGCATGGGCGTCGCCGCACCACCGAACCTGCCGACCACCGCGGTGACCGGGATGCTCGGCGGCGCGGTCAAGGACTTCTCCGAGGTCCGCGCCCGGCTCGACGACGCGCCCTGGGCTCCGCTCAAGCTCGCCAGCGGCTGCGACAGGCGTTGCACGTTCTGCGCCATCCCCAGCTTCCGTGGCTCGTTCGTCTCGCGCCGGCCCAGCGACGTGCTGCACGAGGCGCAGTGGCTGGCCGGGCAGGGCGTCAAGGAGCTGTTCCTCGTCTCGGAGAACTCGACCTCCTACGGCAAGGACCTCGGCGACCTTCGGCTGCTCGAGTCGCTGCTGCCCGAGCTGGCGGCCGTCGAGGGCATCGAGCGCGTCCGGGTGTCCTACCTCCAGCCCGCCGAGACCCGGCCCGGCCTGGTCCGGGCGATCGCCACGACGCCGGGCGTGACGCCGTACTTCGACCTCTCCTTCCAGCACGCCTCCAACGCCGTGCTGCGCCGGATGAAGCGCTTCGGCGACCCGGACTCCTTCCTCGGCCTGCTCGAGCAGGTCCGACAGCTCGCGCCGGAGGCGGGCGTGCGCTCCAACGTCATCGTCGGCTTCCCCGGGGAGACCGAGGAGGACCTGCAGATCCTGTGCGACTTCCTCGAGGCGGCCCGGCTCGACGTCACCGGCGTCTTCGGCTACTCCGACGAGGACGGCACCGAGGCGGCCGGATTCGACGGCAAGCTGGACGAGGACGAGGTCGCCGCGCGTGCCGCGCACGTCGCAGCGCTGGTCGAGGAGCTCACCGCGCAGCGCGCCGAGGAGCGCGTCGGGGAGACCGTGGAGGTGCTGGTTGAGGAGATCGATGGCACCGAGGTGATCGGTCGCGCCGCCCACCAGGGTCCCGACGTGGATGGCGTCACGGCGCTGGTCGGCGACGTCTCCGGCGTACGTCGCGGCGACCTGGTCCGTGCCGTGGTCGTCGCCAGCGAAGGCGTGGACCTCACCGCCGAGGCCTGAACAACGGCGACCGGCCGCTAGGGTCTAGGCGTGACCGAGACCCAGGCCGCACAGCCCAGCAACTGGAACGTCCCGAACGTCCTGACGACGCTGCGGATCGTGCTGGTCCCCTTCTTCGCCTGGGCGCTGCTCGTCGACGGCGGCGACTCGGCGCGGTGGCGTCTGGTCGCGTGGGCGATCTTCTTCGTGGCCATGGTCACCGACAAGATCGACGGCGACCTGGCCCGCAAGCACAACCTGATCACGAACTTCGGCAAGATCGCCGACCCGATCGCGGACAAGGCCATCACCGGGATGGCGTTCATCGGCCTCTCGATCGTCGGCGAGGTCTGGTGGGCCGTCACGATCCTGGTGCTCATCCGGGAGTGGAGCATCACCTTCGTACGGCTCGCCGTCGCGTCCAAGGTGGTCATCGCGGCCGACACGCTCGGCAAGTGGAAGACCTTCATCCAGGCGATCGCGCTGGGCGGTCTCGTGCTGCCGCTGCGCGATGACGACGCCGCGCACTGGTGGAAGGTGCCCGGCGAGGTGCTGCACGCCGGCTTCCTGGCCTGCCTGGTGGTGGCGGTGGTGCTCACGTTCTGGTCCGGCGCGCAGTTCTACGCCAGCATCTGGCGCCAGCGCGCCAACCTGCGCTCGGCCTGAAACCCTCTCCGCGCCCGGCGCCGCATCGCCCAACATTGCCGTTGGGTAAATGTCGAATGACGTTCATCTTGGTCAGGGTTCTTTGGGGGTGCTCTCAGGTTAGGTTCCCTGCGAGTCCGGGCTGAGGGCGCGCAGAGCCTCCCCGCGGCGTCCGTTCGCACTACCGGGAGAACCTCTTGAAGCTCGCCGCACGCCGCACCCTCGGCACTGTCCTCGGTGGGGCGCTCGCCGCCGCCGGGCTGCAGGTCATGACGCTGCCGGCCGCCCACGCGGCCGGTGCCACGCATCTGGTGATCAACGAGGTGTACGGCGGGGGTGGCAACAGCGGTGCGCCCTACACCTACGACTTCGTCGAGCTGTTCAACCCCACCGACGCCGCCGTGAGCCTGTCGGGGATGAGTCTCCAGTACCGCTCCGCCGCCTCCACCACCGCGCCGGCATCGACGAGTGTCAACGCCCTCAGCGGCTCCGTCGCACCGCACGGGCACTTCCTGGTGCAGCTGGCGGCCGGCACCACGGTCCTCAACAAGCCGCTCCCGAACGTCGACCTGGCCATCACCACCTCGCCGTTGGCGCTGAGTGGGACCGGCGGCCAGGTCTACCTGGTCAACAGCACCTCGTCCGTGGCCGCGCAGACGAACACGTCGGCTCCGTGGACCTTCGCCTCCTCGGTGGTCGACTTCGTGGGCTGGGGCACCTCGACCACCGTCTACGAGGGCACCGGCGCGGCGGGCGCGACCGCCAACGCGACCTCGATCTCGCGCAAGACCCTGGGTGCCGATACCGACAACAACGCAGCCGACTTCGCCGCGGCGACGACGCCGACCCCCGAGGGCTCGGCGACCGACGGCGGCAGTTCGACCCCGACGCCGCTGGCCCTCGCGGCCGTGACCGACAAGGCCGCCTTCCGCAACACCCCGATCGCGCCGATCGCGCTCACCGCGTCGGGCGGAAAGGCGCCGTACGCCTACAGCCTGTCCGGCGACGTCGACGGCAGCGGCCTGAAGGTGTCCAGCGCCGGCGTCATCTCGGGTCTGCCCACCGCGGCCGGCACCTACCACCTGACCGCGAAGGTCACCGACAGCGCCGACACCCCGGCGACAGCGAAGCAGGACTTCACCCTCACCGTCACCGACGGCGACACAGCGAACCATGTCGTCATCGCCGAGGTCTGGGGCGACGGCGGCTACGGCGGCACGGCCTACAAGAACAGCTTCATCGAGCTCTACAACCCGACCGACTCCACCATCGGGCTCAGCGGCGACTCGATCGCCTACGTCCCGGCGTCGAACGCCACGCCCCCGGTGGTGGGTGCGACGCTGCAGTCGAACCTGACCGGCGACATCCCGGCGCACTCGTTCTACCTGATCGCGGGGGTGTCCTCCAACGGCGGCTCCAACGGCGTCGACCTGCCGGCTCCCGACGACAACTCGACGATCAACTGGCACTACGCCGACGGCACCATCGCGCTTCTCGACACCCAGGACGAGACTTCGCTGACGGCCGGTGACCTCACCGACGCACCGCACGTCGTCGACGCCGTCGGCTACGGACCGAGCACCGGCTACGTCCCGGTCGCCTACGAGGGTGCCGTCACCGGGACGGCCACCGGCTCCGCGATCGCCGCCCTGCGCTCGCCGGTCGGGACGGACACCGACAACAACCACACCGACTTCACCACCATCGCGCCGTACGCGATCAACGCCAACGGCGACACCCAGCCCGAGCTCAAGCTCACCCCCGTCACCGACCAGACGGCTCTCACCAACCAGCCGATGACGCCGATCGACCTCGACGTCTCCGGCGGCGTCGGCGCGATCACCTACTCGCTGAGCGGCCAGCCGGCAGGGGTGTCGATCGACAGCGCGACCGGCGTGATCAGCGGTACGCCGAGCGCCGCCGGCACCTTCACGCTCACCGCCAAGGCGGCCGACACCCTCAACGACGTCGCCTCGATCAGCTTCAAGCTCACCGTCGGCAGCTTCCTGGTGACCAACCCGGGCGACCAGACCCTCGACAAGGGCGGTCCGGCCGACATCCAGCTCACCGCCTCGCCGGCGAACACCAACGGGTACGGTTTCGCGCTGAAGTCGGGCGGCACGCTGCCCGCGGGGCTGACGCTCGACGGCACGACCGGTGAGATCACCGGTACGCCGACGGCCACGCAGTCGGCGACCCCCGTCACGATCACCGTGACGAACAAGGACGACGCGACCACCATCGACGTGACCTTCAGCATCACCGTCACCGCCGACGTGACCTCGATCGCGACCATCCAGGGCGCCGGGCAGCGCTCGTCGTACGCGCCGGCCTCGGGCACGGGGGCCGGACAGACGGTGAGCACCGAGGGCGTCGTCACAGCGGTCTGGGACGAGGGCTACTCCGGCACCGGCACCGCCGCGGCCCTGGGCACGGCGAACAGCGGCCTGTCCGGCTTCGTCATCCAGACCCCCGACCCGGACGTGGCGACCTCGCCGTCCTCGGAGGCGATCTTCGTCTTCTACAGCGGCACCACCTTCACCGGCAAGGACGCCAACGGGTCCGCGATCACGGTGGGCGACTCGATCAAGGTGAGCGGCACCGTGAGCGAGTACAAGGCAGCCAGCGCCGCCTCCACGGAGACCGCGACCGAGATCACCGCCACCGTCGCCAACACCCACAAGCTGGGCGCCTCGCTCGGCACGGTGACGGTCCAGACCACCCTGCCGGCGACGTACGCCGATCGGGAGGCCCACGAGTGGGAGGCCTACGCGCCCACCGACACCGTCGTGACCGACACCTACGACTACGAGTCGGACGGCGAGCTCGGCCTGGCCAGCGGCGGCAAGCCGCTCGTGCAGCCGACCGAGGTCTGCACCACCGCGCAGACCTCCTGCATCCAGGACGCCGAGACCGACATCGTCAACCGTGGCTACTTCCTCGGCGACGGCACCAACACCTTCTTCCTCTCCGGAAGCACGCACTACAGCCCGAACAAGAGCGGCAACAGCGCCATCCCGCTTCCCTACATGGACGCCTCGACCTCGGCGCGCGTCGGCGCCCGCGTGACGGCACCGACGGGACACGCGCTGATCCTCGGCTTCTGGCCGGACCTGTCGCAGACGGCTGCCAGCCGCCCGGGCAAGTGGTACCTGCAGCCGGAGCGCGCCGTCCTCGGTACGCCGGGCACGACCACGACCGCCGGCACGCCGGACCTGGGCAAGGACGTGGTCAGCTTCGAGGACACCCGCGCCGAGAACGCCACCCCCGACCCGGCCAACATCAACGCCGACGCCACCTCCAACATCCGGGTGGCCACCTTCAATGTGGAGAACTTCTTCACCGAGACCGGTGAGGCGTTCGCCGACGACAACCCGGCGATCGGCAACTCCGCCGCAGGCGTGACCTCGTCGACCACGAAGGGCTGCCAGTACGACTACGACCGGGCCGGCAACCGTGAGCTGACCTACCAGTGCGTCTCGCCGTACGGACAGGCGACGGCCTGGGACCCGGTCTCCGGCACGCCGACCGCCTACAAGGCCGGGGTGACGAACGCCCCGCGCGGTGCGGCGCGGCAGCAGGACCTGGACCGGCAGACCGCCAAGATCGTCACCGCCATCAACGGTCTGGGCGGCATCGACCCCAACGCGGTCAACCACAGCTCGGGCGCCGACATCATCTCGCTGGAGGAGATCGAGAACCCCAACAAGCTCAAGCAGGGCATCACCAACAGCCCGCTCTCCCCGGACCTGTCGAACCTCAAGGACCAGGGTCAGGGCACGCCGATCGCCAACCGCGACGCCGCGCTGAAGTACCTGGTGGACAAGCTCAACGCGGCCGCCGGCAGCACGGTGTGGGGCTACGTGAAGAGCCCCGAGGAGGCCACCGACGCCACCTCGATGGTGCACATGTGCTCGATCCTGCGCGGTGATGGGGTCACCCCGATCGACGGCAACGCCGCGTCCCGCGCCAACGCCAGCTGCTCCTACGCCTCCACCCAGGACGTGATCCGGTCGGCGTTCATCTACAAGGTGGCCACCGTCGTACCGGTCGGGTCCTCCGACATCGACTTCCCGGCCAACCCGCTGAGCCCCGACGGCACCGGCAACAACGCGCAGCCCACCTACAACGGTGCTACGCCGTTCGACCCGGCCCGCGAGCCGCTGGCCCAGTTCTTCAAGCCGAAGGGCTACCCGAACGCCGACGGCTTCGCCGTGATCGTGAACCACTTCAAGTCCAAGGGTGGGACCTCCACCAGCGACGACCCGGGGATCACGGTCACCGGCGACAACAAGTCCGACCCGCTCGTCGGCGCCTACAACACGGCGCGCACGAAGGAGGCGCAGGAGCTCGTCCGCTTCGCCAACCAGTTCGCGGCGCAGTGGCACACCGACAAGGTGCTCATGGTCGGTGACTTCAACTCCTACACCGACGAGGACCCGGTCTCCGCCGTCCTGGACGCCTCGAAGACCGACCCGGACAACGGCGTCGGCGCGCTGAACTTCTCGCTCATCGAGTCCAGCGACGCCAGCGACCTCACCTACAACTACACCTCCAACGTCAACGTCGGCCTGGACTCCAGCGGCGCGCTCCACGTCGCGACGCCGAACACCAGCGGCACCAGCGGCACCGACCAGGTCGGCTACGGCACCGTCGGCTCGATCGACCACGAGTTCATGTCGGCCGGCTTCAGGTCGATGTTCACCGGCGCCGACGTGTGGGAGATCAACGCCAACGAGACCGACGCCTACGACTACGGGCGGTTCAACACCAACGCGACCGACTTCTACTACGGGACCGCGCCCGGCTCGTCGGTGCCGGCGGACGCGTCGTACGACGACGACCTCAAGGTGGCGACGCCGTTCCGCAGCTCGGACCACAACCCGATGGTGATGGGCATCCGGATCCCGGCACTCGCCGACGCGAGTGCGGCCAAGGTGACCGACGTCCAGCTGGTGGGGGTCAACGACTTCCACGGGCGCCTCATCGCGGACTCGAGCGATGGTGGTGCGGCGGCGCTCGGTGGCGCTGTCGACGAGCTCCGCGAGCAGTACGGCGCGGACAAGACCCTGTTCGTCTCCGGCGGCGACAATGTCGGCGCCTCGACGTTCGAGTCGTTCACCGCGCACGACAAGCCCTCCCTGGACGCCCTCGCGACCCTGGGTCTCGACGTCTCCACCGTCGGCAACCACGAGTTCGACGGCCAGGCGTCGCTCGGTGCCGGCAACGTGGGCTGGAAGGACCTCGTCAACCGGCTGATGAAGCCCTACGACGCCACGACCAACCCCTACGGGCCGGTGGCGACGGCGGCCGACCCGAGCGGGCTGCCGTACCTGGCCGCGAACGTCACCTACGCGACCGACCCCGATGGCAGCGGCCCGCTCAAGGCCGGTGACACGATCGCTCCGGCGACCAAGTCCTTCACCATCGCCAACCCGCTCGATGCGAGCAAGCCGATCAAGATCGGCTTCGTGGGCACTGTCACCCCCGACCTCGTCTCGCTGGAGAGCCCTGCCAACCTGGCCGGCATCCACGTCGACGACGAGGCGGCCACCATCGCGGCGATCAACGGCTACGCCGCGCAGCTCAAGGCCGCCGGGGACCAGATCGTCGTGCTCCTGACCCACGAGGGCGCGGCGTCGACCGACTGCTCCTCGATCACCTCCGCGGGCGGCTCGTTCGCCCAGGAGCTGAACGGCGTGAGTGACGACGTGGACGCGGTCCTGTCGGGTCACACCCACCTCGAGTACAGCTGCACGATGCCGAAGAAGGCGACGGCCAGCAACCCGCTGACCACCCGCCCGGTGATGCAGGCGGGTTCCTACGGCGTGGCCCTCGACCAGCTCGTCTACTCCTTCGACCAGAACGGCACGCCGACGGACGTCACCTCCAACATCGTCGGCGTGAAGGGTCCGGTCAGCACGCTGTTCAGCGCGCCGGACGACGCCGCGGTGAAGTCCATCGTCGACGACGCCGTGACGGCCTCGGCCACCGCCGGCGCCAAGGTGCTCGGCAAGCTCGGTGGTCCGTTCGACAGGGCGCGGCTCTCCGACGGCACCGAGAACCGCGGCGGGGAGTCGACGCTGGGCAACCAGATCGCCGAGATCCAGCGCTGGGCGACCTCGTCCGACGACCCCGACGGCTACGTCTCCTCGGCGAACGGGTCGGCGCAGATCGCCTTCATGAACCCCGGCGGCCTGCGGGCCGACCTGGAGGGCACGAGCAGCGACGGCTCCGGCGACCTCACCTATCGCGCGGCGGCCGACGTGCAGCCGTTCGCCAACGAGCTGACCAACATGTCGCTGACGGGCGATCAGATCAAGACGGTGCTCGAGGAGCAGTGGTCGCGCGACAACATCGACAACGCGAAGGCCAACATCCCGGCCCGCCCCTTCCTCAAGCTGGGCATCAGCAAGGGCTTCACCTACAGCTATCACGAGGTCGCCGACCCGGTGCACAGCGGCGCGAAGCTCGGCGTGATCGACGGGATGTGGCTCGACGGGGTGCCGATCGAGGCCGACCAGCACTACAGCGTCACCGTCAACTCCTTCCTGGCCACCGGCGGCGACAACTTCTGGGAGCTCGCGAACGGCACCCACCAGGAGGACACCGAGCAGACGGACCTGCAGGCCCAGGTCGACTACATGTCGAGCCTCGGCGACAAGGCCCTGCCGGTCGACGACAGCCAGCGCGGCGTCGAGATCACCTTCCCCGGTGGCACGGCTCCGACGATCACCGGCGACGCGCAGGAGATCACCTTCGACGTCGCCTCCCTCGACATGACCGGCAAGAGCGCCGCCAACACCGCCGGCGACCCGCAGGACGCCCATGTCCTGGTCAAGCTCAACGGCACGGTGCTCGGCACGTTCGCTGTGACCCACACGAACACCACGCAGCCCTACGACGACCGCGGTACCGCGAGCGTCGACGTCACCCTGCCGGCGGGCGCGAAGGGTCGGCTGACGGTGGAGGGCGACACCACGGGCACCGTGGCGGTCGTCCCGCTGGACCTGCCCAAGCAGACCAGCACCGTCAGCGCCGACGCGCAGAAGGTGACCGCCGGCTCGGGGTCGATCAAGGCCACCGTCGCCGCGGGCTCGGGCAGCGTCACGCCCGGCGGCTCGGTGACCTTCAAGGACGGCGACAAGGTCCTCGGCACCGCTCCGGTCGGTGACGATGGCCTGGCCACCCTCTCGCTGGTGGGTGTCTCGCTCACGGCCGGTGACCACACCATCACCGCGTCGTACGGCGGTGACGCCACCTTCGACGCCGACAGCACGACATTCACGCTGACGGTGGTGGCTCCGCTGGCGCTGGACGCGATCACGAGCCAGAGCTGGACCGCCGACACGGCGATCACCTCGGTGACAGCGTCGGCCACGGGCGGCACCGCGCCGTACGCCTTCTCGGCGACCGGCCTCCCGGCCGGGGTGTCGATCACCGCCGGCGGAGCGATCAGCGGTACGCCGACCGGTGCCGGCTCGGGCACAGCGACGATCACCGTCACCGACGCCACCTCCGCGACCGCGCAGACCACGTTCGGCTGGACGGTGGCGGCGGCTCCGGTGCCGCTGGCGATCAACCCGCTCGGCGCTCAGAGCTGGTCGGCCGGCAGGGCGATCACCTCGGTGACAGCGTCGGCCACCGGCGGCACCACGCCGTACACCTTCTCGGCGACGGGCCTGCCCGCGGGTGTCTCGATCTCCAGCGCCGGCCTCATCAGCGGCACGCCGCGGGCTGCGGGCTCCGGAGCGGCGACGATCACCGTCACCGACGCCACCTCCGCGACGGAGCACACGACGCTGGCCTGGACGGTCAGGGCGTCGTCCACCGGTCACCCGACCGGCCCGACGACCCACCCGGTCGCCGTCACGGTGAAGGTGCTCGACAAGACCATCAAGGCCAAGCACGGCAAGGCCAAGGTCACCATCACCGTGACCTCGGCCGATGGTGCCAGGCACACCGGTGAGGTGACGCTGAAGGGCGGTGGCCTCAAGGGCAGCGGCGTGCTGAAGAACAACAAGGTCACCATCACGCTGAAGAAGGCGAAGCCGGGCAAGCACAAGGTCCGGATCAGCTACAGCGGCGATGCGACCTCGCTGGCCAGGACCGTCACCGTGACGATCAAGGTCAGGCGCTAGGCGCGAGAGCACGAGGGCCCGGCCGGTCGGAGGACCGGCCGGGCCCTCGCACGTCCGGTGACAGCTCGCGGGCTCGGACTCAGGGCTCGCCGAGCGTCTCGGCGGCCTCGCCGGCCCGGCCCACGTCCCCACCGGGGCGGGTCGCGCCGTGCTCGTGGTCGGGCGCGTCATGGTCGCCGGGCTGCCGTGCATCGGCGAGCGCGAAGGCGGCCTGGATCAGCGCGAGGTGGCTGAAGGCCTGCGGGAAGTTGCCGACCATCCGCTCCTCGCCGGGGTCGTACTCCTCGGCCAGCAGCCCGACGTCGTTGGTCAGCGCCACCAGCCGGTCGAAGAGCGCGTGCGCATCCTCGAGTCGACCGGCGCCGGCGTAGGCGGAGACGAGCCAGAACGAGCAGGCCAGGAAGGGGTGCTCGTCACCGGGCAGCCCGTCGACACCGGACTCGGTGCGGTAGCGCATCACCAGGCCCTCGCGCAGCAGGTCCTTCTCGATCGCGTCGATCGTGCCGAGGACGCGCGGGTCGTCCCCGGGCAGGAAGCCGACCAGCGGGAGCATCAGCAGCGCGGCGTCCACCTCGGTGCTGCCCTCGTGCTGCACGAACGTGTTGCGGTCGGCGTCGTACGCCGTCTCCAGCACCGCCTCGCGGATCCGGTCGCGGATCGCACGCCACTCCTCGACCGGTCCGTCGACGTCGTACTCCTCGATCGCGCGGACGGCGCGGTCGAAGGCGACCCACATCATCACCCGGGAGTGGGTGAACTGCTGCGGCTCGCCGCGGATCTCCCACAGCCCGTGGTCCGGCTCCTGCCAGTGCTTGGCCAGCTCACCGACCAGGGCGCGCTGCAGGGCCCAGGCGTTGGCATCGGGCCGGGCCCCTGCCGCCCGGTCCAGGGCCAGGGCGTCCATCACCTCGCCCAGGACGTCGTGCTGGAGCTGGTCGACGGCCGCGTTGCCGATCCGCACCGGCGTCGAGCCGGCGTAGCCCGGCAGGTGGTCCAGGGTGCTCTCCGGCAGCCGCCGGCGCCCGTCGACGCCGTACATGATCTGCAGGTCCTGGGGGTCGCCGGCCACCGCGCGCAGGAGCCAGTTGCGCCACAGGTCGGCCTCGTCGATGTAACCGGCCCGGATCAGGCTCGCGGTGGTCAGCGCGGCGTCGCGCAACCAGCAGTAGCGGTAGTCCCAGTTGCGCACGCCGCCGAAGTCCTCGGGCAGCGAGGTGGTCGGGGCCGCGACGATGCCGCCGCTCTCGGCGTGGGTCATCAGCCGCAGGGTCATCAGCGAGCGCAGCACCACGTCGCGGTGCGGAACCTCGGCGGTGCACCGGTCCGCCCACTCCTGGTCGGCGGCGATGGTGCGGTCGACCGCCTCCAGGACACCGTCGAGGTCCGCCAGCCCCTCCAGGGAGGCGTAGGACGGCAGCCAGGTGGTGATGAAGACCAGCTCGTCACCGGCGCGCACGTCGAACCGGTCGGTGTGCCGGTGATCGGCCGCCCGTGGCAGGCGCGGGCCGCGCAGCACGAGCATGTCGGGACCGGCGGTGGCGGTGATGACGTGGTGGCCGTGGACGGTGCGGCGCCGTACCCACGGCAGGATCGCGCCGTAGTCGGGCCGGACCAGCCACTCGTGCTCCATGCTCACGGTCCCGCTGACCCCGCGCAGGATCCGCACCACGTCGGCCTGGCCGTCGCCCTCGGGCATCAGGTCGGTCAGCGTCATCACCCCGGAGTCGGTGGTGAAGGTGGTCTCCAACGCGCTCGAGGAGCCGACGTAGCGACGGGTCACCGTGTGCTCGCCGCTGGGGCGCAACTGCCAGTGCCCGTGGTCGTCGGTGCCCAGCAGCGCGGCGAAGCAGGCGCCGCTGTCGAAGCTCGGCAGGCACAGCCAGTCGATCGATCCGTTGGTGCCGACCAGCGCTGCGGTCCGGCGGTCGCCGATGAGCGCGTACTCCTCGATGGGCAGAGACATGACGCGAGCGTACGGCCTGGGGCGAAGACCTAGGATCGATCCATGACCCCGTCGAGTGACGTGCCTCCGGAACCCGATCAGTCCGCGCTCGACCTGGCGACCCGGGTCTTCCTGGCGCTGCGGGCGGCGGGGGAGACGCTGGCGACGGCGGAGTCGCTGACCGGCGGCCAGCTGGCTGCGTTGGTCACCGACGTGCCGGGGGTGTCCGAC
This sequence comes from Nocardioides sp. BP30, assembly GCF_029873215.1. Taxonomy (NCBI): domain Bacteria; kingdom Bacillati; phylum Actinomycetota; class Actinomycetes; order Propionibacteriales; family Nocardioidaceae; genus Nocardioides; species Nocardioides lacus. The sequence continues at coordinate 2,808,249 of NZ_CP123620.1, read as the reverse complement.
ACCTATCTCGGCGGCGTGGTCAGCTATGCCACCGAGCTCAAGATCTCCCTGCTGGGCGTGTCCGCGGAGCTGGTCGAGGAGCACGGAGTGGTCTCCGGCCCGTGCGCCGAGGCGATGGCGACCGGCGTCCGCGGCCTGACCGGCTCGACGTGGGCGCTCGCCACCACCGGCGTCGCCGGGCCCACGGCGCAGGAGGGGAAGCCGGTCGGGACGGTGTACGTCGGGATCGCCGGACCGGGACGCGTCGAGGCGATTGAGCTCAGCCTGGACGGGGATCGGCCGACCATCCAGGAGCAGACCTGCGAGCGGGCGCTCGCCGCGCTCGACTCGGCGTTGACCGAGCAGGTGCGGCGGGAATCACGGGCCCTCGGGTAGCGTTGACCCACCACAGCGATGGACGGTTCGAACACAGGAGGCAAGCCGATGGTGCTGTTCCGGCGGTTGCTCGGTGATGTGCTCCGTGCTCAGCGCGTGGAGCGGGGCATGACGCTCCGCGAGGTCTCGGCCGGGGCGCGGGTCAGCCTGGGCTACATCTCCGAGATCGAGCGCGGCCAGAAGGAGGCGTCCTCGGAGCTGCTGGCCTCCCTGTGCTCGGCGATGGACGTCAGCCTGGCGACCGTCCTGCGCGAGGTGTCCGACGCTGTGGCGATCGAGGAGGCGGCGACGCTGCCGACGCGGATCCCGGTGCGCACCGCGGGCGACGTGGTCGCCTCGGCGGCCGCCTGACCCTCAGCTCCGGACCGGCTGGCACGACGGGCAGAAGTACGCCGGTCGCAGCCTGGCCTCCTCGCCCATCTCGATCCGCTGGATCGGGGTGGCACAGCGGGGACAGGTCGCCCGGCCGCGACCGTAGACCGCGTTGACCGGCGGGCGCCGTGCCATCGCCTGGTCGAGCTTGAGGTGCGCGACGCGCAGCATCCGGACCAGATCCGGCACGGCGGCGACGGGTGAGGTGGGGTGCACGCCCATCGTGAAGCAGATCTCGGCCGCCCACATCGTGCCGATCCCAGCCAGATTGCGCTGGTCGCGCAGCGCGTCGAAGATCGGTCGCTCGGGTTGCGCGCGCAGCCGCCGGGCGGCCTCGTTCTCGTCCCAGTCGGGCCCCAGCACGTCGGGACCGAGGTAGGCGAAGGTCTCGAGCTCGTCGGAGCGGTGCAGCAGCTCGACGATGCCGAGCTGGAACCCGACGGCCTGCGCCGTCTCGGTCGTGAGCGCCACCCGGGCCAGGTGCGGAGCCTTCGGCCAGCGCTGCCGTGGCTTGAGGGTGGCCCACGACCCCTCCATCTTGAGGTGGGTGTGCAGCGTCCAGTCGGTGCCGATCCGGGTCAGCAGATGCTTCCCGCGCGCGATCGTGCCCCTCACCTCCTGTCCGGCGAGGTCGACGGTCGCATAGCGCGGCACCCGGAAGTCGGTGCGGGTCAGCACGCCGCCGGTGAGCGTCCTGTCCAGCCGGCGCGCGGTGCGCAGGACGGTGTCACCTTCCGGCATCGCGCACCCCCTCGCGCAGCCGCAGCCCCTTCGGGGTGGCGACGAACCCGGCCAGCTGCAGCGCCTCGCGCAGCGGGGTCCCGCCGGAACCGAGCAGCGGCGCGCCGTCGGCCTTCTCGACGGTCAGCCTGCCCAGCGCCCCGCCACGCACCGCCGTCGCCAGCGCAGCGGTGGCGGCCGCCAGCGGAGCCTCCTCCTCGGTCCACGACAGCAACGTGCGTCCGCCGCGCTCGACGTAGAGGGTGAGGGCGCCGTCGACGAGGAGCACCACCGCGCCGGCCTTGCGGCCCGGCTTGTGACCGGTCGACGCCGATGCGGCGGGTGCACCGGTCCGCTCCTCGTCGGGGTCGGCCGCCTCGCGTGCGGTGGGCCAGGCGAGCGCCGCACCGTACGGGTTGGCCGGGTCGGTAGCGGCCAGGCACACGGCGACCGGCTTGGCCTCGTCGGCGACCGCGCCGAACGTGCGCAGCCGGTCGACGGCTCCCGCGGTGCCGAACTGGGCGGCGCCGAGCCCCTCCACGAAGTAGCCGCGACGGCAGCGCCCGGACTCCTCGAAGGCGGAGAGCACCTTGTAGACCGCCGCGAATCCACCGGGCACGCGCTCGGCCGTGACGGCGCCACGGGTCACCACGCCGTGGCGGTCGAGCAGGCGCTCGGCGGCCGCATGGGCACGGCGGGTCGGGTCGGTGTCGAGCTCGGGCAGCAGCGTCCAACGGCCCGACGTCTCGGGCGGCCCGGTGCGGACCGGCATCCGGGGTCGCCCGCCGGCGAGGCGGGTGCGTGGCGGCGGTCGCCTGCTGCGATGCGCCGGCGTACCGGTGCGGGTCAGGGCGCGCAGCGGCGCGAGCGTGTCGTTGCCGACGCGTCCGGACCAGACCAGCTCCCAGAGCGCGGCGCTGAGCGCGGCGTCGTTCTGCGAGCCCACGGCGTCGGAGAGCTGCCGGAAGAACCAGGCGCCGCCCGGTGCCAGTGCGTCCAGGAGCCGCTGGGCGAGCTCGCTGTGCTCGAAGGGCTGCGGATCGGGCAGGGTCAGGTCGGCGTTGTCGGCGAGGTGCAGCGAGACCCAGCCGTCGCTGCCCGGCAGCGCGCCGTGGCCGGCCCAGAGCACCTCGCCCGAGGCGGTCAGCTCGTCGAGGTACGCCGGCTCGTAGTCACGCACCCGCGAGGCGAGCACGAGCGACTCCAGCGCGCTGGCCGGCACCGGAGCCCCGGCGAGCTGCTCGACGGCGCTCAGCACGCCGTCGACGCCGCGCAGTCCGCGTCCGGTACCCGTCGAGGCGACCTGTTGCCAGGCCGGCAGGAAGCGGGCCAGGGTGGTCGGCTCCACCGGCTCGATCTCGTGCCGCAGCCGCGCCAGGGAGCGGCGCCGCAGGGAGCGCAGCACGTCGGCGTCACACCACTCGGCGCCGGTCCCGCCGGGACGGAACTCGCCGTCGAGTACGCGGCCTCGACCGGCCAGTCGCTGCAGCGTGTGGCGCACGACGGCCACCCCCACGCCCAGCCGGTCGGCCACCTGCTCGGCGGTGAACGGGCCGTGCGTGCGGGCGAACCGGGAGACCAGGTCGCCCACCGGGTCCTCGACGGGCTCGGCGAACGTGGCGGGCGTTCCCGGCGGGACCGGTACGCCGAGGCCGTCGCGCAGCCTGCCCACGTCCTCGACGACCGCCCACCGTGCCTCGCCGGCCATGCGCACCTCGACGAGCCGGCGCTGGTCGCGCAGCGTCTCCAGCCAGTCGCCGATCGGTGCCTCGGGCGTGCAGCGCTCGCGTACCTCCGCGGTGCTCAGCGGGCCGATCAGCCGCACGAGGTCGGCCACGCCCTCGGCGTCGCGGGCGCGGCGCTCGGGCGCGGTGCGCTGCAGCTCCGTCTCCACCTCGGCGAGCACGTCCGGGTCGAGCAGCTCGCGCAGCTCGGCGCGGCCGAGCAGCTCGGCGAGCAGACCCTGGTCGAGCGAGAGCGCTGCAGCCCGGCGCTCGGCGATCGGCGAGTCGCCCTCGTACATGAACTGCGCGACGTAGCCGAACAGGAGGCTGCGTGCGTACGGCGAGGGCTGGCTGGTGGCCACGTCGACCACCTGGACCTCGCGCCGCTCGATCCGGCCGAGCAGGCCGACCAGGGCGGGCAGGTCGTAGACGTCGCGCAGGCATTCGCGCACCGCCTCCAAGACGATGGGGAAGCTGGGGTACTGGGCGGCCACCTCGAGCAGCGCGGCGGCCCGCTGGCGCTGCTGCCACAGCGGCGATCGCCGACCCGGGTCGCGCCGGGGGAGCAGCAGGGCGCGGGCGGCGCACTCGCGGAACCGGGAGGCGAACAGCGCGGAGCCACCCACCTCGGTGGTCACCAGGTCCTCGATCTCGTCGGCGCCGAACACGACCACGTCGCCGCCCGGCGGCTCCGCCTCGGTGTCGGGGATACGCACGACGATGCCGTCGTCGGAGGCGACGGCCTGCCCGTCGACGCCGTACCGCTCCCGCAGCCGGGCGTTGATCGCCAACGCCCAGGGGGCGTGCACGGGGGTGCCGTAGGGACTGTGCAGCACCAGCCGCCAGTCGCCCAGCTCGTCGCGGAACCGCTCCACCACGATGCTGGTGTCGCTGGGCAGGACGCGGGTCGCCTCCAGCTGCTCGTGGAGGTAGCCGACCAGGTTGCCCGCCGCCCACGCGTCCAGGCCGTTCGCCATCACCCGATCCGTGGCCTTGGCCGCCGGCAGGGCAGCCAGCTCGCGGGTGAAGCCGCCGATCGCGGCGCCGAGCTCGGCCGGTCTGCCGAGGGCGTCGCCCTTCCAGAACGGCAGCCGCCCCGGGATCCCGGGTGCGGGGGAGACCAGCACCCGGTCGTGGGTGATGTCCTCGATCCGCCAGCTGGTGGCGCCGAGCGCGAAGATGTCGCCGACGCGCGACTCATAGACCATCTCCTCGTCGAGCTCGCCGACCCGCTTGCCGGCCGCCGACTCACCGACCAGGTAGACGCCGAACAGGCCACGGTCCGGGATGGTGCCGCCGCTGGTGACGGCCAGGCGCTGGGCACCGGGTCGCCCGGTGAGGGTGCCGGCGACGCGGTCCCACACGATGCGCGGGCGCAGCTCGGCGAACTCGTCGGAGGGGTAGCGTCCGGCCAAGAGGTCCAAGGTGGCGTCGTAGGCGCTGCGGGGCAGCCCGGTGAAGGGTGCGGACCGGCGGACCAGGTCGTAGAGCTCGTCCACGTGCCAGGCGTCGAGAGCGGTGGCGGCGACGACCTGCTGGGCCAGCACGTCCAGAGGGTTGGCCGGTACGGCGAGGGCCTCGATCGCGCCCGATCGCATCCGCTCGACAGCGACGGCGGTCTGGGCCAGGTCGCCGCGGTGCTTGGGGAAGAGCACGCCGCGGGAGACCTCTCCGACCTGGTGGCCGGCCCGGCCCACCCGCTGCAGGGCGCTGGCGACGCTCGGGGGCGACTCGATCTGCACCACCAGGTCGACCGCACCCATGTCGATGCCCAGCTCGAGGCTGCTGGTCGCCACCACCGCGGGCAGCCGGCCGCGCTTGAGGTCGTCCTCGATCAGCGCCCGCTGCTCCTTCGACACCGAGCCGTGGTGCGCCTTCGCTATCACCGTCGGCTCGCCGAGGCGCTCGCTGGCGAGCTCGTTGAGGCGGCCGGTCAGCCGCTCGGCGAGCCGGCGGGAGTTGGCGAAGACGATGGTCGACCGGTGCTCGGCGATGAGGTCGGTGACGCGCTCCTCGACGTGGGGCCAGATCGAGGTGGCCCGCTGCGGGTCGGTGTCCGACCCCTCGTCGTACTCCTCCGGAGCGGTCATGTCCTCCACCGGCACCACGACGCGCAGGTCCCACTCCTTGGCCGAGGGCGGCGCGACGATCTCGACGGGCGCGGAGCCGCCGAGGAATCGGGCGACCTCCTCGAGCGGGCGGACGGTGGCGGAGAGCCCCACCCGCTGGGCCGGTGTGTCCAGCAGCGCGTCGAGCCGCTCCAGGCTGAGGGCGAGATGGGCGCCGCGCTTGGTGCCGGCGACGGCGTGTACCTCGTCGATGATCACCGTCTCGACGCTGCGCAGCACCTCCCGCGCCTGGCTGGTGAGCATCAGGAAGAGCGACTCGGGGGTCGTGATCAGGATGTCGGGCGGTGTGGTGCTCAGCCGGCGACGGTCCGCGGCGGGGGTGTCGCCGGAGCGGACGCCGACCCGCAGCTCGGGCACCTCGATGCCCAGGCGCGCAGCCGTATGGCCGATGCCTGCCAGCGGGGCGCGGAGGTTGCGCTCGACGTCGACGGCCAGTGCCTTGAGCGGCGAGATGTAGAGGACCCGACAGCGCTCGGTCTTCTCCGGCACCGGCCGGGTCAGGAGGCGGTCCAACGACCAGAGGAAGGCGCTGAGCGTCTTGCCGGAGCCGGTGGGCGCCACCACCAGGGCGTGACGGCCGGCGCCGATCGCCTGCCAGGCGCCGGCCTGGGCGGGTGTGGGGGCGGCGAAGGCGGCGGTGAACCACTCGCGGGTGGGCGCGCTGAACCCGCCCAGCGCATCGTGGACGAGCCGCTCCGACATGCGGTCCATCCAACCAGCCGACCGGAAACCTCGTGCGGCAGCCGCGACCAACCAGGCGGGGCCCGTGGGGCTTCCGGGAGGCCCGGCCGCGTCGTCCCCGGGCGGTCCTCCCGGCCGCCGGCGGGGCCGTGTCAGAGTGGAGGCATGACCGACGCCGCCGACACCGCGCCCGAGGGTCTCTCCGATGAGACGATCGAGCCCGACACCAAGGACTGGACCTGGGTGCTCAACGAGACCTGCCCGGAGTGCGGATACGAGGCGTGGTCGATGACGGTGGACCGGTTCGCCCCGATCGTGCGGGACAACGCGACCGTGTGGGAGCGGCTCCTGGCCGACGAGGGCGCGCGCCGCCGGCCGCGGCCCGACGCCTGGTCCCCGCTCGAGTACGGCGCCCACGTCCGCGACGTGCACCTGGTCTTCGCCGAGCGGATCCGGCTGATGCTGGCCGAGGACGAGCCCCGGTTCGCCAACTGGGACCAGGACGCCACGGCGCGGGAGAAGGCCTACCACCTCGCCGACCCGGCCGTGGTCGCCACCGAGCTGCTCGAGGCGGCCACGGCCGTCGCCGACCTCTACGAGACAGTCCCGCCGGACGCGTGGAGCCGCCGGGGGCTGCGCTCCAACGGCAGCGAGTTCTCCGTCGAGACGCTGGGGCGCTACCACCTGCACGACGTGGTGCACCACCGCTGGGACGTCGACGGCACCGGCTGGGGAGCCTGATGCGTCATACCGAGTTCTGGTCGCGGATGGAGGCGGCCCTCGGGCCGGGCTACGCGGGCGTCTGGGCCTCGCAGTACGTGCTCGCCGCGCTGGACGGTCACACGGCCCAGGAGGCGCTCGCCGCGGGCTATGCGCCCAAGGAGGTCTGGGCCGCCGTCTGGGAGGCGCTGCAGCTGCCGCCCTCGCAGCGTTGAGACGGCGGCCGGCCTCAACCCCAGGGCCGCGACGACCCGCGACGACGCGCGACACGCCGGTCCCGCTTGGGTTGCTCGAACAGATGTTCGGGCTAGATTGATCCACAGGTGACGCTGCGAGCAACCTTCTCCACAGGTCCGATGCGGAAACTGTCGGTGGCTCCGTCTAGCGTCCAGCCTTGATGACGAGGACACGAGCAAACGCGACGAAGACGGCGGGCCCCAAGGCCCCGCAGGGAAGGACCATCATGGCTGGTGGAGACCGCGACAAGGCCCTCGAGCTGGCGCTCGCAGGCATCGAGAAGCAATACGGCAAAGGCTCGGTCATGCGGCTGGGCGACGACTCCCGCGCACCGCTGGAGGTGATCCCGACCGGTGCGATCTCGCTCGACGTCGCGCTCGGCATCGGGGGGCTCCCGCGGGGTCGTGTGGTGGAGATCTACGGTCCGGAGTCCTCCGGTAAGACGACCGTCGCGTTGCACGCGGTCGCCAACGCCCAGCGCAACGGCGGCATCGTGGCGTTCATCGACGCCGAGCACGCCCTCGACCCCGAGTACGCCAAGGCGCTCGGCGTCGACACCGATGCGCTGCTGGTCAGCCAGCCCGACTCCGGTGAGCAGGCGCTGGAGATCGCCGACATGCTGATCCGTTCCGGCGCGCTCGACCTCATCGTCATCGACTCCGTGGCAGCTCTGGTGCCGCGCGCCGAGATCGAGGGCGAGATGGGCGACAGCCACGTCGGCCTGCAGGCGCGCCTGATGTCGCAGGCGCTGCGCAAGATGACCGGCGCGCTCAACCAGTCCAAGACCACCGCGATCTTCATCAACCAGCTGCGCGAGAAGATCGGCGTCATGTTCGGCTCGCCCGAGACCACCACCGGTGGCCGCGCGCTGAAGTTCTACGCCTCGGTCCGCCTGGACGTGCGCCGCATCGAGACGCTCAAGGACGGCACCGACATGGTCGGCAACCGCACGCGCGTCAAGGTCGTGAAGAACAAGGTCGCCCCGCCGTTCAAGCAGGCCGAGTTCGACATCATGTACGGCAAGGGCATCAGCCGCGAGGGCGGCCTGATCGACGTCGGTGTCGACGCCGGTCTGATCCGCAAGGCCGGTGCCTGGTTCACCTACGAGGGCGACCAGCTCGGCCAGGGCAAGGAGAACGCACGCACCTTCCTCAAGGACAATCCCGACCTCGCCAACGAGCTCGAGAAGAAGATCCTGGAGAAGCTGGGCGTGGGCGCCACGGTCGACGAGGCCCCGCTGGCCGAGCCGGTCGGTGTCGACGACTTCTGAGCCCCGGCCCTCGATGAGCGAGGCGTGGCCGTCCGATCCGCCGGAGTGGCTCGGAGACGTCTCGGCCGGGGTGGAGGCGTGGACGCGCCGCTCCGCCCCGGCCGGATCGGCCCGACCGGGGCGAGCGGCCGGTGAGGAGGCCGAGCCGGTCGACGAGGTCGCCCGTGGCCCCGAGGCGGATCCGGAGTCGGTCGCACGCAAGATCCTGCTCGACCAGCTGACCGGTCAGGCGCGCAGTCGCCAGGAGCTCGCGGACAAGCTCGCCAAGAAGCTCGTGCCCGACGAGATCGCCGCCACGCTGCTCGATCGGTTCGAGGAGGTCGGGCTGATCGACGACGCCGCCTTCGCCCGACTGTGGATCGACAGCCGCCAGGGCAGCAAGGGCCTTGCCCGGCGAGCCCTCGCGCAGGAGCTGCGGCGCAAGGGCATCGCCGACGACGTCGCCCGCGAGGCACTCGACGAGGTCGATCCTGCCGACGAGGAGGCGGCCGCGCGCTCGCTCGTGCGGCGCAAGCTCCGCACGATGAGCCGCCTGGACGAGACCACCAAGGTCCGTCGGCTGCTCGGGATGCTGGCCCGCAAGGGCTACTCGTCGAGCCTGGCGATGAGCGTGATCCGCAGCGAGATCGCAGACGTGCCAGAATCCGACGCGTGAGTGCACGCGAGCGCGAAGTCCTGAGCTACGAGTTGTTCGGCACGGCTGTGCGAGAGCTCGCCCAGCAGGTGGTCGACTCCGGTTACGAGCCGGACATGGTGCTGTCCATCGCCCGCGGCGGTCTCGGCCTCGGCATGGGCCTGGGCTACGCCCTGGACATCAAGAACCTGTCGGCCGTCAACGTCGAGTTCTACACCGGCGTCGGCGAGACCCTCGACGTGCCGATGATGCTGCCGCCCACGCCGGCGGCGATCGACCTGACCGGCCTGAAGGTCCTCATCGCCGACGACGTCGCCGACTCGGGCAAGACGCTCGAGGTCGTGCGCGCGTTCTGCGCCGGCCACGTCGCCGAGGCGCGCACCGCGGTGATCTACGAGAAGCCGTGGACGATCATCCACCCCGAGTACGTGTGGCGGCGTACCGACCGGTGGATCGACTTCCCCTGGTCGGCGCTGCCGCCGCTGGTGGATCGGCACGGCGGGATCGGGCACTGATGAGCCTCCTCGAGGATCTGCGGGTGCCACGCGGTCGCGTCGAGCTGTCGTCCTACTCCACCCGCGCGACGCCCGGCGTCCACGGCGGCAAGAAGCGCGGCCATCGCGCGCTGTTCGACCTCGGCGCCGAGCTGATGGAGCTGCAGACGAAGCTCTACGCCCAGCGTGAAGCCGTCGGCGCGCGGCGCCTTCTGCTCGTGCTCCAGGGCATGGACACCTCCGGCAAGGGTGGCGTCCTCAAGCACACGGTCGGCCTGGTCGACCCGGTCGGCGTCCGGATCACCTCCTTCAAGGCGCCGACCGAGGAGGAGCGCGCCCACGACTTCCTGTGGCGGATCGAGAAGGCGGTCCCCGGGCCCGGCTATCTCGGGGTGTTCGACCGGTCGCACTACGAGGATGTCCTGATCGGCCGGGTGCGCTCGCTCGCCCCGATGACGGAGATCGAGCGCCGCTACGACGCGATCAACGGCTTCGAGCGCCGACTCGTCGAGGAGGGGACCACGATCGTGAAGTGCTTCCTCCACATCTCGCCCGCCGAGCAGAAGGAGCGCCTGCTCGCGCGGCTCGACGATCCGACGAAGCACTGGAAGTACAACCCCGGGGATGTCGACGAGCGCCAGCTGTGGACCGACTACGCCCGGGCCTACGAGATCGCGCTGGAGCGCACGAACACCGACATCGCTCCCTGGTACGTCGTGCCCAGCGACCGCAAGTGGTACCGCAACCTGGCCATCGGCGAGCTGCTGCGTGAGTCCCTGAAGGACCTCCACCTCGGCTGGCCACCCGCCGACTTCGACGTCGCAGCCGAGCGCAGGCGGCTGATGGACGACACCATCGGCGAGGCGGGCGCGTGAGCCTGCCGCGCGTCACTGTCACCCGCTACGTCACACCGCTCCGCGAGGGCGGCAGCCTGCCCGGGATCGTGGAGGCCGACGACCTCGGCACCTACGTCTGCAAGTTCCGTGGCGCTGGTCAGGGCCTGCGGGTGCTGGTCGCGGAGGTGATCGTCGCCGGCCTGGCCCGGACCCTCGAGATCGCGACCCCGGACCAGGTGGTGCTCGACCTCGACGCGGAGATCGCGCGCTACGAGGCCGACGAGGAGGTCCAGGACCTGATCAACGCCAGCAGCGGCCTCAACCTCGGCATCGACTTCCTGCCCGGTGCGTTCGGGTACGACGCGGCGTGCGAGCCGGAGCCCGGCCTCGCCGGTCGGATCGTGTGGCTCGACGCGCTGACGGCCAACGTCGACCGCAGCTGGCGCAACCCCAACCTGCTGGTGTGGGGCGGCACGGTGCAGGCGATCGACCACGGTGCCTCGCTCTACTTCCACCACTCCTGGCCCGGCGGGGTGGGCAGCCCGGACCGGTTCGCCGCCCAGCCCTACGACCTCTCCGAGCACGTCCTGAAGGATCACGCCGTCAGCGCCGCCGAGCAGGCGCCGGCACTGCGCGAGCGACTGGACGCCGCCGCGCTGACGAAGGTCGTCGACGACGTGCCGGACGAATGGCTGGAGCCTGTCCCGGGCGCGGCGACGCCGGCCGAGCTCCGGGCCCACTACGTGGAGTTCCTCCGCGCCCGGCTCGCGGGCCCTCGGCCGTGGGAGCCGACCGCATGAGCCCCTACCAGTACGTCGCGCTGCGCTGCGTGCCCCGCGTGGAGCGTGAGGAGTTCGTCAACGTGGGGGTGGTGCTCTACTGCCCCGAGGCCAGGTTCCTCGCCTCCGCGTCGCGGGTCGACCCGTCCCGGCTCGCCGCGTTCGCCCCGGGCCTGGACCTGGTGGCGGTGCACTCGGCGCTGGCAGCGATCGACATGGTCTGTCGTGGCGAGGCGCCCGGCGGCGGCGGTGAGCGGGCGACCGCCTACGGCGTGCGGGTGCTCGCCGACACGCAGAGCAGTCGGTTCGGCTTCCTGAAGGCGCCGCGCAGCACCGTGATCCAGCCCGGGCCCGTGCACGGTGGCGTCACGGCCGATCCGGCGACCGAGCTCGAGCGGCTGCTCGACCGGCTGGTCCCCTAGACCGGGACCAGCTCGACCGCTCCCACCGCGTAGCGCGCCAGCACGGTGCGGGCCACCTCGGGGTGGGCCCCCAGCGGAGCCGACACCGCCACGGCGCCGGCCTCGTAGGCCAGCTCGGCGGCCCGGTCGACCAGGCTGCCCGGGGCGAGGAAGAGCGAGGCCACGGCGATGTGCCGGCGTCCCTCGGCGCGGAAGGCGCGCACCGCCTCACCGGTGGCCGGCGGCGCGGAGGAGGCGTACGCAGCGGTCACGGGCAGCTTGTGGTGCGAGCCCCAGATCCGCGCCAGCCGGGCGACGGCCTGGTTGGCCAGCGGGTCCGAGGAGCCGGCGGCCGCCAGCACCAGCGCGTCCAGCTCGCGGACGCGCTGGGCGCTCAGCGCGGTGCGCAGGCGCTCGTCGAGCACCTCGAGGAAGCACGCCTCCAGACCGAGGATGGCGGTCGCGCGGATCTTGACGGCCGGGTGCTTGGCGCCGACCTCGGCGATGGCCGAGGGGACGTCGACCTTGGCGTGGTAGGCCTCGGTCAGCAGCAACGGTACGACGACGATCTCGTCGTACCCCGCCTTCACCAGCCGGTCGACGACCGTGGGGAAGGACGGCTTCGACAGGTCGAGGAACGCGGCCTCGATGCGGAGGTCGGGCCGCTGCGCCCGGACCTCCGCGACGAGGGCGTCGATGGTGGCGGCCGAACGGGGGTCACGGCTTCCGTGAGCGAGCGCCACCAGGGCAGGAGCAGCCATCAGCGGTCTCCCTTCGTGGTCGTAACGGGGTTGATGCGGATCATGTGTGGATGCCGCACTCGGTCTTGTTGGTGCCCGCCCAGCGTCCGCTGCGCGGGTCGTCGCCGGGCGCGACGCGTCGGGTGCAGGGCGCGCACCCGATCGAGGGGTAGCCGTCGTAGACGAGCGGGTTGACGAGCACGCCGTTCTCGGCGATGTAGCGGTCGACCTGCTCGTCGGACCAGCGCGCGATCGGGGAGACCTTGACCTTCTGCTTCTTGGCGTCCCACCCGATCACCGGCGCGATCACGCGGTTGTGGGTCTCCGCGCGGCGCAGGCCGGTGGCCCAGGCGTCGTACTGGGCCAGGCCCTCGGCCAGCGGCTTGACCTTGCGCAGCGCGCAGCACAGGTCGGGGTCGCGGGCGTAGAGGTCCTTGCCGTACTCGGCGTCCTGCTCGGCGACCGTCTGCACCGGCGTGATCGTCAGCAGGTTCACCGGCAGCGTCGCCTCGACCGCGTCGCGGGTGCCGATGGTCTCGATGAAGTGGTAGCCGGTGTCCAGGAAGACCACGTCGACCCCGGGGACCACCTTGGCGGCCAGGTGGGCGAGCACCGCGTCACCCATCGAGGAGGTGACGCAGAAGCGCTCGCCGAAGGTGGCGGCCGCCCACTCGATGATCACCTCGGCCGGTGCGAGCTCGAGCTCGGCTCCCCAGTGGGAGACGATCTCGCGCAGCTCCTCGGGCGTGCGGTTGTCGGTGTGCGCACCGCGGTTGGCGCGTGCTGCGGCTGTCAGGAGACTCATGAGCGCGCGACCTCCAGTGCCTTGTCGCCGCGCAGCAGCGCCTCGTCGGCATGCTCGATCCAGTCGGCGAAGCTCTCGCCGGCGGTGCGGTCGCGCAGGTAGTTGCGCACCACTGTCTCGACGTAGTCGTCGAGGCCGGCGCTGGTCACCTTGTGCGCACGCAGCTTGCGCCCGAACCGGGTGATCTCGCCGATGCCGCCGCCGAGGTGCACCTGGAAGCCCTCCACCTGTCGGCCGTCGTCGTCGAGCACGAGCTGACCCTTGAGCCCGATGTCGGCGACCTGGCTGCGCGCGCAGGAGTTGGGGCAGCCGTTGACGTTGACGGTGATCGGTACGTCGAGGTCCGGAAGGCGCTGCTCCAGCGACGCGATCAGGTCGGCCGCGCGCTGCTTGGTCTCCACGATCGCGAGCTTGCAGAACTCGATGCCGGTGCAGGCCATCGTGGAGCGGCGCCAGTTCGACGGGTTGGCCTGCAGGCCGATCGTCTCCAGGTCCGCGACCAGGGCGTCGACCTGGTCGGCCTCGACGCCGAGCACGACCAGCTTCTGGTAGGAGGTCAGCCGGGCGCCGGCGGCGCCGTACTGCTCCAGCAGGTCGGCCAGGCCGGTGAGCAGGGCACCGTTGACCCGGCCGACGACCGGCGCCAGGCCGATGTAGAACTTGCCGTCCTTCTGCTCGTGGACGCCGATGTGGTCACCGGGACGCGTGGCCGCCTCGGGGGAGGGGTTGGAGAGCAGCTTCCGCTCGAGGTACTCGTTCTCGAGGACCTCGCGGAACTTGTCGTTGCCCCAGTCGGCGACGAGGAACTTCAGCCGGGCCTTCGAGCGCAGCCGGCGGTAGCCGTAGTCGCGGAAGATGGAGGCCACGCCGGCCCACACGTCGGGGACCTCGTCGATCGGGATCCACACGCCGAGCCGCTGGGCGAACATCGGGTTGGTCGACAGGCCGCCGCCGACCCACAGGTCGAAGCCCGGGCCGTGCTCGGGGTGCTCGACGCCGACGAACGCGACGTCGTTGACCTCGGGCGCGCCGTCGAGGCTCGGGTGTCCGCTGACCGAGGTCTTGAACTTGCGCGGGAAGTTGGAGAACTCCGGGTTGTTCAGGAACCGGCGCTTGATCTCGACCATGGCGGGGGTGCCGTCGATGATCTCGTCCTTGGCGACGCCGGCGACCGGCGAGCCGAGGAAGGGACGGGGGCTGTCGCCGCAGGCCTCGATGGTGTCGAGACCGACCGCCTCGAGCCGCTCCCAGATCTCGGGGACCTTCTCGATCTCGACCCAGTGCAGCTGGATGTTCTGCCGGTCGGTGATGTCGGCGGTGCCGCGCGCGAAGTCGGTCGAGATGCCGCCGAGGGCGCGGATGGCCTCGGGGGAGAGCAGGGCGCCGTCGGTGCGGATCCGCATCATGAAGAAGCGGTCGTCCAGCTCCTCCTCCTCCAGGGCACCCGTCTTGCCGCCGTCGATGCCGGGCTTGCGCTGGGTGTAGAGGCCCATCCAGCGGAACCGGCCGCGCAGGTCGGCGGGATCGATCGAGTCGAAGCCGCGCTTGGAGTAGGTGTAGAGGATCCGGTCGCGGACGTTGAGCGGGTCGTCGTCCTTCTTGGACTGCTCGTTCTTGTTGAGCGGCTCGGTGTAGCCGAGCGCCCACTGACCCTCGCCCCGCTTGGGACGCGGGATCTCGGTCTGGGCGGCGGTCTTCGCCGTGAAGCGCAGGTCGGGCATCGGTGTCAGAGTTCCTAGCGTTCGAAGACACGCGTCACGATGGAGCCCCGGGTGGGATGGGTGGGACTGTCCTCGCGATCGCGCGCCCGTGGTTTGTCGATCGGGCGGCGGGCCAACGGGCTCGTACCGGGCGGAAGACGCCGGCGGTGCGGAGCGTTGGTGTCAGCGAGGCCAACAGATCATGCTGCGCATACGCCCGAAGTCCACGTGGCGACGGACCACGAGGTGCTTGTGGGTTGCGGCGGAGACCATGTCAAGGAGTCTCACTGCTCGGACGGGGTTGCCACAAGGGCGCATCCCATATAGCGAGACCTCAGTCCGCGATATGAACACGTCTGCACGCTCGGAGCGGGCCGTTGTGGCCCACGTCACCCTGGGCGGCCGCTACCGCGAGTCGGCGCGATCCGCCTCCGTGTCACTAGGATCAGCACCATGGCTGACCTCTCGTCCCTGACCAGCTCCGCGTATCAGCAGGCCCTCGAGGTGATCGCCTCGGTCGAGCCCCGGGTCGCCGAGGCCACCCGCAAGGAGCTGGCCGACCAGCGTGCCTCGCTCAAGCTGATCGCGTCGGAGAACTACGCCTCGCCGGCAGTGCTCATGACGATGGGCACCTGGTTCAGCGACAAGTACGCCGAGGGCACGGTCGGCCACCGCTTCTACGCCGGTTGCCAGAACGTCGACACCGTGGAGGCCCTCGCCGCTGAGCACGCCCGCGAGCTGTTCGGCGCGGAGTACGCCTACGTGCAGCCGCACTCGGGCATCGACGCCAACCTGACGGCGTACTGGGCGATCCTGGCGCACCGCGTGGAGGGTCCCTGGCTGCAGGACGCCGGGGTGAAGAACATGAACGACCTCACCGAGGCCGACTGGGAGAGGCTGCGGTCCGAGCTCGGCAACCAGCGCCTCCTCGGCATGTCGCTCGACGCTGGCGGACACCTCACCCACGGCTTCCGGCCGAACATCTCGGGCAAGATGTTCCACCAGAACCAGTACGGCACCGACCCGGAGTCCGGGCTGATCGACTACGACGCCGTGCGTGCGAAGGCCAAGGAGTTCAAGCCGCTGATCCTGGTGGCGGGCTACTCCGCCTACCCGCGTCGGGTGGACTTCGCCAAGATGCGCGAGATCGCCGACGAGGTCGGCGCCACCCTGATGGTGGACATGGCGCACTTCGCCGGACTCGTCGCGGGCAAGGTCTTCACCGGCGACGAGGACCCGATCCCGCACGCCCACGTCGTCACCTCCACCTCGCACAAGTCGCTGCGCGGCCCGCGCGGCGGCTTCATCCTGGCGACGGAGGAGTACGCCCCGAGCGTGGACCGCGGCTGCCCGATGGTGCTGGGCGGCCCGTTGTCGCACGTGATGGCCGCCAAGGCCGTCGCCTTCGCCGAGGCGCGCCAGGACTCGTTCCGCACCTACGCGCAGAACATCGCGGACAACGCCCAGTCGCTGGCGGCGGGCTTCCTCGAGCGTGGCGCGAAGCTGGTCACCGGCGGTACCGACAACCACCTGGTGCTCCTCGACGTCAGCTCGTTCGGCCTCACCGGCCGCCAGGCCGAGTCGGCCCTGCTCGACGCGGGTGTCGTGACCAACCGCAACTCGGTCCCGGCCGACCCGAACGGCGCCTGGTACACCTCCGGCGTCCGCCTCGGCACGCCCGCCCTGACCACCCGCGGCTTCGGGCACGACGAGTTCGACAAGGTCGCCGAGCTGATCGTCGACGTCCTGAAGAACACCGAGCCCGGTACGACGAAGGCCGGCGAGCCCTCCAAGGCGTCCTACGTGCTCGGCGACGGTGTCGCGGAGCGGACCCGGGCCGCCAGCGCGGAGCTGCTCGAGCGGCACCCGCTCTACCCGGGCCTCGACCTGGCCTGAGCGGGCCGCGTCGGCCGTCCGCCGAGCGTGCCGAGGCGTCTCGAGCACGCTCGGCGAGGGCCGTCCAGCGCGCCGACCGGCTAGGAGAGCGTCGGCGTGGTCCGCTGGACCAGGGCGGCGAGGTCGCCGCCGGCGAGCATCCCGTACGTGCCGTCGTGGCCGGCGCCGAGTCGCGACGCACAGAACGCGTCGGCCACCTCGGCCGGTGCGTGCCGGACCAGCAGCGAGCCCTGCAGCACGGCCGCCATCCGCCCGGCCAGCCGACGGGCGGAGCTCTCCAGCTCGTCGGGGGAGCCCATCAGCGTGCCCAGCAGGGCAAGCAGGTCCTCGATGGCCCGGTCGAAGTCCGCGTTCGCACCGCGGGCGCTGCCCACCTCGGCGAGGTAGGCGTCCAGCGCCTCCGGCTCGCGCGAGAGCGCCCGCAGGACGTCCAGCGCGTTGACGTTGCCCGAGCCCTCCCATACCGAGTTCAGCGGCGCCTCCCGGTAGAGCAGTGGCAGTCCGGACTCCTCGACATAGCCGTTCCCGCCCAGGCACTCCAGCGCCTCGGCCACCATGCCCGGCGTGCGCTTGCAGACCCAGAACTTGGCCAGCGGCAGGGCGAGCCGGCGCAGGGCTGCCTCGGCCGGGTCGTCGGCCCGGTCGACCGCGGCGGCCAACCGCAGCGCGAGCGCCGTCGCTGCCTCCGACTCGAGGGCGAGGTCGGCGATCACGTTGCGCATCAGCGGCTTGTCGGCGAGCCGGGACCCGAAGGCCGAGCGGTGCGCCACGTGCCAGGACGCCTCGGCGACGGCCTTGCGCATCAGCGACGCCGATCCCAGCACGCAGTCCAGACGGGTGGCGGCCACCATCTCGATGATCGTGCGGACGCCGCGGCCCTCCTCGCCGAGACGGCGCACCAGGGTGCCGTCGAACTCCAGCTCGGAGGAGGCGTTCGACCTGTTGCCCAGCTTGTCCTTGAGCCGTACGACGTCGAGTCGGTTCGCGGAGCCGTCCGGCAACACGCGCGGCATCACGAAGCAGGTCAGACCTCCGGGCGCCTGGGCCAGCACCAGGAACACGTCGTTCATCGGCGCGGAGGTGAACCACTTGTGGCCGTAGAGGGCGTACTCACCCTCGACGCCTGTCGGGCGCGCAAGGGTGAGGTTCGCGCGGACGTCGGAGCCGCCCTGCTTCTCCGTCATGCCCATGCCGGCGAGCACGCCGAGCTTCGCCGAGGCGGGCCGCAGACCGGGGTCGTAGCGGAGCGAGGCCAGCAGCGGCGCCCACTCCGCGGCCAGCGCTGCGTCGGCGCGCAGGGCGGGCACCGCGGCGTACGTCATCGAGATCGGGCAGCCGTGGCCCGGCTCCGTCTGCGACCACGCCAGGAAGCCCGCCGCACGGCGCAGGTGAGCGTGCGCGTCGCCGTCCTGCTGCCGCTCCCAGGGCGCCGCGGCGAGGCCGTGCCCGACGGCGCGCTCCATCAGCCAGTGCCAGGAGGGATGGAAGGTCACCTCGTCGACCCGGTTGCCGTAGCGGTCGTAGTTGACCAGCACGGGGGAGTGCTGGTTGGCGAGCAGGCCGTGCTCGCGCGCGTCGGCGGTGCCGGCCTCCGCGCCGAGCGCGAGCAGGGTGTCCAGTACGCCGGCGTCACCGTGCCGCAGGACCGCCTCGCGCAGCGCCGCGTCGCTCGTCACCACGTTGTGGCCGACCAGCGGCGGGGCCTGGTTGGTGACGGAGCGGAGGTCGGTGCGGGAGGGAACCGTGCCCGGGAGCGTGGATGCCATGGACGAGAGCCTAGAGCGCAGCGCGATAGATTGCGCTCGTGTCCGATGTGGAGAGTGTGCACCAGGGTCGTGCGCGAGGGCGGGTGTCGCTTCCCGAGCGCTACCGGTCGCCGTGGTGGCACCTGATGCGGCGGATCCTCATCGGCGTGGCCATCCTCGCCGTCGTGGTGCTGCTCGTGTACCTCCAGCGGGACGGCTACCAGGACGGCAACGACCCGGTCGGGCAGGTGAGCCTCCTGGACTCGTTCTACTACTCCGCCACGACGCTGAGCACGACCGGCTTCGGGGACATCGCCCCCGCCACGGACGCGGCGCGCCTGGTGAACGCGCTGGTCGTGACGCCGTTGCGGATCGCCTTCTTGATCCTGCTCATCACCACCACGATGGAGATCCTGGCGTTCCGTCGCCGGGACGTGTTCCGGATCGCACGCTGGAGGAAGAACATGAGCAACCACGTCGTGGTCGTCGGCTACGGGACCAAGGGGCGCAGCGCCGTGCAGACGCTGGTCAACAACGGCCAGGACCGGGACCGGATCGTGATCGTCGACCCGGCGGCCTCGGCGCTGCAGGAGGCGCACGCCGACGGGCTCGCGGTCGTGACGGGCGATGCCACCCGCCGCGACGTGCTGCAGCGCGCGGGCGTCGAGCGGGCGCAGCAGGTCATCATCACGACCGACCGCGACGACTCCAACGTCCTGGCCACGCTCACCGTGCGCCAGCTCAACCCGGAGGCATGGATCGTCGCCTCGGCCCGGGAGCAGGAGAACGCCCCGCTGATGAAGCAGTCGGGTGCGAACTCGGTGATCACCAGCTCCGACGCGGTCGGACGCCTGCTGGGTCTCTCGTCGCTGAGTCCGACCCTCGGCTCGGTGATGGAGGACCTGCTGACCTACGGCGAGGGTCTCGAGGTGGCCGAACGCGGCCTGCTGGTGAACGAGGTGGGCAAGCAGCCCCAGCAGCTGCCCGACCAGGTGATCGCCGTCGTGCGCGACGAGAAGGTCTTCCGCTACTTCGACCCGGTGGTCACCCAGCTCGCCCGCGGCGACCGGCTCGTGGTGGTCCGCCCCGCCAAGGAGCTGCCGTGGGCACCGCGCCCGGGCACGCATGACGAGGACCTGGCGTACGACTCCTGAAATGAGCTGAACCGCTGGCGTCTCGGGTCACCAGCGGTTCAACGAATGAAACATTAACCGGCCCGCGGGCGCCTGTCACCGTCCCAGGGCGAAGATCACCCGAGAGGACCGGGTGATCTAGCCCGAACGGGCTAGCCCCGGGCCCGCCGTACCGAGCGGGCGCGCTGCCGGGCAAGACGTTGGCGGCGGAGCCGGCGCACCAGCAGGGGGTCCTGCTCCAGCGCTTCCGGACGGTCGATCAGCTCGCCCAGGAGCCGGTAGTAGTGGGCAGCGCTCAGGTCGAACCGCTCGCGGATGGCCGTCTCCTTGGCGCCGCCGGCCGACCACCAGGACCGCTCGAAGGTCAGGATCTCGCTCTCGCGCTGACTCAAGGCACCGGACATGCCGGCCATTCTCGCAGGCCGTCGGCGGTGGGGCTCCGACGCCTCGCTCAGCGCATCGATGCGAGCACCAGCTCGATGTCGGCCAGCGTCGTCATCGGGTTCACCACCGCGATCCGGGTGCACACCTGGCCGTGGTGCCGCGTCGGGGTCACGAAGGCGGTGCCCTCGCGCAGCAGTCGTGCGCTCCACTGCGCGTAGTCGTCGGCGGACCAGCCCACCCGCTCGAAGATCAGCACACTCAGATCCGGCTCGACCAGGAGCCGCAGGTGGTCGGCCCGGTCGATCATCCGGCGGGCGTCGGCGGCCATGGCGAGGGTGTGCTCGATCGCCGCGCGGTAGGCGTCGGTGCCGTGCACGGCCAGCGAGAACCAGAACGGCAGGCCGCGCGCGCGGCGGCTGAGCTGGACGGCGAAGTCGCTGGGATTCCACTCGCCCTCCACGTTGACCGGGTCGAGGTAGCCCGCCTTCTGGGTGTGCGCGGCGCGGGCCAGCACCGGGTCGCGGTAGAGCAGCGCGCAGGCGTCGAAGGGCGCGTAGAGCCACTTGTGCGGATCGACGATGAAGGAGTCGGCACGCTCGACGCCGTCGAACAGGTGCCTGACCGAGGGCGCGGCGAGCGCAGCCCCGCCGTACGCGCCGTCGACGTGGAGCCACCATCCGTGTTGCTCGCAGACGTCGGCGATCCCGGCGATGTCATCGACCACGCCGACGTTGGTGGTGCCGGCGGTGGCGACCACGGCGAAGACCGCATCCAGCTCCTCGGCGGAGGCATCGGCCGCCCACGCCGCGACGGCGGCGCCGGTGACGCGCCCGCGCTCGTCACCGGGGACGACGACCACGTCGACGTCCATCACCGACTCCAGGGAGTGCTTGACCGAGGAATGGGTCTCGTCACTGAGCAGCACGGCCCAGCGGACGGGCCGACTGCCGCGGCGGTGCTGGGCGGCCGATCGGGCCGCCACGAGCGCCGAGAGGTTGCCGGAGGTGCCGCCCTGCACGAACACCCCTCCCGCCTCCTCGGGCAGGCCGGCGAGATCGGCGAGCCAGCGCAACGCCTGGTTCTCGGCGTAGACCGCACCCGACCCCTCCAGCCAGCTGCCGCCGTACACGCTGGAGGCTCCGATGAGCATGTCGAAGGCAGCCGCCGCCTTGGTGGGTGCGCTGGGGATGAAGGCCAGGTAGCCGTGGAAGTCGGTCGAGATGCAGGCACGGGAGAGCACCTCGTCCCAGAGCTCGACGGCTGCGTCGGCACCGATGCCGGCGTCGGTCACCGTCTGGCCGGCGGCCGCCTGCAGCGCCTCGAAGGTGCTCGCACCGTCGAGCGGGACGGGATCGCACAGCCGGGCGATGCTCAGGTCGGCCAGTGCTCGGGTCAGCTTCTCGGTCGCCGGTCCGGAGCGGTGCATCCGGGTGGCGTCGGTCAGGTCCCTTTCCATGCTGGGCAGCCTAGGCCACCCCACCGGAGCCGGGCCCGGGAGCGGCCGCGGCAATTTAGTTAGCAGAAGTGAAGTAATATGGCCCGAGTGACCTCATCCTCGAGCCAGCGCGGCTGGATCGCTGCCGACCACCCGTCGTACCGCTGGGTGGCCTTGTCCAACACCACCCTCGGGATCCTGATCGCCACGATCAACAGCTCGATCGTGATCATCTCGCTGCCGGCGATCTTCAAGGGGATCAAGGTCGATCCGCTGGGTGCTGGCAACGTCAGCTACCTGCTCTGGATGATCATGGGCTTCCTGGTCGTCTCGGCGGTGCTGGTGGTGATGCTGGGCCGGCTCGGGGATATGTACGGCCGGGTGAAGATCTACAACCTCGGCTTCGTGGTGTTCTCGATCGCCTCGGTCTACCTCTCCCTCGATCCGTTCACCGGCGGGGCGGGCGCCCTGTGGCTGATCGTCGGGCGCGTCATCCAGGGTGTCGGTGGGGCGATGCTCTTCGCCAACTCCACGGCGATCCTCACCGACGCCTTCCCGGCCGCTCAGCGCGGGATGGCGCTGGGCATCAACAACGTCGCCGCGGTGGCCGGCTCGTTCATCGGGCTGATCGTGGGTGGCGTGCTCTCCGAGATCGACTGGCGGCTGGTCTTCTGGGTTTCGGTGCCGATCGGGGTGCTCGGGACGGTGTGGTCCTACAAGTCGCTGCACGAGACCGGCGTCCGGCGCGAAGGCAGTCTCGACCTCCCGGGCAACCTCACCTTCGGGATCGGGCTGACAGCGATCCTGGTCGCCATCACCTACGGCATCCAGCCGTACGGCGACCACACCATGGGCTGGACCAATCCCTGGGTCCTCGCCGGCATCATCGGCGGTGCCGCCCTGCTGGCGCTCTTCTGCTGGATCGAGACCCGGGTGGCCGATCCCATGTTCGCGATGAGCCTGTTCAAGATCCGGCCGTTCTGGGCCGGCAACCTCGCCGGGCTGCTCTCCTCGATCGCGCGCGGCGGGATGCAGTTCATGCTGATCATCTGGCTCCAGGGCATCTGGCTGCCGCTGCACGGCTACTCCTACGCCGACACCCCGCTGTGGGCGGGCATCTACCTGCTGCCGCTGACCATCGGCTTCCTCGTCGCCGGGCCGATCGCGGGGGTCCTCTCCGACCGGTTCGGCGCGCGCCTGTTCGCGACCGGCGGGATGCTGCTCGTCGCGGCGACGTTCATCGGGTTCCTGCTCATTCCGGTGAGCTTCGACTACTGGGAGTTCGCGCTGCTCCTGCTGCTCAACGGTCTGGCCTCGGGCCTGTTCGCGGCGCCGAACGTCTCCGCGATCATGAACTCCGTGCCCGCCAACCAGCGTGGTGCCGCCTCCGGCATGCGCGGCACCTTCTTCAACGCCGGCTCCTCGCTGTCGATCGGCGTGTTCTTCTCGCTGATGATCGCCGGTCTGGCGGCCAAGCTGCCGACCTCGCTGACCGGGGGGCTGCAGGCGCACGGCGTCTCCGACCAGGCCGCGACGGCGGCCGGGCAGCTCCCGCCGGTGGCGTCGCTGTTCGCCTCGTTCCTCGGGTTCAACCCGATCCAGACGATCCTCGACCAGCTCCAGCAGGCCGGTATCCCGCTCGGCTCGCCCGACGTCACGACACTGACCGGCAAGAAGTTCTTCCCCCAGCTGATGTCGGAGCCCTTCCACCACGGCCTGATCGTGGTGTTCGGCGCCGCGGCCGGCATGTGCGTGCTCGCCGCGGTCGCATCGTTCTTCGCCGGCGGCAAGTACGTCCACCAGGACGAGCCGGTGGGCGCCGAGGCGACCGCCGGCACTGCGTCGCCGGAGCAGGAGTGAGCGGCCGCCACGGCAGGCCGGCCGACGTGCCCGGGGACCTGCCCGGGGACCTGCCCGGGGACCTGCCCGGGGACCTGTACGTCGCGCTCGGTCGGCTGGTGCGCTCGCTGCGACGCGAGCAGGGCGACGCCCCGCTCTCGGTCGGGCTGTTCAGCGCGATGCGGCAGCTGGCCGATCACGGCCCGATGCGTGCCACCGCCCTGGCCGAGGCCGAGGGCATCGCCGGTGCGTCGATGACGCGGGTGCTCAACGCGCTGGAGGACCGCGGTCTGGTGCTGCGCGCACCCGACCCGCACGACGGCCGCGCGCTGCTCGTGCGGCTCTCCGCCGAGGGCAGGCGGGTGGTGACCGAGGGGTCGGGGGTCCGGATCGCGGCCCTGCGTCGGCGCATCGGAGCCTTGTCCGCCGACGAGCGGGCCGCCCTCGCCGCGGCACTACCGGCGCTGTTGCGGCTCGAGGAGCCGGTCGACGGGTTGGGGTAGTCCGGGGCGCAAATCAGGGGTGATCGCCGAAGATCCCTGATTTCCGCCCCGGACTATCCCGACGCTCAGTCGCGAGCCGTCAGCACCAGCGGCCCGTCGGCCGTGACCGCCACCGTGTGCTCCATGTGGGCGCCGCGGGAGCCGTCCTTGCTGCGCAGCGTCCAGCCGTCCTTGTCGGTGTAGATCTCGTCGGTGGTGTGCAGGAACCACGGCTCGATCGCGATCACCAGACCGGGCTGCAGCTTGAAGCCACGACCCGGGCGTCCGTCGTTGGGCACGTGCGGGTCTCCGTGCATGGTCCGGCCGACACCGTGGCCGCCGAACTGGGTGTTGATACCCAGGCCCGCTGCCCGCGCCACCTCGGCGATCGCATGCGAGATGTCGCCGATCCGGTTGCCGGCCTGCGCGGCACCGATGCCGGCCTCGAGGGCGCGGGTGGTGGTCTCGATCAGGTCGAGGTCCTCCTGTCGCGGCGTACCGACGACGACGGAGAGGGCACTGTCGGCGACCCAGCCGTCGACGCTGGCCGCGAAGTCGACGCTGAGGAGGTCACCGCTCTGGAGCGCGTAGTCGAACGGCAGGCCGTGGAGCACGGCGTCGTTGACGCTGGTGCACAGCACCTTGCCGAAGGGGCTGGCGCCGAAGCTCGGGTGGTAGTCGATGTAGCAGGACTCCGCGCCGCGCTCACGGATCATCCGGTGGGCGAGCTCGTCGAGCTCCAGCAGGTTGACGCCGACATCGGCCTTCTCCTTCAACGCGAGGAGGACGTCGGCGACGAATCGGCCGGCCGGCCGCATCTGCTCGATCTGGGTAGGGGTGCGGAGCTCGATCACGTCGTGAGCCTATCGGCCGGGCGGATCGGCCGAACGGATCGGCCGGCCCTATCGGCGCGGCCGCGCGGCCAGTACCGTCGCGTGACATGACCGACTCCACCGTCGTCGTCCGCGACTTCCTGTCCCTGCTCGAGAACGGCCGCGCCGCCGAGGCGGTCGAGATGCTGACTCCCGACGCCCAGTGGCGCAACACCGGCCTGCCGACCCTGCGCGGTCGCCGCATGCGCCGGGTCCTGCTCGACCTGGAGCGGCGCCACATCCGGTTCCGGGCCGACATGCACCACCTCGCCGCCGACGGCGACGTGGTCCTCACCGATCGGACCGACTTCCTGCGGATCGGCCGGTGGGAGGCGTCGTTCTGGGTCTGCGGGACCTTCCACGTGCGCGCGGGCCGGATCGAGCTGTGGGACGACCACTACGCGATGGGCAACGTGCTCGCCGGCTCCCTGGTCGGCCTGGCCAAGATGGTCACGAGACGCTGAGCCGGTCCCGCTGCTGAGGGCGGATCTGCCCTCAGCAGATCCGCTGGGCCCGTACGCCGAACCCGGTCAGGCTGGCCGCATGACACAGACCCAGGAACACCCGCTCGGCGCTCTCGACGACCAGCTGACCGCGCGGCTGCTGCACCAGCGCATCATCGTCCTCGGCCAGGAGGTCGACGACCCGATCGCCAATCGGATCTGCGCCGAGCTGCTCCTGCTCGCCGCGGAGGACCCACACCGGGACATCAGCCTCTACATCAACAGCCCGGGCGGTTCCGTGACGGCCGGGATGGCGATCTTCGACGTGATGCAGCTGATTCCCAACGACGTCGCCACGCTGGGCATGGGCCTGGCCGCCAGCATGGGTCAGTTCCTGCTGACGGCCGGTACGCCGGGCAAGCGCTTCGTGCTGCCGAACGCCGAGGTGCTGCTGCACAAGGGCTCGGCCGGGATCGGCGGGAGTGCGGCGGACATCGAGGTGCAGGCCACCCGCCTGGAGCGGATGACCCGCCGGATGCTGGCCATCACGGCGGAGCGGACCGGGCGGAGCATCGAGCAGGTGGACGCGGACTCGGTGCGGGACCGCTGGTTCACCGCCCAGGAGGCACGCGAGTACGGCCTGGTCGACGAGGTGCTCGACGACGTGGAGTCGGTCGCGCCGGCCCGTCGTGGCACCGCGTTCGGGATCGCGCGATGAGCAGCTACACGATCCCGTCGGTGGTGGAGCGAACCCGGCAGGGCGAGCGCGCGGTCGACATCTACAGCAGGCTGCTGGGCGAGCGCATCGTCTACGTCGGCACGCCGATCGACGACGGGGTCGCCAACGTGGTGATCGCCCAGCTGCTGCATCTGGAGTCCGACAGCCCCGAGTCGCCGATCAGCCTCTACCTGAACAGTCCCGGCGGCGATCCGACGGCGATGCTGGCCGTCTACGACACGATGGAGTTCATCGCCTCGCCCGTGGCCACCACCTGCGTCGGGCAGGCTCGCGGAGCGGCCGCCGTGCTGCTGGCGGCCGGTGCGCCGGGGCAGCGCACCGTGCTGCCCCGCGCGCGCGTCGTGCTCGAGCAGCCGGCGCAGGGCGGCACGCGCGGCGACGTACCCGACCTCCAGGTGGCGGCCAAGGAGATCCTGCGGCTGCGCACCGAGCTGGAGACGGTCCTGGCCCGGCACACCGGCCGCGGGGTGGGGGAGGTGCACCGGGACACCGATCGCGACCTCGTCCTCACCGCCGAGGAGGCGGTCAGGTACGGCGTCGCCGACGCCGTGATCGCCAGCAGGAGGCCACGGGGCGTGGCGTGAGCCGTGCGGCCGGCTCAGGCGGCCAGGCAGACCGGGCCGCTGAGCCGGCCGGCGGCGAGGCGGCGGGTGACCCGGCCCGTCAGGTCGATCAGGCGCAGTCCGAGCGCGCCCGACACCGCGCCGAGGACCTCGGAGCTGGCCTCCTTGCGGCCGCGTTCGACCTCCGAGAGGTACTGCGTGGACACCCCTGCCGCGCCGGCCACGTCGGCCAGGGTGCGGTCCTGGGTGCGGCGCTCGTCGCGGAGCACCTCACCCACGGCGTCTCGCCACAGCGGCTCGGCCGCGGGCTCGCTCGGCTGGGGTCGCTGCGGGAACTCGAAGACCTGGCCCATGCGACCCACGCTAGGCCCGCGCTCGTCGTCGTGACGACGGCGTTCGCCTTGGGCGAACAGCCGGCTCACCAGCCCCGTTCGCGCCACTCGGCGAGGTGTGGCCGCTCGGCTCCCAGCGTGGAGTCGTCGCCGTGGCCGGGGTAGAACCACGTGCTGTCGGGCAGCCGCTGGAAGATCCGCTCCTCCACGTCGTCGATCAGCTGGGTGAAGCGCGCCTCGTCCTTCTGGGTGTTGCCGACGCCGCCGGGAAAGAGGCTGTCGCCGGTGAAGAGGTGCGGGGTGCCGTGGGGGTCGCTGTAGAGCAGGGCGATCGAGCCCGGCGTGTGGCCGCGCAGCGCGATCACCTCCAGCACGCACTCGCCCACGGCGACGGTGTCGCCCTGGCCCACGGTCCGGGTGATCGGCACGCCGGTGGCGTCGGTGATCGCCGCCGCGTCCGGCTCGCCGGCCACGGTGGCCGCACCGGTCACGGCGACCACGTCCGCGAGCGCGCGATGGTGGTCCCAGTGCTGGTGGGTGGTCACGACGGTGGACAGGCCGCCGCCGGCACCGATCAGGGGCAGCAGGGTCGCGGCCTGCGCCGCGGCGTCGACGAGCAACTGCTCGCCCGTCGCCCGGCAGCGCAGGAGGTAGCAGTTGTTGGCCATCCGCTCGTCCACCGCCACCTTGGTGATGGTCAGGTCGGCCAGCTCGCGGACGTCGGGCGCGCCGCCCGGCGTCACCTCTCCGGTGTAGCTCACATCGCCTCGATCCTCGGCAGGACGCCGCTCTCGCTGGTCACCTCGGCACCCGGGTACGGCGCCCTTCCGGTGAGCCACCATGCCAGCCCGTGTGCCGCACCGGTGACGGTGGGCCGGCCGCTGCCCAGCGGCAGCGTCCAGTCCAGGTCGGTGGCGACGACCGTCGCATCGACCGTGTCCCGGTGGCGGCGCGCTGTCTCCTCCAAGAGCGCCCTGCTGAACTCCGCCGGCCAGTCGGCGGGGGAGTAGCCCCGACCGAGGTCGACGTGGTGGATCTCGACCTCGCGCCACCGCATCGTGGCGACCCGCGCGACCGGGAAGCGCCTGCCACCCGGCGTCCGGTCGATCATCGCCGCGTCCACCTCCTCGGGCGCCTGTGCCAACAGTGCCAGGGCCTGCAGCAGCGTCGTCACGCCGCCGAAGAGCCTGTCGCGCAGCCGGTCGGGCGCCGCCACGGCCAGCGCCTCGATGTCGCCGTCGCGGCGCTCGTCGGAGACGTACATCGGTACGGGCCGGCCCTCGACGGCGCCCGTCACCGCTCCCGCGAGGCCCTCCGCGTTGAGGGCGAGGTGCGCCACCACGTGGGCACGGCTCCACCCCGGCAGGCGGCTCGGCGCGGCCCAGTCGTCGTCGGACAGTGCGTCGACGGTGCGCACCAGCCGGCGCGAAGCGGCGCGCAGCTGATCGGCCTCGGTGGCGGCGGACATGGTCACGGAGCCATCCTGGCACCACCGAGCCGCGCGGGGGAGGCTCGTTTCGGCCCACCTGCTAGCATGGCGAACACGTGTTCGAGTCAAGCTCTTCAGAAGGGACCGCGGTGGCGGACCAGCTCATCATCCGGGGTGCGCGTGAGCACAACCTCAAGGACGTCTCGCTCGACCTGCCCCGCGATGCGCTGATCGTGTTCACCGGCCTGTCCGGCTCGGGGAAGTCGAGCCTCGCCTTCGACACCATCTTCGCCGAGGGCCAGCGGCGCTACGTCGAGTCGCTCTCGGCGTACGCGCGCCAGTTCCTCGGCCAGATGGACAAGCCCGACGTCGACTTCATCGAGGGCCTGAGCCCGGCCGTGTCGATCGACCAGAAGTCGACCTCGAAGAACCCGCGCTCGACGGTCGGCACCATCACCGAGGTCTACGACTACCTGCGCCTGCTCTACGCGCGCGCCGGCCGTGCGCACTGTCCCGTCTGCGGCGCGCCGATCGAGCGGCAGACGCCGCAGCAGATCGTCGACCGCGTCCTCGCCCTGGAGGAGGGCCGGCGCTTCCAGGTGCTCGCGCCGGTCATCCGCGGCCGCAAGGGCGAGTACGTCGAGCTCTTCTCCCAGCTGCAGCAGCAGGGCTACAGCCGTGCCCGGGTGGACGGCGAGACCTACCAGCTCGATGCCCCGCCGACGCTCGACAAGCAGAAGAAGCACACGATCGAGGTCGTGGTCGACCGGCTGGCGGTCAAGGAGTCGAGCAAGCGCCGGCTCACCGACTCGGTGGAGACCGCCCTGGAGCTGGCCGGCGGCCTCATCGTCTTCGACTTCGTCGACACCGGCGAGCAGGTCAAGTTCAGCGAGAAGATGTCGTGCCCGAACGACCACGCCATCGACACCGACGACCTCGAGCCGCGCTCGTTCTCGTTCAACAGCCCGTTCGGCGCCTGCCCGGCCTGTTCCGGGCTCGGCACCCGGATGGAGGTCGACCCCGAGCTGGTCGTGCCGAACCCGCAGGCCACCCTCGGCGAGGGCGCCATCCAGCCGTGGAGCCATGCCCACATCGCCGAGTACTTCCTGCGGCTGATGGGTGCGCTCGGCCAGGAGCTCGGCTTCGACCTGAACACCCCGTGGGAGGAGCTCTCGGTCAAGGCCCAGCGTGCGATCCTCGACGGGCACAGCACGAAGGTGCACGTCGTCACCCGCAACCGCTACGGCCGCCAGCGCGCCTACGACGCCGATTTCGAGGGTGTGCGCTCCTACATCGAGCGCCGTCACCGGGAGGCCGAGTCCGACACCAGCCGGGAGCGCTTCGAGGGCTTCATGCGCGAGGTGCCGTGCCCGGTCTGCTCCGGCAGCCGGCTCAAGCCCGTCTCCATGGCCGTCACGCTGGGTGCCAAGGAGGAGGGCGGCAAGAACATCGCCGAGGTCTGTGCGCTGCCGATCAACGAGGCCGCCGCCTACCTCGACGGCATCGAGCTGAGCGAGCGCGAGAAGCAGATCGCCGAGCGGGTGCTCAAGGAGATCCAGGAGCGGCTGCGCTTCCTGCTCGACGTGGGTCTGGACTACCTCTCGCTCGACCGGCCGAGTGGGTCGCTGTCGGGCGGCGAGGCGCAACGCATCCGGCTGGCGACGCAGATCGGCGCCGGCCTGGTCGGCGTCCTCTACGTCCTGGACGAGCCGTCGATCGGTCTGCACCAGCGCGACAACCAGAAGCTCATCGAGACCCTGGTCCGGCTCAAGGAGCTCGGCAACACCCTGATCGTCGTCGAGCACGACGAGGACACCATCCGGGTGGCCGACTGGGTGGTCGACATCGGCCCCGGTGCCGGTGAGCACGGTGGCCAGGTGGTGCACAGCGGGACCGTCAAGGAGCTCTACGCCAACGAGTCCTCCATGACCGGGCAGTACCTGGCCGGCAAGCGTGAGATCCCGGTGCCCGAGCTGCGCCGGCCCCGGACGCCGGGCCGCGCCCTGACCGTGCACGACGCCCGCGAGAACAACCTGAAGAACGTGACGGTCGAGTTCCCGCTCGGGGTCTTCTGCGCCGTCACCGGCGTCTCGGGCTCGGGCAAGTCGACGCTGGTCAACGACATCCTCTACACCTCGCTGGCCAAGCAGATCTACGGCGCTCGCGCGATCCCCGGGCGGCACCGGACGATCAGCGGCCTGGAGAACGTCGACAAGGTGATCCACGTCGACCAGTCGCCGATCGGCAGGACGCCGCGGTCGAACCCGGCGACGTACACGGGTGTCTTCGACCACGTCCGCAAGCTGTTCGCCGCGACCCCGGAGGCGAAGATGCGGGGCTACCAGCAGGGCCGGTTCTCGTTCAACGTCAAGGGCGGCCGCTGTGAGGCGTGCGCCGGCGACGGCACCATCAAGATCGAGATGAACTTCCTGCCGGACGTCTACGTCCCCTGCGAGGTCTGCCACGGTCAGCGCTACAACCGCGAGACGCTCGAGGTGCACTACAAGGGCAAGAACATCGGCGAGGTCCTCGACATGCCGATCGAGGAGGCGGTGGAGTTCTTCGCCGCCGTCCCCGCCATCGCCCGTCACCTCACGACGCTGGTGGAGGTCGGCCTCGGCTATGTCCGGCTGGGACAGCCGGCGACCACGCTCTCGGGTGGTGAGGCGCAACGCGTCAAGCTCGCCTCCGAGCTGCAGAAGCGCTCCACCGGCCGCACGGTCTACGTCCTGGACGAGCCGACCACCGGACTGCACTTCGAGGACATCCGCAAGCTGCTCAAGGTGCTCCAGAGCCTGGTCGACAAGGGCAACACGGTGCTGACGATCGAGCACAACCTCGACGTCATCAAGACCGCCGACTGGCTCATCGACATGGGCCCGGAGGGCGGGTCGCGCGGCGGCACGGTGATCGCCGAGGGTACGCCGGAGCAGGTCGCGGCCGACCCGGCCAGCTACACCGGGCGGTTCCTCGTGCCGCTGCTGCAGGGTCGCGAGGCGGCGCAGCCGCCGGCGGCGAAGAAGCCGGCGCGCAAGCGGGCCTCGACACCGGCGAAGGCGACGGCGAAGGCAGCGGCGAAGGCACGCTGAGGCCGGGGTTGAACCGGACGGCCTGCCGCCTCGTGATTCTCGGAGACTTCACAGGTTCGCTTGTCTGGATGACCGGTGAGCCCACGTAGTGTGAAGTTCAATCACCTTCACCGAGAGGAATTGGTCTGTGACCGAGCAGAAGATCACCCGTCGGCATGTCATCGGGGGCGCCGCGATCGTGGGGGTCGGCGTACCGCTGCTCGCGGCGTGCGGGTCGAGCGACGGCAGCGCCACCGACAGCACCGGCACCAGCAACACGAGCGGCAGCAGCTCGGCGGCGAGCAGCGGTGGGGCAGCCGGCTCCTCCAGCGGCTCCAGCAGCGCGCAGACCCTCGGGCCGGCCTCCGACGTCACCGTCGGCAGCGGCAAGATCTACACCGACGCGGCCGTCGTGGTGACCCAGCCCACGGCCGGGACCTACGAGGGCTTCAGCGCCATCTGCACCCACCAGGGCTGCCCGGTGACCTCGATCTCCGGCGGCACCATCAACTGCACCTGCCACGGCAGCAAGTTCTCCATCAAGGACGGCTCGGTCGTGCAGGGCCCGGCCACGCAGTCGTTGGAGAAGGTCGCCGTCAGCGTCGACGGCGGCAACATCGTCAAGAGCTGACGCGGCAGGCGGACGACGGTGGCGTGCGGCGCGCACGGTGCGCACCGCACGCCACCGTCCCGGCACCGAGATCCGCCTAGCCGTGCGCGGCAGGGGTGAGCGCGGAGTCGAGCAGCTGTGCGCGCCAGGCCTCGTCGCGCGGGGAGCGCCGCCGATCGAGCCGCAGGTCCAGCAGCACCCGCGCCTCGTCCCAGCGGCCGGCCCGTAGCAGCGCCGCGATCCGGGCCTCCTCGATGATCTCCCGCTGGGCATCGGACCCGCCGAGACGGCGGATCTGCGGTGAGAGCGCGCCGAGGGCGTCGGCGGCGGGGCCGAACCGGCCGGAGGCCATCGCGCCGAGGGCGTCGGCGAGAGGCGCCACCACCTCCCGGAACGTCGGGTGCCGGTGTCGGGTCGCCCAGGCCGACAGCTCGCGCAGCGCCGGCGCGTCGTCGAGCGCGAGCCGGGCCACCGCCACGTGCATGGCCAGGAACGGCGTGGCCGGACGCTCCAGGGTGGCCCGGCCGGTCACCCGCACCACCTCCGCCATCGCCGGCACCTCGCCGGCGTCCGGGGTCAGTGCCCACCGGAAGAGCAGCGACCCGGTGTCGACCAGCGCGCGACAGCCGAGCGCGTTGCCCGGCTGGAGCTGTGCCTCGTAGCGGCGGCGGACCGCGTCGATGTCGCCGATCGAGAGCTCGTGCAGCGCGGCGTGCCAGGAGAAGTGCGAGAGGGAGTCGATCTCGGCGCCGTCGCCGGTGACCCAGGCGTCCATCCAGGCCAGGCCGGCCTCGTGGTCGCCTGTCTCGTAGTGTGCGTGCGCGCGGGCGTGCGCCGAGTGGCCGGCGCCCGGCTCCTGGGCGAGCGAGCGGCAGGACAGCGCGAGCGCCTCGTCGTACCGGTGCTGCTCCTGTCGCACGAAGGCGAGTAGTCCGGTGAACCACCAGTCGTCGCCGTAGGCGGGGATGCAGCGCTCCACGATCGCCCAGGACTCCTCCGGCACCTCGGTGGCGCCGGCGAACGCGATGGTGGGGACGGCCGAGGAGAGCAGGAGGGCGTCGCGCGGGTAGGCGGCGACATGGTCGATCAGCGGTCGCGAGTCGCCGCGGACGTGGGCGCCGATGGCGTGGACGTGGCTGCGCTCGCGCTCGCTGGTCCGGCCGGCGAGTTGCTCGGCCTGTCGCAGCCGGGCGTCGACGTCGACCGGCGCGCACATCTCGTGGCCGAGAAGCGCCAGTGCGGCATGGCCCAGGGCGAAGGTCGGGTCGTGCGCGATCGACTCGGCGATGTGGCTCAGCGCACCCGCCCGCAGCTTCAGGATGTCGCCGACGCCCCGGATGTACGCCGCGGCGGCTTCCTGGCTCGTGCTCAGGCCGTAGCCGTAGGGGTCCAAGATACGCATGTAACTATACTAAGACACCAGACAATCGATCCTGCTACCTCAGCATGGGAGTGTCGGTGCCCGCAACTAGGGTTGGTGCGTGGCAGATCCGCGCAGCTACCGGCCCAAGCCGGGGGAGATCCCGACCCAGCCGGGTGTCTACCGGTTCCGCGATGCGAAGGGCCGGGTGATCTATGTCGGCAAGGCGAAGTCGCTGCGGCCGCGCCTGACGTCCTACTTCCAGGACATCGGCAACCTGCACCCCCGCACGGCCACGATGGTGACCACGGCGGCCAGCGTCGAGTGGACGGTGGTCAACACCGAGGTCGAGGCGCTGCAGCTGGAGTACTCCTGGATCAAGGAGTTCGATCCGCGCTTCAACGTGAAGTACCGCGACGACAAGTCCTACCCCTGGTTGGCGGTGACGCTGAGCGAGGAGTTCCCGCGGGTGATGGTCGGCCGTGGCGCCAAGCGCAAGGGCACCCGCTACTTCGGTCCCTATGGGCACGCCTGGGCGATCCGGGAGACGGTCGACGTGCTGCTGCGGGTCTTCCCGATGCGCTCGTGCTCCAACGGGGTCTTCAAGCGAAGCCAGCAGATCGGGCGTCCGTGTCTGCTGGGCTACATCGACAAGTGCAGCGCGCCGTGCGTGGGGAAGATCAGCCCGCAGGACCACCGCGCGATCGTCGACGACTTCTGCGACTTCATGGGCGGCCAGACGGCGAGCTTCCTGCGCCGGATCGAGAAGCAGATGTACGCCGCCAGCGACGCTCTCGACTTCGAGCGCGCCGCCCGGCTTCGCGACGACCTCGGTGCCATGCAGCGGGCGCTGGAGAAGCAGGCGGTCGTGCTCGGCGACGGGGCCGACGCCGACGTCATCGCCCTGGCCGAGGACCCGCTCGAGGTCGGGGTGCAGATCTTCTACGTCCGCGGCGGCCGGATCCGGGGCCAGCGGGGGTGGGTCGCCGACCGCGTGGAGGAGGGCGACACAGCCGAGCTGGTCGAGCACTTCCTGCTCCAGCTCTACGCAGGTGAGGACGCCGAGGCGATCCCGCGCGAGATCCTGGTCCCGGCGCTGCCGCCCGACGTCGAGACGATGGAGGCACTGCTCGCCGACGTCCGCGGCGCCAAGGTGCAGGTCCGGGTGCCGCAGCGCGGCGACAAGCGGGCGCTGCAGGAGACGGTGGCGGCCAACGCCAAGCAGGCCCTGGCGCTGCACAAGACCAAGCGCGCCAGCGACCTGACCACCCGCAACCGGGCGCTGGAGGAGATCCGCGACGCCCTGGCGCTGGAGGAGGCGCCGCTGCGGATCGAGTGCTACGACATCTCCCACCTGCAGGGCAGCGAGATCGTGGCCAGCATGGTCGTCTTCGAGGACGGGCTGGCGCGCAAGAGCGAGTACCGGCGGTTCATCATCAAGGGCCAGGACGGCTCCGACGACGTCCGCGCGATGCACGAGGTCATCACGCGCCGGTTCCGCCGGCTGCTGGACGAGCAGGCCACCTCGACCTCGGTCGAGGGCGACGGCGGCCCGATGCTGGTCGACCCCGAGACCGGCCGGCCGCGGAAGTTCGCCTACGCGCCGGGTCTGGTCGTGGTCGACGGAGGGGCGCCCCAGGTCGCGGCCGCCCGGCGAGCGCTCGCGGAGCTCGGGATCGACGACATCCCGGTCGCGGGCCTGGCCAAGCGGCTGGAGGAGGTCTGGCTGCCCGACGAGGAGGATCCGGTGATCCTGGCGCGCAGCTCCGAGGGGCTCTACCTGCTGCAGCGGCTGCGGGATGAGGCGCACCGCTTCGCCATCGCCCATCACCGCGGCCGGCGCAGCAAGTCGATGGTGGAGAGCCTGCTCGACGACGTCCCCGGCCTGGGCGAGGTGCGGCGCAAGACGCTGCTGAAGCATTTCGGCTCACTGCGCAAGCTGCGCGCCGCGACGGTCGAGGAGATCGCCGAGGTGCCCGGCATCGGCCCGGCCACGGCGCGCGCCATCAAGGATGCCGTCGCAGCCGGCGCCGCGACCCCTAGGGTTGCTGTCAACGTCACCACCGGCGAGATTGAGGAGATCTGAACGTGGGCCAGGACCCCTCCGGCGAGCTTGTCGTCGTCACCGGCATGACCGGTGCGGGCCGCAGCACCGCGGCCAAGGAGCTGGAGGATCTCGGCTTCTACGTCGTCGACAACCTGCCGCCCGGACTGCTTCCGGACGTGGTGCGGCTGGTGGACGCCGCTCGCGGCCGGCAGCAGCCGATCGCGGTGGTGGTCGACGTACGGTCGGGCGCATTCTTCGACCAGCTCATCGACGAGTTCCAGCACGAGGCGCTGGGCCGGGAGAAGACACTGCTGTTCCTCGATGCCACCGACGAGGTGCTGGTGCGCCGCCAGGAGGCTGCGCGCCGGCCACATCCCATGCAGGGCAAGGATCGGCTGCTCGATGCGCTCCAGCGCGAGCGCATCGTGCTCGGTGAGCTGCGGGCGCTGGCCGACCTGGTCATCGACACCTCGGCGCTCAACGTGCACCAGCTCACCGACCGGGTGGCCCAGGCGTTCGGTACGCCGGAGCGCACCCGGCTGTCGGTGACGGTGATCAGCTTCGGCTTCAAGTACGGCATCCCCGTCGACGCGGACTTCGTCGCCGACATGCGGTTCCTGCCCAACCCGCACTGGATCCCCGAGCTGCGAGCACGCAACGGCACGGACGCCGACGTGGCGGAGTACGTCTACGGTCAGCCGGGTGCCCAGGAGTTCCTCGACGGCTACGTGGCGGTGCTGGCGGGGGTCGCGCCGGGCTACCTGCGCGAGGGCAAGCGCTTCATGCGGATCGCCATCGGCTGCACGGGCGGCAAGCATCGCAGCGTGGCGATGTCGGAGGAGATCGCCCGACGACTGCGGGCGCTGGGCCACGACGCGGCCACCGCCCACCGCGACCTGGGCCGGGAGTGAGCGTGAGCGACGCCAACCTATCGGTGGGACTGCTGCCTCCCGACGTCGCGGAGCGCGCCGTCTCGGTCGTCGCCTTCGGTGGTGGCCACGGGCTGCACGCGTCGCTGTCGGCGCTGCGCATCCTGCTGGAGGAGGTCATCGTCGACGAGCTCACCGCCGTGGTCACGGTCGCCGACAACGGCGGCTCCTCGGGCCGGCTGCGCGGGGAGTTCGGCGTGCTCCCGCCCGGCGACCTGCGGATGGCGCTGGCGGCGCTGTGCGGCCGCGACGACTGGGGCGTGACCTGGGCGAACGTGTTGCAGCACCGCTTCGCCGGCGAGGGGGAGATGAACGGCCACAATCTCGGCAACCTCCTCATCGTCGGTCTGTGGGAGCTGCTCGGCGACCACGTCGCCGCGCTCGACTGGGTCGGTCGGCTCCTGGGCGCCCGGGGTCGGGTGCTGCCGATGGCCCTGGTGCCGATGGAGATCCGGGCGGAGGTGCGGGGCATCGACCCGGCTGACCCCGACGCACTGACGACGGTGACGGGCCAGGTCGAGGTCGCCACCACCGACGGCGTCATCCACTCCATCGCGCTCGAGCCCGAGGATCCGCCGGCCAGCCCGGACGCGCTGCGGGCCATCGCCGAGGCGGACTGGGTGGTGATCGGGCCCGGCTCGTGGTTCACCTCGGTGCTGCCGCACCTGATGGTGCCCGCGCTGCGCCACGCCCTCGTCGCGACCTCCGCCCGGGTGGTGGTGGTGCTCAACCTGGCCGAGCAAGCGGGGGAGACCCCTGGTTTCGGACCGGCCGACCACCTCGGCGTGCTGGCCGAGCACGCCCCGGACCTGCAGGTGCACACGGTCCTGGCCGACGCGTCGCTGGAGGGCCTGGACGCCCTGCGCGAGATGACCGACGCGATGGGAGCACGGCTGGTGACGGACCGGATCGCCATGGCCGACGGTTCCGCGCGGCACGATCCGGTACTGCTCGCAGCCGCTTACCAGAGGATCCTCGCAGGGCGCTGACGTCGTCGCGCCGGGCCGCTCGGCGATACGGGGTCGACGATCTACGAAAACGTTATCGATAACGATTGACACGGTGGCGTTCGGCTTGAGAGAGTCCCGGGTGTTGTGGCGTGGTTCACACGCCGACCTGACTCAACGAGGTGTCTGATGTCCTTCAACCCCACCCGGGCTCGGCGGTCGGCGTTCGCCGTCGCCGCTGCGGGCCTGCTCCTGACGACGGCTGCCTGCGGTAGCAGCAACGACGCGTCGGGCTCGTCCGGCGATGCCAACGCCAAGGTCACCATGACGTTGTGGACCAACTCCACGACCGGGCCCGGCGTGCAGTTCTTCAAGGACGCGGCAACGGCCTTCCACACCCAGCACCCGAACGTGACGATCAAGGTGCAGAGCGTCCAGAACGAGGACTACGACGGCAAGCTCCAAACGGCCCTGCAGGCCGGCAAGGGCTCGGCGCCGGACATCATGTTCCAGCGCGGCGGCGGCAAGATGCTCGCAATGGTGCAGGCGGGCCAGCTCGGCGAGCTCACCCTCTCCGGCGACGCCTCGAGCAACATCAGCACCGGCGCACAGTCGATCTTCCAGGCCGACGGCAAGACCTACGGCGTCCCGCTCTCCATCACGCCCGAGGGGATCTGGTACAGCACGGACCTGTTCAAGAAGGCCGGCCTCACCGGTACGCCGACGACGATCGCCGACCTGACCTCCGACGCCGCCAAGCTGCAGGCCGCCGGCACCCCGCTCGCCGTCGGCGGCAAGGACGGCTGGCCGGCCGCGCACTGGTACTACATGTTCGCTGTCCGGGACTGCAGCCAGGACGCGCTCAACAAGGCCGCCTCGAGCGCCCAGTTCGCCGACCCGTGCTTCCTCCAGGCCGGCAAGGACCTCGGCACCTTCGTCGCGACCAAGCCGTTCGAGAAGGACGCGTTCAACACCGCCGCGCAGGGCAGTGCCGCCTCCACAGCCGGCCTGCTGGCGAACCACAAGGTCGCCGGCGAGCTGATGGGCGCCTGGGAGCCGGGTGTGGTCGGCGACCTCACGCCCGACAAGAAGCCGCTCGCCGACCTGGGCTACTTCCCGTTCCCCTCGACGGTCGACGGCAAGGGCGACGCGACGGCGATGATGGAGGGCGCCGACGGCTACTCCTGCTCGGCCTGGGCGCCCCAGCAGTGCAACGAGTTCCTGAACTTCCTCGCCACCGCCGACCAGGAGAGCAAGTACGCCACCGCCTTCAGCGCGATCCCGGCGAACAAGGCCGCCCAGGGCAGCGTCACCGACGCGGCATCGAAGGCGGCGCTCGAGGCCGCGAACAACGCGAAGTACTCCGTGCTCTTCCTCGACACGCTGTTCGGGTCCAACATCGGCAACGCGCTGAACACCGCTGTCGTCAACTTCATGTCGGGCCAGTCCAGTGACCCTCAGAGCATCGTCGACGCCGTCAACAACGCCTCGACCAAGGGGTAACAGCAAGCGATGAGTGAAACGCCCCAGGTCACCTCGGCCTTGGCGAGCTCGCTCGACACGACCACGGTAGGGGGCGGCGCTGACGCGGTGTCGCCCCCCGCCGCGGTCGCCGGGCGTCCTCCTCGAGCCCGCGCCAGCCGGCGAGAGCGTCTGGAGATCACCCTGCTCTCGGGCCCGGCGATCGTCGTCTTCGTCGCGTTCGTGATCCTGCCGGTGATCGCAGCCTTCTACTACGGCTTCTACCGGTGGAAGGGCTACGGGCCGCCGAGCGACTTCATCGGCCTGCACAACTACCGGGTGATCCTCACCGATCCGGAGTTCCACCGGGCCGTGCTGCACAACGTGGAGATCGCCGGGCTCTCCCTGCTCATCCAGGGCCCGCTGGCCATCCTGCTCGCGCTGCTCCTCAACCGCGAGATGCGCGGTCGCTCGATCATCCGGGTGCTCGTCTTCGTCCCGTGGGTCGTCTCCGAGGTCATCGCCGGTACCGGCCTGAGCCTGATGCTGCCGGTCAACGGTGCGATCAACGCCTTGCTCACCAACCTGCACGTCTTCGGCCACGTCGAGGTGCAGTGGCTCGGCCCTCACCTCGGTCTGTGGACGCTGATGGCGATCCTGACATGGAAGTACCTGGGCTTCGCCGTGATCCTGCTGATGGCCGGCCTGCAGAACATCCCCGAGGAGCTCTACGAGGCCGCCTCGATCGACGGAGCGTCGTACTGGCAGATGCAGCGCAACATCACCCTCCCGCTGCTCGGCCCCACGATCCGGATCTGGGCGTTCCTGTCCATCATCGGCGCGCTCCAGCTCTTCGACCTGCCCTGGATCGTCTGGGGCGAGTTCAACCTCGACCGCGACGGAGTCTCGACGATGGCGACCTACATGGCGCACTACGGTCCCCGGACCGGTCTCTACGGCTACGGCAACGCGGTCGCCGTCGTCCTGTTCGTCATCTCGTTGATCGTGGCGCTGCTCTACCAGCGCTTCGTGCTTCGGCGTGACATCTCCGGCTCGGTGACCGATGGAGGAAGGCGCTGATGACGACCTCGACCCTCGACGCCGCCCCCGGCCCGTCGCGCTCCCGCCGTGCCAGCGGACGTCCGCAGAGGAGGAAGCTCCCCTGGGGCAGCCCCGCCGTCTACTTCATCGCGCTCGTCGTCATCGGCCTCACGCTCGCACCGGTGGCCTACATCGTCCTGGGCGGCTTCCGGGACAACTCCCAGCTGACGGTCGACCCGGCCGGCCTGCCCAGCCCCTGGCGGTTCGCGAACTACAGCAACGTCTTGTCGTCCTCGACCTTCTGGCGCGAGTTCGCCAACTCCGTGATCGTGGGTGGGGTGACGACCCTGCTGGTCGTCGCGATGGGCGTGTCGGCCAGCTTCGTGATCGCCCGGTACAGGTTCAGAGGTCGGGGACTCATGTTCGGCCTGTTCGCGGCGGGCCTGATGTTCCCGATCACCGTGGCCATCACGCCGCTGTTCATCATCTTGGACAAGCTGAACCTGACCGACTCGCTGCTCGGGGTCATCCTGCCCCAGGTCGCCTTCGGCCTGCCGACGACGATCATCATCCTGGTGCCGTTCCTGCAGGCGATCCCGGACGAGATCGAGGAGGCGGCCGCGGTCGACGGTTGCAGCAGGCTCGGCTTCTTCTTCCGGATGGTGCTGCCGCTGTCGCTGCCCGGCGTTCTGACCACCGGCATCCTGACGTTCGTCGCCAGCTGGAACAGCTACCTGCTGCCGCTGTTCGTGCTGAGCAAGACCAGCAGCTTCACGCTGCCCCTGGGCATCCAGCAGTTCCACTCCCAGTACGCCTCCGACACGGCCGCCGTCCTGGCCTTCACCTCGCTGTCGATGATCCCCGCGCTGGTGTTCTTCACCGCCTTCGAGCGCCGCATCGTCGGCGGCCTCCAGGGTGCCGTCAAGGGCTGAGACCTGCCCACCCCCTGCACGCTCGCAACCCGAAAGAGCCCTTCGTGACCACTTCACCCACGGCGATGCCGCACGTCTCCGATCGCGTCGCCGACCTCCTCGCCCGCATGACCCTCGAGGAGAAGCTGGCGCAGCTGGTCGGCTTCTGGCTCGACCACGGGGGTGAGGTCGTCGCGCCGATGGCCGACGAGATGACAGCGGGCGCGCCGACCCGGCTCGCCGATGTCACCCAGCACGGCATCGGCCACTTCTCCCGGGTCTACGGCACCCGGCCGGTGGATCCTGTGGAGCGGGCCGCGTGGCTGTGGGGGGAACAGCGCCGGCTGGTCAGTGAGACCCGGCTCGGCATCCCTGCCCTGGTGCACGAGGAGTGCCTCACCGGCCTGGCCGCGTGGAAGGCTGCCACCTTCCCGACGCCGCTGGCCTGGGGTGCCTCCTTCGATCCCGGACTGGTGCAGGAGATGGCAGCGCTGATCGGCGCCGACATGCGGGCTCTCGGTATCCACCAGGGGCTGGCGCCGGTGCTCGACGTGGTGCGGGACCCGCGGTGGGGCCGGACCGAGGAGGCCATCAGCGAGGACCCGTACGTCGTGGGCACCATCGCCACTGCCTACGTTCGGGGGCTGCAGTCGGCCGGGGTGCATGCGACGCTCAAGCACTTCGTCGGCTACTCGGGATCGCGCGCAGGGCGCAACCACGCCCCGGTCTCGGCCGGTCCGCGGGAGATGGCCGACATCTTCCTGCCGCCGTTCGAGATGGCCGTGCTCGACGGCGAGGCGCGGTCGGTGATGGCCGCGTACAACGACGTCGACGGCGTACCGCTGCATGCCTCGCCGGAGTACCTCACCGAGCTGCTGCGGGACCGCTGGGGTTTCGACGGCGTCGTCGTCGCCGACTACTTCGGCGTGGCCTTCCTGGCAGTCATGCACCGGGTCGCCGAGGATCGTGGCCGAGCGGCCGCGATCGCGCTCGAGGCGGGCGTGGACGTGGAGCTGCCGACCGGTGACGCCTACCTGGAGCCGCTGGCCGAGCTCGTCCGGGCGGGCGAGGTGGAGCAGGCGATCGTCGACCGCGCGGTCACGCGCGTGCTGCGGCAGAAGGAGCAGCTGGGCCTCCTGGACGAGGACTTCGCGGGCCCGCCGCCGACACAGCTCGACATCGACGGGCCCGCCCACCGCGACGTCGCACGCCGGCTCGCCGAGGAGTCGCTGGTGCTGCTCGGCAACGACGGTACCCTGCCGTTGTCGCAGGCCGTACGCACCGGCCGGATCGCGGTGATCGGCCCGAACGCCGACCGCTCCGCGGCGATGATGGGCTGCTACTCCTTCGTCAACCACGTGCTCGCCCACCACCCGGAGGTTCCCGTCGGCATCGCGGTGCCCGGCGTGCTGGCGGCGCTTCGCCACGAGCTGCCGGAGGCCACCGTCGGGTTCGCGCCCGGCTGCGAGGTCGAGGGCGACGACCGCTCCGGCATCCCGGCGGCCGTGGCGAGTGCTCGTGCCGCCGACGTGGCGATCGTCGTGGTGGGTGACCAGGCAGGCCTCTTCGGACGCGGCACGGTGGGGGAGGGCAACGACACCGACACCCTGGACCTGCCCGGGGTGCAGCGCGAGCTGGTCGAAGCGGTGGTGGCGACCGGGACGCCGGTCGTCCTGCTGGTCATCAGCGGGCGCCCCTATGCGATCGGCTGGGCGCTCGACGGCCCCCACGCCCCCGCGGCCGTACTGCAGGCGTTCTTCCCCGGGGAGGAGGGCGGTCGCGCGATCGCCCGTGTCCTCGCGGGTACGGCGAGCCCGTCGGGCCGGCTGCCCGTCAGCCTGCCACGCTCGGCAGGGGCGCAGCCGTACTCCTATCTGCGTCCCGTCCTCGGCGGCCCCTCCGAGGTGACCAGCGCCGACCCCACACCCGTGCGCCCGTTCGGCTTCGGCCTGAGCTACACCAGCTTCGCGTCCTCCGACCTGAGCGCCGACGCCGCCGTGCCCACCGACGGCGAGATGGCCGTGCAGGTCACGATCACGAACACCGGCGAGCGCGCGGGCAGCGATGTCGTGCAGCTCTACGGACGCGACCTGATCGCCTCGGTGGCGCGCCCGGTCGCTCAGCTGCTCGCCTTCCACCGGGTCGCGCTGGAGCCGGGTGAGTCGACCCGGGTGACCTTCCGGGTGCCGACCGCCCGGTTCGCCTTCACCGACCGTTCGCTGCGGCGCGTCGTCGAGCCGGGCGAGGTGGAGCTCTGGGTGGCCGAGGACGCCGGTGCCAAGAGCGAGGCTGTGGTCGCCGAGGGCATCGCCTCGGCGGCGGTCACCGACG
This sequence comes from Nocardioides sp. BP30, assembly GCF_029873215.1. Lineage (NCBI taxonomy): Bacteria > Bacillati > Actinomycetota > Actinomycetes > Propionibacteriales > Nocardioidaceae > Nocardioides > Nocardioides lacus. Next base: position 2,765,635 of record NZ_CP123620.1, on the reverse strand, counting down.
GTGCCGCGGCGGCCGGCCAGCACGTCGAGCGGGTCCGGGCGCGGCTGACCGGAGAGGTCCATGCCGTCGGAGCCGAGGACCGGCGGATCGCCGTGGCCACGACCGTGCCGCTGCCCCACGGCGCCGGCGAGGAGCACGACGTGGACGCGAAGCTCACACCGGGTGCGCGGGAGGTCACAGCCGGGGCGCTCGGGTCGGTCCCGAGTGAAGCGGGTCGTTGACGAGCGTGAAAGACTCAGCCGCATGGCGATGACGGGACAGGTGAAGGCCGAGCTCTCGAGCACCCAGATCACGAAGACGTGCTGTCGCAAGGCCGAGGTGGCCACCACCCTGCGCTTCGCCGGCGGCCTGCACATCGTCAACGGCAGGATCGTGGTCGAGGCCGAGCTGGACACCGGTGCCGCCGCGCGCCGTCTGCGCAAGGACATCGCCGAGGTCTACGGACACCATGCCGAGGTGGCGATCGTTCAGGCCAACGGCATCCGCAAGGGCTCGCGCTACATCGTGCGGGTGGTCAAGGACGGTGAGGCACTGGCGCGCCAGACCGGGCTGCTCGACCAGCGTGGTCGGCCGGTGCGCGGGCTACCGCCCGCCGTGGTCTCCGGTGCCGCGTGCGACGCCGTCGCCGCGTGGCGCGGAGCCTTCCTGGCCCACGGCTCGTTGACCGAGCCCGGCCGGTCGAGCTCGCTGGAGGTGACCTGCCCCGGTGCCGAGGCGGCGCTCGCGCTGGTCGGCGTGGCCCGGCGGCTGGGCATCCAGGCCAAGGCCCGCGAGGTCCGCGGTGTCGACCGCGTGGTCATCCGCGACGGCGATGCGATCGGCCAGCTGCTCACCCGCCTCGGCGCCCACGAGTCGCTGATGGCGTGGGAGGAACGGCGGATGCGCCGCGAGGTCCGGGCCACCGCCAACCGGCTGGCGAACTTCGACGACGCCAACCTGCGGCGCTCGGCTCGCGCCGCCGTCGCTGCCGGCGCGCGGGTGGACCGGGCGATGGAGATCCTCGGCGAGGAGGTGCCCGACCACCTCAAGCTCGCCGGTCAGCTCCGGCTGGAGCACAAGCAGGCCTCGCTGGAGGAGCTGGGCCAGCTGCACGTGCCCCCACTGACGAAGGACGCGATCGCGGGGCGGATCCGCCGATTGCTGGCGATGGCGGACAAGCGCGCCGAGGAGCTCGGCGTACCGGACACGGAGGCGTCGCTGACGCCCGACATGCTCGCCGAGGACTGAGCCGAGCATCGCGGTTCGGCGCGTCGAGAGCGACCGTCGAGCCTGGAACAGCCGATCGCCCGGCCGCGCAGCTGCGCGGCCGGGCGATCGGCGTCGTGGACGCTACTTGCGCCGCGGGGGAGAGGTCACCACGACCGGCGCATTCTGCGTCGCGGCCGGGATGGTCGGGTAGAGGCCGCTGCGGGCGCCGCGGACGTAGGTGACGTAGGTCTGAGCCGATGCCGGGATCTGGATCCCGGTGGTGCTGCCGCGGGAGAGGAACATCGTGGTGAACCCGGCGGCGTGCGCGTGCTTGAGCACCTTGAGGGCGTACTTCTGCCCGCCCGAGAGGTTGGAGAGCACCTTGATCTCGACCCGGCTGCGCCACGCGGTGCCGTAGTACTGCCGGGCGAGCGCCGCGAGGTTGGCGAACGCCGCGTCCAACGTGGCTGCCTTGGTGAACGGGTGGACGTTCTTGACCTCCCACTCGACCGAGAGCCCGTACTTCGCGTCCTGGCGCATCGTGGCGGCCGCGTCGCGCAGGCCGGGCCGGTTCTGGATCGCGGCCCAGGTCTTGGTCTCGAAGCGGCCCTTCTTGAGCCACTTCGGGTTGAACGGCGAGCCGTGGGCGTTGACCCAGACCAGATCCGCGGCCTGCGAGATGCGCGCTGCTCCGGCGAGCTTCTGGGGGCGGGCCTGGAACACGAGCTGACCGTCCTGGTCGATCCAGGTGTAGCCCTTGGCGTGGGCCGCACGGGTGCCGCGGGCCGCGTCGGCGTAGACGCCGCCGGCGTTCTTGATGCGCTTGTCGTTGTGGTAGAACGCCTTGCCCGGGGCGGCGTAGGACACCGTGCCCACGATCACCTGGTAGCTGGGCTCCTTGCCGCCGTGGATGTCGTTGACGTTGAGGTCCGCGTAGACCAGGTAGCCGCCGGTCGCGTAGCCCGTCGCTGTCAGCGGCCCGGTGCCGGAGCCCGGCCCGGTGAAGGTGACCTTGCCGAGGGCGTTGGTCACGCCGAGCTGGTCGACGCGGGGACCGTATGTGCCGGCCGCCTGGCCCGCGAGTCGCACCGGTGCCCCGACGACCGGGAGGCCGTACTGGTCGGTGACCGAGGCGGTGATGAGCACGTTGCCGGTGCCGGGGACAGCGGTGGTGGTGGCCCGCACGGTGGTGACGACCTGCGCGTACAGCGCGGCGTCGATCGTGGCCGAGGAGGTGCCGTCGCTCACCCGGATGGTGGCGGTCGGGTCGAGGACGCCGTTGTACGCCGTCAGGTCGACCGGCTCCGCGAAGCTGCCCACGGCGCCGACGGGGAAGACACCGGTCGGGAGCGGCAGGGTCGTGGGTGCACCGGTCGTGGTCGTCGTCCCCGAGCCCGGCAGGGTCGTCGGGGTCGCCGAGCCGGTCGGGCTCGCGCTCGGCGTGGTCACCGGTGTGGGGGTCGGCGTCGGGGTGGTGGTGGCGATGCCGTTCGCGTCGACGGCGGTGGGCGCGGTCGTGCCCGTCGTGCTCCCCAGGACGCCGGCGAAGGAGTGCCCGTCCTTGCGCTGGTAGAAGCCGAGCGGGTCGCCGGAGCGCGCCGGCCGCGTGAAGGTGAAGCGGCTCGCCGCGCTCAGGGCGATGCTGCCGTCGCCGTCCTGGTCACCCGCGCGACGGCTCGTGCCGCCGTGGTGCTGGGCGATGACAGGGATGGCAGCCAGCACGGCCGCGGCGGCGGCGAGGGCCACCACCCGTCGCGTGGGCTTGGTCCGAGGTCCGGTCGTGTGCACCGTCATTCCTTCACGATCGTGACTGATGTTGCGGATGTTGCTCGTGTGAAAGTAGACGTTAGAGCAGACACGGCGTTTCGCCCAGAGTTTGAGCGAAAAACGTGCTAATGACGCGGTCTCAGGCGAGGGTGGCGCGCAACCAGTCGACCTGGCGTGCGCTGTGGAACGCGCCGCCGCCCTCATGGTCGTTGAACTCGTAGACGGCGATGTCCTTGGGACCGGCGTAGGCGTGGTAGGCCGCGAAGACGGTCGAGGGCAGGCAGATGCTGTCCATCATGGCCACCGAGAACAGGGCTGGGGCGCTGGCCCGGCGAGCGAGCACCGCGGCGTCGAAGTGGGCGAGCGTCGCGAACACCTGCTCGGTGCGGTCACGATGGGCACCGAGGTAGCGGGCGACCTCGGCGTAGGGATCGCCGGGCGACAGGTCCACCGCGCGCCGGAAGTGGGCGAGGAAGGGTACGTCGGGCATCGCCGCGGCCACCTCCGGTGACAGCGATGCGACGGCCGTCGCGATGCCGCCACCCTGGCTGTGCCCCGTGACAGCCACGCTCGTCGGGTCGACCTCCGGATGGGCGCGGAGCACGGCGACGGCGCGGACGGCGTCGACGAACACCCGGCGATAGAAGTGGTCCTCGGGTCGCTCGATGCCGCGCGTGAGGAAGCCACCCTGGGCGGGTCCCGCCGCCGCAGGATCGGCGGTGTCGCCCGTGGTCCAGCCGCTTCCCTGGCCGCGGGTGTCCATCACCAGGTGGGCGAAGCCCGCCTGGGCCCAGAACGTGTGCTCGTGCGGCAGCCCGCGACCGCCGTTGTAGCCCTGGTACTGCACGACGCCGGCGAGCGGCGCCTCGTCCCGCAGGGCAGCCGCCGGCAGGTGCAACCACGCCCGGATCGGGGCGCCACCGAAGCCCGCGTAGGTCACGTCGTGGGTCACGACCCCCGGGAGGATCGACGGCACGCGCTCCAGGCGCACGTCGAGCGGTACGCCGGCTGCTTCGGCGAGCGTCCCGTGCCAGAAGGAGTCCAGCCCCGGCGGCTCGGGGAGGTCCTCACGCAGCTCCCACAGCTCGCTGAGCGACAGGTCGATGCGTGGCATCAGCCGCGTGCCGGCGCCGCGGTCGAGGCCCGCGCCACCAGTCGGGTGTCGAGGCGTACGTGCACGCCGGTCGGAGGGGGTGTGCCCTCGTTGGCGTCGAGGCGCTCGACCAGCAGCTGGGCCGCCCGGCGCCCCATCTCGCGGATCGGTTGCTCGATGGTGGTGAGACCGGGGTCGCTCATCGCCGCGTCCGGGACGTTGTCGAAGCCGATCACCGACAGGTCGTCGGGTACCCGCAGGCCGAGTTCGTGCGCGACGTCGATGGTGGCCAGGGCGGTCGCGTCGTTGGCGGCGAAGATCGCGGTGGGTCGGGCACCGGCAGCCCGGTCGAGGAGGGTCCGGGCAGCAGCGGCAGCGACCTCGGGGTCGTAGCCGCCAGCCGCGAACTCGACGGCGTCGCACGGCGTGTGCGCATCGCGCAGCGCCGCCCGGAACCCGTCCTCGCGCAGCTGGGCCGAGGCGAGGTCGTCGCGTCCGGTGATCATGGCGATCCGGCGGTGTCCGAGGGCGAGCAGGTGCTGGCCGGCGAGGTAGCCGCCACGGGCGTTGTCGGCATCCACCGTGGGGATGTCCGATCGACCGGCATGGGGGTCGACCGCCACGATCGGGACGCTCGCCACGATGTCGGTCACGGTGGGCGTGACGAGCACGGCCCCGTCGATCAGGGTGCCGCTGAGCCGGTTGAGGTGGCGGCGCTCCCAGCCGATGTGCTCGCCGACGCGGGCGGCCGCGGCGTAGGCGACCAGTTCGTACTCGGTGCCGCGGAGCACGTCCGCGACGCCCTTGAGCACCTCGGCACTGAAGGGCTCGAGGTCCGCGACCAGGACGCCGATCACGTTGGTGCGCTGGTTGCGCAGGCTGCGTGCGACCAGGCTGGACTCGTAGCCGAGCTCCTCGATCACCGCGCGGACCCGTACCGCTGTGGCCTCCGAGACGCCGTAGCGGTCGTTGAGCACCTTGGAGACGGTGGCGACCGAGACGCCCGCGGCCTGGGCGACCTCGCGGATCGTGACGCGGGGCGGGACCATGGGCAGACCCTACTGATCGAAAACGTTATCGACAACGGCTCCATGCGTATGGCGACGGCGTACTCACCGGTAGCGCGCGGCGCCGCCGCGGGCACGGGGTGACGGCAGTGCGGGTCCGTGCGTCCGACCGGTGGAACCTGCGCTCGGGCTCCCTCGGCAGTCTCCGGGCGGACTCGGTAGGGTCGGGATGGGTCACCGAAGGCCCGATCCAAGCCGCGGGTCACCAAAGGCCCCGAACCAGGAGAAGAACCATGACCGTTCGTGTAGGCATCAACGGGTTCGGCCGCATCGGCCGCAACTTCTTCCGCGCCGTGCGCGCCTCCGGTCTCGACATCGAGATCGTGGGCGTCAACGACCTCTCCGACAACGCCGTCCTGGCCCACCTGCTCAAGTACGACACCATCCTCGGCACGCTCGACGCCGACGTGTCCGCCGCCGACGGCGAGATCAAGGTCGGCGACCAGGTCATCAAGGCCTTCGCCGAGCGCGACCCCGCCAACCTGAAGTGGGCCGACCTCGGCGTGGACATCGTGGTCGAGTCGACCGGCTTCTTCACCGACGCCACCAAGGCCCGGGCGCACGTCGACAACGGCGGCGCCAAGAAGGTCATCATCTCCGCGCCGGCCTCCAACGAGGACGCCACGATCGTGATGGGCGTCAACGAGGGCATCTACGACGCCGACCAGCACACCGTCGTCTCCAACGCCTCCTGCACGACCAACTGCCTCGCTCCGCTGGCCAAGGCGCTGCACGAGGGCATCGGCATCACCAAGGGCCTCATGACCACCGTGCACGCCTACACCGCCGACCAGAACCTGCAGGACAACATCCACAAGGACCTGCGTCGCGCCCGCGCCGCTGCCCTGAACATCGTGCCGACCTCGACCGGCGCCGCCAAGGCGATCGGCCTGGTCCTGCCCGAGCTCAAGGGCAAGCTCGACGGCTACGCCCTGCGCGTCCCGGTCCCGACCGGCTCGCTGACCGACCTGTCGTTCGAGGCCTCCCGCGAGACCTCGGTCGAGGAGATCAACGAGATCGTGCGCAAGGCGGCCGACGGTCGCTACCTGGTCTACTCGACCGACCCGATCGTCTCCTCGGACATCGTCACCAACCCGGCCTCCTCGATCTTCGACGCGCCGCTGACGAAGGTCATCGGCAACCAGGTCAAGGTCGCCTCCTGGTACGACAACGAGTGGGGCTACTCCAACCGCCTCGCCGACCTGATCGACTACATGGGCAAGAGCCTCTGACCCATGGGCTCCTACACCGGTCTCGGCGAGGTCGCCGGGAAGCGTGTCCTCGTCCGCTCCGACCTGAACGTCCCCCTCAAGGACGGCCGGATCACCGACGACGGGCGCATCCGTGCCTCCGTTCCGACGATCCAGACGCTCGCCGAGGCCGGTGCCCGCGTCGTCGTGACGGCCCACCTGGGCCGTCCCGACGGCGCCCCGGACCCGAAGTACAGCCTGGCGCCGGTCGCCCAGCGCCTCGGTGAGCTGCTGGGTCGGCCGGTGGCCTTCGCCACCGACACCGTCGGCCCCTCCGCCCAGGAGACGGTCGCCGGACTGGCCGACGGCGACGTGGCGCTGCTGGAGAACGTGCGCTTCAACGCCGGCGAGACGGTCAAGGACGACGCCACCCGCGCTGCCTTCGCGGCCGAGCTGGCGTCGCTGGCTGACGCGTTCGTCTCCGACGGGTTCGGCGTGGTGCACCGCAAGCAGGCCAGCGTCTACGACGTCGCCCGGCTGCTGCCGCACGCCATGGGCGGCCTCGTGCGGGCCGAGATCGACGTGCTGCGTCGGCTCACCGACACCCCCGAGCGCCCGTACGCCGTCGTCCTCGGCGGCTCCAAGGTCTCGGACAAGCTCGGCGTGATCGACAACCTGCTGGGCAAGGCCGACACGCTGCTGATCGGCGGCGGCATGGTCTTCACCTTCCTCAAGGCACAGGGCCACGAGGTCGGCAAGAGCCTCCTGGAGGAGGATCAGATCCCCACCGTGCTGGAGTACCTCGAGCGCGCGCAGGCCAACGGCGTCGAGATCGTCCTGCCGACCGACATCGTGGTCGCCGACTCCTTCGGCGACGAGGCGTCTGCGCGGGTCGTGGCCGCTGACCAGATCCCGGCGGACTCGCTCGGGCTGGACATCGGTCCCGACTCCGGCGCCGCCTTCGGCCGGGTCGTGGAGCAGGCCGCCACGGTCTTCTGGAACGGCCCGATGGGCGTCTTCGAGCAGGCCGCCTTCGCCGAGGGCACCCGCGCCGTCGCTGCCGCGCTGACCAAGGTCGACGGCCTCTCGGTCGTCGGTGGCGGTGACTCGGCGGCCGCTGTTCGCGCGCTGGGCTTCACCGACGACCAGTTCGGTCACATCTCGACCGGCGGCGGTGCCTCGCTGGAGTACCTGGAGGGCAAGGAGCTCCCCGGCATCACGGTGCTCGAGGCATGAGCGCCAAGCGCACCCCGCTGATGGCGGGGAACTGGAAGATGAACCTCAACCACCAAGAGGCGGTGGTGCTGGTCCAGAAGCTGGCGTGGACGCTCTCCGACAAGCGGCACGACTACGGCAAGGCCGAGGTAGCGGTGCTGCCGCCGTTCACCGACATCCGCTCGGTGCAGACCCTGGTGGACGGTGACAAGCTCTCCATCCGCTACGGCGCGCAGGACGTGTCGGTGCACGAGAGCGGTGCCTACACCGGGGAGATCTCCGCGGGGATGCTCGCCAAGCTCGGCGTGAGCTACGTGGTGGTCGGCCACTCCGAGCGTCGCCAGTACCACGGCGAGACCGACGCGCTGGTGGCGCAGAAGGCCGCCGCAGCACTGGCTGCCGGGATCACCCCGATCGTCTGCGTCGGCGAGGGCCTGGAGGTCCGTCAGGCCGGCACCCACGTCGACCACTGCACCGAGCAGACCGTCGGCTCGCTCGCCGGGCTCAGCGCGGAGCAGGTGGCCGGTCTGGTCATCGCCTACGAGCCCGTCTGGGCCATCGGTACCGGCGAGGTCGCCACCCCCGAGGACGCCCAGGAGGTGTGCGCCGCGATCCGGGCCCAGGTCGAGGAGACGTACGGCGAGGCCGCGGGTGCCGGCGTACGGGTCCTCTACGGCGGCTCGGTGAAGGCGAACAACGTCGTGGGCATCATGGCGAAGCCGGATGTGGACGGCGCGCTGGTCGGCGGAGCCAGCCTGGTGGTCGAGGAGTTCGCGGCGATCTGCCGCTTCTATGACCTGCCTGCGTTGTGACGCGGCGCGAGTGACGTAGGATTCCCGATCGTGCTGGAACTTCTCTTCACCATCGTGCTGGTGATCGCGAGCGCCCTGATGATCCTGCTGGTGCTGTTGCACAAGGGTCGAGGTGGTGGCCTGTCCGACATGTTCGGCGGCGGTGTCTCGAGCTCGCTCGGCGGCTCCTCGGTCGCCGAGCGCAACCTCGACCGGCTGACCATCGGCATCGGCGTGATCTGGTTCGCGTGCGTGATCGCACTCGGCCTGCTCCTCGCCTACTGATCTCGAGAAGGACGACAACATGGCTGGTGGAGCGAACGCGATCCGGGGTAGCCGGGTCGGCGCTGGTCCGATGGGCGAGGCGGAGCGCGGCGATGCAGCGCCCCGCAAGGCCGTCACCTACTTCTGTGCCAACGAGCACCGCTCGGTGATCACCTTCGCGGTCGAGGCGACCCCGCCCGACGCGTGGGACTGCCCCAAGTGCGGTCTGCCGGGTGGTCTGGACGCGCAGAACGCACCTGCGGCACCCAAGATCGAGCCCTACAAGACCCACCTCGCCTACGTGAAGGAGCGCCGCTCCGACAAGGAGGCCGAGGACATCCTCGAGGAGGCCATCAACCTCCTGCGGTCGCGGCGCAAGTCCGGCGAGATCATCTTCTGACGCGGCTCGGGGCTCTCCCGCCTCGGGTACCGGGTCCTCACGCGGCGAGGGGCCCCACACGGCATCGTGTGGGGCCCCTCGCTCGTCCGCGGCACTCCGGGATCGGTCGCGGAACTACCGCATCGAGGCTAGAGCCGCGAGGCGGCGTCGCGGTCCAGGAACCAGATGGTCTCGTCCTGGCCCGACACGCCCGCGGCCGGCGTCTGGTGCAGGTCGGCTCCGCCGAGCGCGCTGGCGACCGCCTCGGCCTTGCCCTCGCCGCTGACGAGGAACCACACCGAGCTGGCGTTGCGCAGCGCCTGGAACGTGAGGCTGATGCGCAGCGGCGGCGGCTTGGGGGATCCGGTGACGCCGACGGCGAGCATGTCGAAGCTGTCGAGCTGGGGGAAGCCGGGGAAGAGCGAGGCCACGTGCCCGTCGGGCCCGACGCCCAGCATCATCACGTCGAAGTGGCCGCCGCTGGCCAGCAGCTCCTGGGCGTAGGCGGCCGCACCGGTGTCGACATCGGGAACCTCCGCCGGGGAGGGCATCTGGTGGATGCGGTGGGCGGGGACGCCGACCTCGTCGAGGAAGGCGGCCCGCGCCTGGCCCGCGTTGCGGTCGGGGGAGTCGGGGTCGACGAAGCGCTCGTCGCCGAACCAGAACTCGACGGCGCCCCAGTCGACGCCGGACTCGGGGGCGAGCCGGGCGATCTCGCGGTGGATCGACTCGGCGATCGTGCCGCCGGTGAGGCAGATGCTCGGTACGCCGCCGGCAGCCTGCGCGTCGGCGATCCGGTTGAGCAGCTCGCCCGCGACGGCCGTGGAGAGCTCAGCGGCGTCCTCGTGGACCTCGACGCGCGGCTGGGGAGGCTCAGGGGTGGTGGTCACTTCTTGGAGCCCTTTCTGGTCGGAGTGCGCCGGCTGGTGCGGCCGGCGACGCTGCGGGTGAGGTAGCGCGCGGTCGCGGCGTAGACGTTGTCCTCGTCGAGCCGGCGCAGCTCCTCGGCGAGCAGCTCGGGCACGTCGCGTCGCTTGAGCGCCACGGGTCGGTCCGGGTTGCCCGGGGAGGTGAAGGTTGCGTGCCGTCCGTCCTCGCGGTGGATCCGGATCGGGCCCTTGGCGGTCTCGAGCACCACGTCCGTGACGCCCGGGCCCGGGGAGACGGTCCGCTTCACCTCGACGCGCAGTCGGCTGGCGAGCCAGGCGACCAGCAGGTCGGCGCTGGGGTTGACCCGTTCGGCGCTGACCGAGCCACCTGTCACCTTGAGCGGATGCTGGTCCAGGGCGACCGCCAGCAGCGCGCGCCAGGGCGTCAGCCGCGTCCAGGCGAGATCGGTGTTGCCCGGCGAATAGGCCGCGCACTGGACGTGCAGCGCGCGGGTGCTGGGGTTGCTGACCGTCTGGGTGTCGGTGATCCGGCGCTGCGCCAGCCGACCGAGCGGGTCGCTGGCGGGATCGACCGGCGCCGCACCCGGCCACCAGGCCACCACCGGCGAGTCGGGCAGCAGCAGCGGCAGGACGACCGACTCCGGGTGGCGCACGACCTCGCCGGAGAGCCGGATCAGCGCCATCTCGCCGCCCCAGCCGGCGCCCACAGTGACCTCGGCGTCGACGTCGGCCGCTCCTCGCGACGAGCCGAGGACGACCGCCAGCACCCGCGCGGGGTGCTCGTGGGAGGCGAGCCGGGCCGCCTCCAGGGCGGACTCGACAGCGTCCTCGTCGATGACGACGATCAGCGTCATCACCATTCCCATCGCGGGGCTGCCGGCGTGGGTGCGCGCCCGCACGAACTCGGCGGCGATCGCGGCGCTGTTGGTTCCGGTGAGCCGGCGCGTCATGGCCGCCTCCATACGCGGCCGTCGCGGGCCAGCATCGCCTCGGCCGACGAGGGCCCCCAGCCGCCGGAGTCGTAGGCCTCGGGCCGCTTGCCCTTCTTGTCCTGAGCCGCCCAGAAGTCCAGGATCGGGTCCAGGATCTGCCAGGACAGCTCGACCTCCTCGTGGCGGGGGAACAGCGGCGGATCGCCGAGCAGCACGTCGAGGATCAGGCGCTCGTAGGCCTCGGGCGAGGCCTCGGTGAAGGTGCTGCCGTAGGCGAAGTCCATGGTGACGTCGCGGATCTCCATCGCGGTGCCGGGCACCTTGGAGCCGAACCGCACGGTCATGCCCTCGTCGGGCTGGATCCGGATGACGAGGGCGTTCTGGGTCAGCTCCTCGGTCGCGGTGGGGTTGAACAGCTGGTGCGGGGCGCGCTTGAAGGCGATCGCCACCTCGGTCACCCGACGACCGAGCCGCTTGCCGGTCCGCAGGTAGAACGGCACCCCGGCCCAGCGCCGGTTGTCGACGTGGAGCGTGACGGCGGCGAACGTCTCGGTGGTGGACTTGGGGGAGATGCCCTGCTCCTGCAGGAAGCCGGGGACCTTCTCGCCACCCGCCCAGCCGGCGGCGTACTGCCCGCGGGCGGTCGTGGCCTCCAGGTCGTCGGGCAGGCGTACCGACCCGAGCACCTTCTGCTTCTCGATCCGCAGCGCCAGCGCGTCGAAGGTGGCCGGCTCCTCCATCGCCACCAGCGACATCAGCTGGAGGAGGTGGTTCTGGATGACGTCGCGGGCGGCGCCGATGCCGTCGTAGTAGCCCGCACGTCCGCCGATGCCGACGTCCTCGGCCATCGTGATCTGCACGTGGTCGACGTAGTTCGCGTTCCAGATCGGCTCGAACATGGTGTTGGCGAAGCGCAGCGCCAGGATGTTCTGGACCGTCTCCTTGCCGAGGTAGTGGTCGATCCGGAAGATCGACCCCTCGGGGAAGACCTCGTCGAGCACCCCGTTGAGCTTGCGGGCCGACTCCAGGTCGTGGCCGAACGGCTTCTCCACCACGACCCGACGCCAGGCACCCTCGGCCTCGGTCAGGCCGTGCTCGCGCAGCTGACCGACGACCGCGCCGAAGAAGCCGGGTGGGATGGCGAGGTAGAAGGCATGGTTGCCGCCGGTGCCGCGCGCCTCGTCGAGCTCCTCGATGGTGGCGCGCAGCTTCTCGAACGCCTCGTCGTCGTCGAAGTCGCCGGGGACGAACCGGAACCCTTCGGCGAGCTGGTCCCAGACCTCCTCGCGGAACGGCGTGCGGGCGTGCTCCTTGACCGCGTCGTGCACGACCTGGGCGAAGTCCTCGTCGGCCCAGTCGCGGCGGGCGAAGCCGGTCAGCGAGAAGCCCGGTGGCAGCAGGCCCCGGTTCGCGAGGTCGTAGATCGCCGGCATGACCTTCTTGCGCGACAGGTCGCCGGTGACCCCGAAGAGCACGAGCCCGCAGGGGCCGGCGATCCGGGGGAGTCGGCGGTCCTGCGGATCGCGCAGCGGGTTGTCGCGCGGCGCGGTGGCCCGGGCGGGACGTGGGCTCACTTCCGGTGGCTCCGGTAGTAGTCGATCAGGGCCCTGGTGGAGGGGTCCTGGGCGCTGGCCGCCTTCTCGTCGCCGGAGACCGCCGGGCTGATCTGCAGGGCGAGCTGCTTGCCCAGCTCCACGCCCCACTGGTCGAAGCTGTCGATGCCCCACACCACGCCCTGGGTGAAGGTGATGTGCTCGTAGAGCGCGATCAGCTGTCCGAGGACGGCGGGGGTGAGCACCGGCGCCATGATCGAGGTCGTCGGACGGTTGCCGGGGAAGACCCGGGCCGCCACGATCGCCTCCGCCGTACCTTCCGCGCGCACCTCGTCGGCGGTCTTGCCGAAGGCGAGCGCCCGGGTCTGGGCGAAGAAGTTCGACAAGAACAGCTCGTGCACGTCGGTCTCGCCGTCCTTGAGCGCGTACGCCGGGGTGGCGAAGGCGATGAAGTCGGCGGGCACGAGGCGGGTCCCCTGGTGGATGAGCTGGTAGAAGGCATGCTGACCGTTGGTGCCGGGCTCGCCCCAGAAGACCTCACCGGTGTCGGTGGTCACGGGGCTGCCGTCCCACCGCACCGACTTGCCGTTCGACTCCATCGTCAGCTGCTGCAGGTAGGCCGGGAAGCGGTGCAGGAGCTGGGCGTAGGGCAGGACCGCGTGGGTGCCGGCGTCGAGGAAGTTGCCGTACCAGATGTTGAGCAGGCCCATGAGCGCCGGGACGTTGCGGGTCAGCTCGGTGTGGCGGAAGTGCTCGTCCATCGCGTGCATCCCGCCGAGGAACTCGGTGAAGCGCTCGGGACCGATCGCGATCGCCAGCGACGTACCGATCGTGGAGTCGACCGAGTAGCGGCCGCCCACCCAGTCCCAGAAGCCGAACGCGTTCGCCGGGTCGATGCCGAAGTCGGCGACCTTGTCCAGCGCCGTGGAGACGGCGACGAAGTGTCGGGCGACGGCCTCCTCGTCCTTGCCCTCGAAGACCCGCTGGGCGCGAAGGTTGTCGAGCAGCCAGGAGCGGCACAGTCGCGCGTTGGTGAGGGTCTCCAGCGTGGAGAAGGTCTTGCTGGAGACGATGAACAGGGTCGTGGTCGGGTCGAGGTCGGCCAGCTTGCGGGCCGCGTCGGTGGGATCGATGTTGCTGATGAACCGGCACTCGATCTCGGGGCTCCGGTAAGGGGCGAGCGCCTCGTAGGCCATCACCGGGCCCAGGTCGGAGCCGCCGATGCCGATGTTGACGACCGTCCGGATACGGCGGCCGGTGACGCCGGTCCACGCGCCGGATCGGACGCGCTCGGCGAAGTCGAACATGTGCCGCAGCGCCTCGTGCACCTCGGTGACCACGTTGACGCCGTCGACCACGAGCGTGGCGTCCTCGGGCAGCCGCAGGGCGGTGTGCAGGACGGCGCGGTTCTCGGTGACGTTGATGCGCTCACCGCGGAACATCGCCTCGCGACGTTCCTCCAGGCCGACCTCGCCGGCCAGCTCGACCAGGGCGTCCAGGATCTCCTGGGTGATCAGGCCCTTCGACAGGTCGACGTGCAGGTCGGCGGCGTCGAAGGTGAGCCGCTGGGCCCGCCCCGGATCGGCGGCGAACCAGCCGCGCAGATCCGGGGCGAAGCCCTGGGCGTACTGGGACAGACGGCCCCAGGCCGCCGTACCCGTGGGATCAACCGGAGTCGTTGTCACAGGCGCGGCTCCCACCCTCAGGCCCCTGCCCTCTCCATCTGGCCCTTGACGGTGTCGAGCAGGTCGGTCCAGGAGCCCTTGAACTTGTCGACGCCCTCGTTCTCCAGGGTGAGGAACACGTCGTCCAGGTCGATCCCGACGGCGACGAGCTGGTCGAAGACCTGCTGGGCCTCGGCCCCCCTGCCGCTGACCTGATCGCCCTTGACCTCGCCGTGGTCGGCGAAGGCCTGCAGGGTCTTCTCGGGCATGGTGTTGACCGTGTCGGCGACGACGAGGTCGGCGACGTAGAGGGTGTCGGGGTACGCCGGGTTCTTCACGCCGGTGGAGGCCCACAGGGGGCGCTGCGCGTTCGCGCCGGCGTCGGCCAGCGTGCGCCACCGGTCGCTGGCGAGCACCTCCTCGAAGGCCGCGTAGGCGAGACGGGCGTTGGCCACCGCGGCCTTGCCGCGCAGCGCGAGCGCGTCGTCCGAACCGATCTTCTCCAGGCGCGCGTCGATCTCGGTGTCCACGCGGCTGACGAAGAAGCTGGCCACCGACCGGATCGTCGACAGGTCGATGCCGGCCTCCTTGGCCTGCTCCAGGCCGGTCAGGTAGGCGTCCATCACGGCGCGGTAGCGCTCGACGGAGAAGATCAGCGTCACGTTGACGCTGATCCCGGCCGCGATCGCCGCGGTGATGGCCGGCAGACCCTCCAGGGTCGCCGGGATCTTGATCAGGGCGTTCGGCCGGTCGACGGCCGCCCACAGGGCCTTGGCGCTGCCGATGGTGCCCTCGGTGTCGTTGGCGAGGGTCGGCTCGACCTCGATCGAGACCCGTCCGTCGTCCTTGGTCGCCTGGGCGACCGGAGCGAGGATGTCGCACGCGTTGCGCACGTCCTCGGTGGTGAGCTCGAAGATCACCTTGTCGACGTCGGCGCCCTCGGCGACGAGTCGGGCGACCTGGTCGTCGTACCGCTCGCCGTCGGCGATCGCCGCGGCGAAGATGGTCGGGTTCGTGGTCACGCCCACGACGGACGACTCCTTGACGAGGTCGGCCAGGTTGCCGGTCTCGATGCGCTCGCGCGACAGGTCGTCGAGCCAGATGGACACGCCGGCATCGGCCAGCGCCTTGAGACGGTCACTCATGATGGAACTCCCGTTCGTTTTGATCGATCCAATTCGACTTTAGCGCGCGAGCGCACCGCCTCAGTGGGCGGCCGCCTCGATGCTGTCGCGTGCGGCCTGGGCGACCGCCTCGGCGGTGAAGCCGAACTCCTTGAAGATGCGCGCACCGTCCGCGCTGGCGCCGTAGTGCTCCAGGCTGACCATCCGCCCGTTGTCCCCGACGTACTCGCGCCATCCCTGGCGGATGCCCGCCTCGACGCTGACGCGCGCCTTGACGCCGGGCAGCAGGACCTGGTCGCGGTAGGC